>CAXTWM010000321.1:0-5775 GCA_964247915.1 uncultured Armatimonadales bacterium | reverse complement strand
GGGGCCGGGGGAGGGCTTGTGGCTGCCGGGCGTGGCCTCGGTCCATACCGTGTGTGTCCGGTTCCCGCTGGACCTGCTGTTCCTGAATGAGCAGTTTCAGACGGTGCGCCTCGCCCCCGACACGCCGCCGGGG
This sequence comes from uncultured Armatimonadales bacterium, assembly GCA_964247915.1. GTDB lineage: Bacteria > Armatimonadota > Armatimonadia > Armatimonadales > Capsulimonadaceae > JANXMY01. The sequence goes on along the minus strand of CAXTWM010000321.1, from coordinate 5,642 downwards.
CGCTGGCTGGTCCGCGCGCCGGGCGCGCGGCACACGCTGGAATTGGGGGCGGGGACACTGGCGAAGATCGTCCCGGCGGCGCGGGCCGGGGAGGCGTGGGAACTCGTCCCCAGCGAGGGTGGAGGGAGCATTGAATGAGAGTCAGGCGCGTCGCGGGCATCCTCTTCGTCTTCTGGATGTTCTTTCTGCGGCAAGCCCAGAGCGGCGGCTTCCCGAGATCGTAGCGTTGGAACGGCGCTGCCCCCCTGGGTGTTCTTGTGACAAGGAAGCGCCCGAAGGGAACGCCTTTCGGACCGTTTCCGTAGAGAAGGTGAGCATTGTTGCCGATACGACAATAATGTGGTATACTCACCCTTCGCCGCCGGCTCCGCTCGGCGGCGGCCTTTAGGCGCTTGTTAGAAGTCTTCCCGCGTCCCACGGACAACGAAATCCGGGCGGGGAAGGAGGCTTTTGTTTGAACGTAAATCGCACAGTCGCACGCATCCTGGTCCCCGTTCTCCTGCTGCTCGCCGTGACCTACTTCTACTTCGCGAACAGCAAGATGTTCCAGCGGGACAGCCCGACGGAACTGACTTACTCGCAGTTCGTGACCAACATCACCAACAACAACGTGGTGGATGGGAGCTTTGACAAGGACACTTTCGAGGGACACCTGACCCAGAACGGCGGCCGCACCCCCTTCACCGTCTACCTCGGCCCGGATAATTCCCCGCAGCGTGAGCACCTGAACGAGCTGCTCACCGAGCACGGGGTCACTAAATTCGGCTACACCAAGCCGCCGATCTCGGACAACGTCATGGCGATGCTACTCTCAGTAGTCCTGCCGCTGGGCGTGATCTTCGTCTTCTGGATGTTCTTTCTGCGACAGGCCCAGAGCGGCGGCAACCAGGCCCTTTCGTTCGGGCGGTCGCGCGCCAAGCGGCTCAACGACAACGTCCCCAAAGTAACGTTTGAAGACGTCGCCGGCGTGGACGAGGCCAAGCAGGAGTTGCAGGAGGTCGTCGAATTCCTGAAGAACGCCAAGAAGTTCCAGGCGCTGGGGGCCAAGATCCCCAAGGGCGTCCTGCTGCTCGGCCCGCCCGGATGCGGCAAGACCATGCTGGCTCGCGCCATCGCCGGCGAGGCGGGCGTGCCGTTCTTCCACATCTCCGGCTCGGACTTCGTGGAGATGTTTGTCGGCGTCGGCGCGTCCCGCGTCCGCGACCTGTTCGACACCGCCAAGGCCAACCGCCCATCGCTCATCTTCATTGACGAGATTGATGCCGTGGGCCGCCAGCGCGGCGCGGGCCTGGGCGGCGGGCACGACGAGCGTGAGCAGACCCTGAACCAGCTCCTGGTGGAGATGGACGGCTTCGACCCGAACGCGGGCGTCATCATGATCGCCGCCACCAACCGGCCCGACGTCCTGGACCCGGCCCTGCTCCGGCCCGGACGCTTCGACCGGCAGGTGACGGTGGACCAGCCGGACGTGCGGGGCCGCGAGGCCATCCTGAACGTCCACCTGCGCGGCAAGCCGCTGGCCGAGGAGGTCAACGCCCCCGCGCTGGCCCGCCGGACGCCCGGCTTCAGCGGGGCGGACCTGGCGAACCTGGTGAACGAGGCCGCCCTTTTGGCCGCCCGCTACGACAAGACCAAGATCGGCATGGACGACTTCAACGAGAGCGTGGACCGCGTCGTCGCCGGCCCGCAGCGCAAGTCGCGCATCATGAACGAGCGGACGCGCGAGAAGATCGCCTACCACGAGGTCGGCCACGCGCTTGTCGGCGAGCTGCTGCCGAACGCCGATCCGGTCCACAAGATCTCCATCCTGCCGCGCGGGCGGGCGCTGGGCTATACGCTCAACTACCCGACCGAGGACAAGTACATGGTTACGCGCGAGGAGTTCCTGGACCGCATCAGCACCTCGCTGGCGGGCCGCGTCGCCGAAGAAACGGTCTTCAACGAGATCACGACCGGCGCGTCCAGCGACTTCGAGCACGCGACCACGACGGCCCGCGCCATGGTCTGCGAGTACGGCATGAGCGAGCGGCTGGGGCCGGTCGTCCTGGGCACCCGGCACGGCAACCCCTTCCTGGGCCGCGACTGGAACGAGGAGCGCAACTACTCCGAGACGATCGCCGTCGAGATAGACAAGGAAGTGCGCTCGATCATTGACGAGTGCTACGAGCGCTCGCGCCAGATCCTGACCGAGAACCGGGTCAAGATGGACGAGATCGTGCGCGTCCTGCTGGAAAAAGAGATGCTGGAGCGCGAGGACTTCCTGGCCCTGATGGAAGGCGCCAAAGCGCCCCAGGTCGCCGCGCCGCCCGCTTCGCCGCAGGCGCCGCCGAGCGAGGGCAGCGCGCCCGCCGCGACTCCGCCCGCCGCGCCGCGCCGGCTGCCGAGCCTGCGCCCCGAACCGGCCTGACCAAGAAACGAACCGCATAACGTCAGGGGCGGGCCATGAACAACACTCTGGCCCGCCCCTTTCTCTGTATAACCACTTATGGACACCACTTACCATTACCGTCTTTCCCGCCTCGTCCGCACCCAAAGCTCCGAGATCTTCCTGATCTGGGAGGAGGACCGGCGCATCGGCCAGCTTGATCTGCATTTCGCCATCGAGAGCCGCACGGTCCACGCCACGCTCGTTCTGGAGGCCGACCTACCCGTCTCGGTCGAGGAAGAGCTTCTGGCGCAGATTGATGACGACATCGTCTCCTCTTATCTGCCCTCGTTCGAGCGCGAGGACTTCCTGGTCACCGTCTTCCGGGGCGAGGAGCTTTCCAACTACACCGACTCGTCCGGCGCGCTCGACGACATGGACGACGAGCACTTCGAAGAGGACGACGAGGACGATGACGAGGATGAAGAGCGCCCCCGGCGCGGACGTTAGGGAGCACGACCGAAAAGCACGAAAGGCCCCGTCGGATGCCGGGGCCTTTCTACGTTCTAGGGGTGGGCGGGCTTCTGGAGGAACACGGCCACCTTGTCCAGCGTGTCCGGCAGGCTGCCCGGCGAGCCGCCCTGCACGAGATCGAAAACCATGCCGCCCGCGCGCCTGCCGTTCTCGTCCGGGTAGTCCTTCGCCATCCAGACGAAGCGGCGGGGGTGTGCCCGCTCGATGGGGCCGTAGCTGATGCAGAGGATGCTCCGGGCCGTGATCTGTCGGAACGGATAATCCAGCGTGTTCAGGCTGGCGTACTGGTTGAGCTTCCTGGGGTCAAGCCACGGATCGAACGTGACGCCGCTCTGGCGCTCGCGCATGAACAGGGGCAAGGCGGGCGCGGCCTGCCGGGCGGCCGCGAAGCAGTCCGCGAGCAGCGCCTTGTCGGCCTCGCCGCGCGCCTTGTTCCAGGCTTTTGCGTCTTCATTGGAAGAGCGGAAGTCCGGGAGAGAAACGTCGAAGCTCGTGGAAAAGCCCTCGAACGGCAGAAACAACTGGAGGTTGTCATAGCCCGCCGACAGGTCCACCGGGTCGGTGTGGTGCGCGCGCAGGTACGCCAGCCGGTTTCCAGGCGTGTAGCCGAGCGAGATCCCTTCGTCATCGTATTCGTAGTCCAGGCCCCGGTAGCCCACGGTGGCTGTGTCCTGGAAGGCCAGCCCGGCCAGCCCCGGCGTCCCGGCGAGAGCGCCGGCCAGCGCGGGCAGCAGGCGGCGGACGCCGGGGTCCAGCGGGCTGGCCCAGCCCTCCGCCCCCTTTTCGGCCATCTCGTACTCGCGGTCCGTGTCCGGGCGCGTGCTGTGGGCGTCGAGTTCCCGCTGGACGGCGTGGTCGGGGGCTTCGCCGCCGACCGTCAGGTCCTCCTCAAACCCGGCGGGCCAGGGCAGGGGGTGCGGGCCTGCCCCGTCCTTGCGCCAGCAGAGCGTGTCCAGGACGGCGTACACGGGGATGTGCAGCGGCCTGGCGGCGTCCAGGGTGGCTTGCAGGACGCCCGCCGCTTTCTCGGAGGCGGGCGGCAGGGCCGTGTTGGGGAAGAAGGTGCGCCCGTTCGTGAACACGTCCAGGAAGAGCGTGTTCAGGCCCATCCGGGGCAGCGCGGCGACGACCGCCCTCGCCTCCTCGGGCGTCCTCGGCGCGCACAGGACCCCGCGCAGGGGTTTGTCCAGCGGCACGCTGCCCGCCGGCGCGGAGGCGTCGGCGGCGGGGGGCGCGTCGCGGGGGGTCTGCACGCGGTACGGCTCGCCGAGCTTCATCGCGCCCGTCTCCGGCAGGCTGATCGCAAGCTGGAACTTGAGCGTGACGCCGACGGAGGTCTCCGGCTTGATCGCCTGCGCGACGGCCTGGGCCGTCTGCTCGAAGCTCTTCATGCTTTCCTCGGGGAAATGGTGGTTGAGCTGGCCCAGCAGGCTCGTCTGCAAGGGCGCGGGCAGGTCCTTCCAGGCCAAACGCCCGCCGCTGGCGCCCTGCGGCTTGATGACGGCTTCCAACTGACCGGAAGGGAGCGCCCAGGGGTCGCCGTCGGCGAAGCGCAGCGCGTGCAGCCAGTCCATGTCCCGCAGGTGGCCGCCCACGTCTTCGCTGGCTTTCGTCAGTCGCGTGCTCCACGTCTGCACCATCTCGCGCAGGAACTCCTGGCGCGCGCCAAGCCCCTGCACGTCGTCGGTCAGCACATAGGCCGGCCCGACCTGCCGCCACGCCCCGCAGACGCACAGGGCCAGCGCCTGCATCACGTCCCCCGCCTCCTGCGGCTTCCCGGCGTCGCCCACGACCAGGACGGGCTGCGGGCCGTAGTGCGGGTCGGCGTACAGCTCCAGCCCCGTCGCCCTCGCCAGCCGCGCCGTCAGGTCGTCCACGGTCCTGACGCCTTGCAGCACGACCGACCGCCCCAGATCGCGCCGGTTCCAGTTGAAGTCGCCGTCTTTGGGGACGTTCGCCGTTTCCGCTTTGAGATAAGCGACGATCGAGTTGCCGCCCGTCCCCGCCCCGGCGATGTCCACAAAGCCGCCGTGCGCCAGTTTATACGCCCCGGTGGTCTGAATCGCCTGATCGCCGGGACTCATGCCGATGCCGGAACCGGCGGGCGAGTCGAAGGTGAACTCGCTCGCCAGGAACCCGTGCAGGCGCAGCGCGCCGGCCGCCTCGGCGTCGGAGACAGTCCGGCCCTGCGCGTCATACGCCCTGGTGGCCGCCTGCTGCTCTTTGATGAGCGCGCCGATGTCCGCGCCCGGCTTCTGGAAGTCCACGCCCGCCGGCTCGCCCAGCGACTTCGGCACGATCATCAGCGGGTGGGGCAGGAGCGACCGGGTCAGCGCCTGCTGGTCGGGCGTCATGTCGCCGAAGGCCAGCCCGGTCGTCGCGACCTGCCGGAGCTGCTCCGGGCTGAACGAGCCGATCAGAAACGGGGTGGGGTGCTGGGAAGCCAGCAGGGACAGCGGCAGGTCCGCTAGGGCGGGGCTGGTGTTCAGAACCGTCATGGCCGGCGGCGCGACGGCAAAGACGTGGCCGAACCACTGCCCCGCGCGCCCGTAGCGCGCGGCGATGCCCCCCGGCGTCGGGATCGCCTCCTCCTCGGGTGGGGCGGTTTCCGCCGGAGCGCCCTCCGCCGCCTGACGCCCGGCCGGGGGCCTCAGCAGGGCCTGCGACAGCACGGTCAGCACGACCGACCCTTCGGCCACGGAGGCGGGCGGCATCGTCTGGAGGTCATTGAGCAGGGAGGGGG
>CAXTWM010000320.1:0-5781 GCA_964247915.1 uncultured Armatimonadales bacterium | reverse complement strand
GTGGAACAAGCGGGCGGAACGGGCGGGGGTCGCGGCGCGGGCGGCGGGCGCGGCCTGCGAAGCCTCGCTGTCGGTGAAGACAGGGGGAGTCGGGGCGGACGAGGTCGGAGCCGCGCGGCAGACGGGCGCGGAAAGGGCGGCGCAGGCCAGGGCGGCGGCGAGCAGGGCGGGTCGGCGTCGGATCAAAAGACAATCCTCCTCACGAACAGACGAGACTTAGGCTCACGAGACTCAGGCCCGCGAACGGCTGCGGACGGCAAAGGCGATGCGGGGGCGCATGGAATGAGTATCGGCGGAAACCGCCCGGATCTTCAGGCAAGATTCCTGGGGATGCCGGGCGCGGCCTGCCCGGCGCGGGCCGGAGCCAAACCTGATTTGTACCAGTATAAGGCACAGTCTTTTGTTTGTCAAGCACAAACTATTGTTCGCCGCTGTTTTTCTTTGGGACAGCGCGGGGCGGAGGAAAAAGGCTTACTCGGGGGGAACAGGAGGGGGGAGCCTTGCGCCCCCGGATTGAAATCCGGGTCTTTGAGAGTGCATCCGTCCGCCTGCGCGGACTAAAGACCTGCTCAGGACCTGCTCAGGGCCTGTCCCCAGGCCGCATCTTCTGTCCGCGAAGGCGGAGGCTTTATTGGGGTGACAATCGCCCTGCTAAAGCCCCGGATTTCAATCCGGGGATGAGGCAAGAGGTCTAATAACGAAACGGAGGATCATCCCATGCAGCGTTCCACACAGGCGTTTCTCTGCGCCGCCGGCGTTCTGCTCGCGCCGGGCATGGCCGGGTGCGGCGGCGGGGGCGGCACCACATCAACGAACCCGACCCCACAGCCGCATTCCGTGTCCGCCGTCTTGCCCAACGGCCTGACCGCCACGGTGACTCAGGACGGCGCCACGGTCCCCGTCGGCGGGGTGTTCACTTACACGCTGTCCCTGACCAACGCCACAGCCCAGCCGATCACCTTCCAGCCGGAGCGAACGATCGGCTTCTCGGTCGGCGTCGGGGACGAGCTGACGGTCAAGAACGCCACGGGCGGCCAGACCTACCCAGCGGGCGAATACAGCCAAGAGCTGACCCCCACCGCGAGCGTCACCCTGGCCCCCGGAAAGTCCGTGTCGGCCAGCGAAGCCGTGGGCCTTTACAACTCGCGCGGCGCGTTCCCTGCCGTCGGGCAGTATTTCACCACCGTGACCTTTACCGTCCTGACACCGGCGGGCACCCCGGCCAGCGCCACGACCGCGCCGCTGGAAGTGGATGCCCGGTGATTACTCCGCCTCTGCTCCCCGGATGGCAGTCCCCGGATTGAAATCCGGGGATGAGGCAAGGGGCTTATGCCAGAGGTCTGATGGAGGCAAACCCATGAAACGATCAACGAAAGCGCGGCTCGGCCTTGCGGGTGCCCTGCTCGCGCCCGGCCTGGCCGGGTGCGGCGGCTCCGGTTCCACGCCCTCGGCCCCCCTGCCGCGCTCGGCGTCGGCGACCCTGCCGACTTCCGGGCTGACGGCGACGGTGACGGAGGACCGCACCAGCGTCAAGAGCGGCGGCGTGGTCACTTACACGCTGACCCTGACCAACAACACGGACCGGGCGTTCACCTTCCAGCCGGTGCGGCGGAGCGCCGCCCCTTCCGCCGGCGTCGGGGACGCGCTGACCGTCAAGAACGCCGACGGCGGCGTCACCTACCCGCAGGGCGAGTTCGGCCAGGAGCTGACCGCCGGCCCGAACACCACCCTGGCCCCCGGCCAGTCCCTTTCGGCGACGGAGGCCGTGGGCCTCGGCAACGCGCGCGGCGCGTTCCCTGCCGTCGGGCGGTACTTCGCCAGTGTGACCTTCACCACCCAGTTCGGCCAGGAGGAGGTGCTCCTGGAGGATGTGACGGTGGGGCCGCTGGAAGTGGACGCGCAGTAGACCTTTCGCAGAAGGGGCCGCCGGGCCTGCCCCTGAAGGGACAGGCGACACGGATGAGGCCGCCCCTTCGGGGCTTCGGAGAGGGCCGTTTGTCGGCGGCCTGTTCTACAGCCCCGAAGGGGCGGCCCTTCCGATACGCAGTAATGCCGCAGGCATAGTAGGCCCGGCCTTCAGGCCGGGCTTGCCGCCGGGCCGGGGGACTCTTCCGCACGCCCGGCGCCTCCGGCCTGTGCTACAATAGGGGGTGACACCCGACAACCCGCAACCTGCCCCCGCCCCGCAGCCTTCTTCCCTGAAGCTCTTCCAAGTCTGGCTGTCCCTGGGCCTGCAATCGTTCGGCGGCGGGGCGGCGACGCTGGCGCTGGTCCGGCGGGCCGCCGTGGACACGCACGGCTGGGTTTCGGAGGCCGAGTTCGCCCGCTTCTGGTCCCTGGTGCAGCTCGCGCCCGGAATCAACCTGCTGGCCCTGACGGTCCTGATCGGGCGCCGGACGGCGGGGGCGCGCGGCATCGCCCTGGCCCTGGCGGGCCTGCTCCTGCCGAGCGCGGGCGTGACCGTCCTGCTGACGGCCTCCTATCAGCGGGTCCAGGACACGCCCCTGGTGCGGGACGCCCTGCACGGCATCCTCCCCGCCACGGTCGGGCTGGGGCTGGTGACGGCCTGGCAGATCGCCCGCCCACCGCTGCTCGAGAGCCGCCGCCAGGGCCGGGGCAGCTTCGCCGTCAGCCTCGCCCTGCTGCTCGCCAGCATGGCGGCGGCGCAGTGGGGGCATTGGCCCGTGCTGGCCGTCCTGCTCGGCGCGGGCACCGTCGGCGCGGCCTGGGAGTGGGGGCGCCGCCGGGCGCGGGGGGCGGCGGGAGAATAAGCCTGCCGCCCCGGCCCTGCCCCTGAAGGGACAGGCTACACGGAGGGGCCGCCCCTGCACTGGCAGACCCGGAGGGCTTCGGGGCTGTAGTGCAGGCTGCCGACGACCGATAGGCTGTTCCAAAGCCCCGAAGGGGCGGCCCCCGGCGGAGCCGGGCGTAGGCCCGGCCTTCAGGCCGGGCTTGCCGACGGGCCGGGGCGCACCGAGGCACGAGGTCTGATGAACGACGGGATGAACTGGCCCCTCTACTTCTGGCTCTTCTTCAAGGCGTCGCTGTTTTCCACGGGCGGCACGGGCAACCTGCCGTCCCTGCACGCCGACCTGCTGCCCAAGGGCTGGGCGACCGAGCGGCAGTTCGGCGAGGCGCTGACCATCGGCCAGGTGTCGCCCGGCCCGACCGGGCTGTGGGTCGTCAGCCTGGGCTTTCTGACCGGCGGGGGGCGCGGCAGCCTGCTCGCGCTCGTGGCCGTCCTGCTGCCGCCCCTGCTGATCCTGGCCGTGGAGCGGCTGTACCGGCGGGTGCAGGACCACCCCGCCGTGGAGGGCTTCGTGCAGGGGCTGGGCCTGGCCGTGGTGGGCGTCTTCGCCGTCGCCCTGCACGGCATCCTGCAGAGCGCGGGGGTCAGTGCGCGCAGCGTCGTGGTCCTGCTGGCCGCCGTCGGGCTGGCCCTGACCCGCCGCGTGCCCGTCGTCGGCATCGTCGCCCTCGCGGGCCTGGCGGGAATCTTGTGGCGTGGGTGAGGGAGGGCAGGGAAGGCCGTAGGAGGGAAGAGGCGTGGGATTGGAAATCCTACGCTGTGGGGCCTTCGGCCTAGTCTCCACCTTCGTGGAGACGAAAACGGCGGTCACTTCTCCGGTTTTATCCGTGTCCGCGCAGGCGGAGGCTTTATTGGGGTGACACTAGGCGTCCGCGCCCCACAGCGTAGGAATTCATTCCCACGCGCTCTTTCGATCCCACGGCCTCTGCGATTTTATGTGACATCAGTTATCCGTTGAACGCCGCGCCGCTAATTGTCAAGGCCGAACCGAGGCTGGGTGCCGTCCAGGTCGGCGAAGCCGTATTCATCCACCAGGGTCCCGGTGAAAAGCGCCTGCCCGGCTTTGGCGGCGATGTTCGGGTCGGAGGCCAATGCCGCCACGGCCCGCCCGATGTAGTGCGGCGACTCGGTGCCGCCGTACTGGAACCCCTCGGTTTTGACGCCCGCCTGATACTCCTCCTCGGTCATGCCCCAGTGGTCCAGCATCCACTCCGAGCGCAGGTAGCCCGGCGTCAGAGCCAGGGCGGTGATCCCCGTCAGCCCGCGCTCGCGCAGGTCCGCCGCCATCGCCTGGGCGGCATGGAGGACGCAGACTTTCGCCAGGCTGTAGAACAGCGAGCCGCGATACTCGTAGGTCGTGCCGTCCCCGACCTCGATGATCAAGCCCGCGTTGCGGGCGACCATGAGCGGCGCCCCCCAGCGGCTCGTCAGCAGGTGCGTGTGGACGGCCTGTTCCAGCAGCCGCAGGCCCTGCGGCGCGTCCATCTCCCAGAACGGCTTCCCCCACTCGGTCCGGTCCTCGCCGCCCCAGATGTCGTTGACCAGGATGTCCAGCCGCCCCGACTGCTCCCGCGCGACGCGGTCAAACAGCGCCCGGACTTCCTCCTCCACGAGATGGTCCGTTCGGACGGCGATCCCGACGCCCCCCGCCGCCGTCACCCGTTCCGCCGTCCCGTCTATGGTTTCCGGGCGGCCGCTGGGCGACGGCTTGCCCCGGACGCTGCGCCCCGTGCAGTAGACGGTCGCGCCCGCCGCGCCCAGCTCGACCGCGATGCCGCGCCCCGCCCCGCGCGTCGCCCCGGCGACGACGGCGACTTGGCCCCGCAGCGGCTTGTTCTCTGATTGTGACATGGTGTTGCCTTTCGCCTTACCAATGTTCCCCGGTCTGCCTTCCGTCAATGTCCGTCAGGCCGTATTCGTCAACCAGGTCCCGCATCTTGACCACTGTTCCCGTCTTCTGAAGCACCTGGGGGTCGGACGCCAGGGCGACCACGGCGCGGCCGATGAGGCGCGGCGTGTGGCACTGAGCGACAGCCGGGTCCTGCGCCACGGCTGCTCGCAATGCGTCCTCCGTCATGATCTTGAAGCAGCGGAAGAACGCCCCCGGATGGAGGGAAAGCACCGCAACGCCGCTCGGGCGAAGCTCGTCCGCGACACTGAGCGCGATCCGGTTGATCAGGGCCTTCTGCATCGCATAGAACGTGTCCCATTCGTGGTCACTGATGCTGAGGATCAGCCCGTGCCCTGCTTCAGCCATCCTGCGGGCGGCGAAGTAAGTGGCGATGATGTGAGAGTGGCCCCCGTGTACGATCTGCTGAAGACCGGTCTCCAGGCTGCTCCCTAAGAAGGAGGTTTCGACGCCGCCCCCGCCGGAAACATTGTTGACCAGCAGGTCGAGACGGCCTTGCTCCCGCGCGACGCGATTGAAGAGCGCCTCGACTTCGCCGGGTACGGTATGGTCAACCCGCACCCAAATCCCTTTGCCGCCGGCCTCGTCCACCATCTCGGCGGTTTCCTCGATGGTTTCCGGCTGGTTCAAAGGGGAAGGGTTTCCGCGAACGCTGCGCCCCGTGCAGTAGACGGTCGCCCCCGCCATGCCAAGCTCTATGGCGATCCCGCGCCCGGCGTTCCGCGTCGCCCCGGTGACGACGGCGACTTGGCCGCGCAGCGGCTTTTCCGATTGTGCCATGAGGATGCTCCTTTTGACTCGGCTCTCGGGTTTCAGTATGCGCGCCTATTCCTGACACCCCCTGTCGTGTTTGCCTGGTACAATAGGAAATATCTCTAGCGAAAAGGGGACGCGATGCGCGCCGACCGACTGCTTTCCATTCTGCTGCTGCTCCAGGTGAGCGGGCGCCTGACCGCGCGGGCGCTGGCCGAGCGGCTGGAGGTGTCCGAGCGGACGATCCTGCGGGACATGGAGGCCCTGGGCGCGGCGGGGGTGCCGGTGACGGCGGTCCTGACCTGGATCG
>CAXTWM010000319.1:0-5814 GCA_964247915.1 uncultured Armatimonadales bacterium | reverse complement strand
GTCGTACACGACGGCCAAACCCGCCGACGATTGGACGCAGACGGCCTTCGATGCCTCTTCCTGGAAGACCGGCCCGGCCCCCTTCGGCCACGACGCCCCCAACGTCCGCACCGCCTGGGCCGACACCCCCGGCGACATCTGGCTGCGGCGCGAGGTGCCTCTGCCCGCCGACATTCCCGCCAAGCTGTCCGTCCTGGCGAGGCACGATGAGGACGTAGAAGTCTACGTCAACGGCATCCTGGCCGCCTCGGCGACCGGCTTCACGGGCGAGTACGTCCCCCTGCCAATGTCCGACGCGGCGCGGGCCGCCCTCCACCCCGGCAAGAACATCATCGCCGTTCATTGCCATCAGACGGTCGGCGGCCAGGTCGTTGACGTCGGCATCGCGAAGGCGCAATGATCCATGACACCGGCTGTCTCACGCCTCGCCTGCTCCTTGCTGCTGCCCCTGCTCTTGGCTTTCCCGAGTCCAACCGCCGGGGCCGCGCCCGCGAAGCCGAAGACGCCGGACTTTCTGGTCGGGGGCGACCTGTCGTTTCTGGCCCGTGAGGAGCAGCTCGGGGCGGCCTACAAGGACGGCGGCCAGCCGCGTGACGCGCTCCAGATCTTCAAGGCGCACGGATGGAACGTCGTCCGCCTGCGGCTGTGGGTCCACCCCACCGGGCAGCGGGAGTACGTCAACGACCTGACGTACACCGTCGCGCTGGCGAGGCGCGCCAAAAAGGCCGGGTTCAAGTTCCTGCTGGACCTTCATTACTCGGACACCTGGGCCGACCCCGGCCAGCAGATCAAGCCCGCCGCCTGGAAGGACCTGCCGTTCGATGCGCTCACGCGGCAGGTGGAAACCTACAGCCGCGACGTGATTACGACGCTGCGCCAGAGTGGGGCGATGCCGGACATCGTCCAGATCGGCAACGAGACGATCAACGGGATGCTCTGGCCCGACGGCCATGTGGAGGAGGCGGACGGCTGGGCCAGGTACGGCGCGCTGCTGAAGGCCGGAATTGTCGGCGTCCGTGAGGGCGCGGCGCTGCTCCCCTCCCCACTCATCATGGTCCACATCAACAACGGCGCGGACGCGGGCCTGACCCGGTGGTTTTTCGACCACCTGGACGCGCAGAAGCAGGGCATCCAGTTCGACTTGATCGGCCTGAGCTACTACCCCGACGGCAGGAACACGCTGGCCCAATTGAAGGACGCGCTGGCTGCCGACGCCCGCAAGTACGGCAAGCCGCTCGTCATCGCCGAAACCGCCTTTCCCCAGAACGGTACGGCGAGGGAGGGCCAGCCTGTCTACACCGAGTACGGGCGGACGCCGGAAGGGCAGCGCCGTTTCCTGGCGGACCTGGTGGCGGCGGTCCGGGAGACGCCCGGCGGGCTGGGGCGCGGCGTCCTCTACTGGCAGCCCGAGTGGGTGCCCATTGACGGGCTGCCGAACTACAACGGCGGCAACGCGCTGTTCGACGACCGGTTCAATGCACTGCCCGGCCTCGGCGCGCTTGCGCCTCCACAGGCCCGCCCATGAAAGAAGCCACTGAGATTTCACCCGGCCTGTCCCGGCGGGTGCTGCTGAAGAATGCCGCCGCTCTGGCGGTCGGTTACGGCCTGGGCGGGTCGGCGCAGGCCGTCCCAATGAAGAAGCGCAAGGAGACAACGATGCCCCACCCCCCGGCGGAAGACCTGACCCGCTACGTCAACCCCCTGCAAGGCACAAACTCGGTGCCGTCGTTCTCGCGCGGCAACACGCTGCCGCTCATCAGCCGCCCCTTCGGCCTGACCCACTGGTCGCCGCAGACGTCGGAAGACGAGCGCTGGTTCTTCGCGCCCACGAAACACGAACTCATCGGCGTGCGGGCGACCCACCAGCCCAGCCCGTGGATGAACGACTACGGCCAGTTCACGATTATGGCCCAGACGGGGGAGCCGGCGCTGGGCGCGGCGGCGCGGGCTTCGGCGTACCGGGCGGAGGACCTGGAGGTCCACCCGCACTCGCTGTCCGTGCTGCTCGGGCGGGGCGGCGTGCGCCTGGAGATGACGCCGACGGAGCGGTGCGCCGTCTTCCGGTTCACGTTTCCCCCTGGCGCGACGGGCCGGGTCCTCATTGACGCGCATTCGCAGGTCGCGCTGCACCCGGAGCGGCGGCTGATCACGGGGCAGTCGCGGCTCAACTCCGGCGGCGTCCCCGAGGGCTTCGCCTGCCACTTCGCGGCCGTCTTCGACCAGGACTGGCAGCGCGCCGCAGCCACGCGGGGCGGGAGCGTCGTGGCAGACCAGACGACGCTGGAAGGCAAGGGCATCGGCGCGATGGCCGAGTTCGCGCCGCTCCCGTCCGGCGAGGTTCTTCTGAAGATCGGCACGTCGTTCATCAGCGCCGAGCAGGCCCTACGGAACCTGGAACACGAGGTCGGCGGCAAAAGTTTTGACGCCCTCCGGGCGGAAGGCGAGGCCGTCTGGAACGAGACGCTGGGCCGCATCCAGATCGAGGGCGGCACGGACGACCAGCGGCGGACGTTCTATAGCTGCCTGTACCGCGCGCACCTGTTCCCGCGCATGTTCCACGAGCCGGACGCCGGAGGCCAGCCGATCCACTACAGCCCCTACGACGGCCAGGTCCACCCAGGCGTCCTTTATACCGACAACGGGTTTTGGGACACTTATCGGACCGTCTACCCTCTGCTGTCTCTGATCCAGCCCGCGCGGCTGGGCGAGATCATCCAGGGGTTCGTCAACGCCTACAAGGAGGGCGGCTGGCTGCCCAACTGGCCGTCGCCGGGCTACCGCGCCTGCATGATCGGGACGCACATAGACGCTGTCATCGCCGACGCCTGCGTCAAGGGCATCGGCGGCTTCGACCGCGAGGCGGCCTACGCGGGCATGGTCAAGCACGCGAACACGCCCGTAGAGGGCGAACGGGGCTATGGCCGCATCGCGCTCCGCGAGTATCTGGACCTGGGCTACGTCCCCGCCGACAAGTACGACCACGCGACCGCGCGGACACTGGACTACGCCTACGACGACTTCTGCCTGTCCCAAGTCGCCGGGGTTCTGGGCAAGCATCAGGACCAGGCCCACTACCGGCAGCGCGCCCTGAGTTACCGGCACGTCTACGACCCCGCCACGACGTTCATGCGCGGCAGAAACGCCGACGGGACCTGGCAGGAGCCGTTTGACTCTTATGCCTGGGGCGACCCATACATTGAGGGCAGCGCGTGGCAGTTCAACTTCACCGTCCCGCACGACCCTGGGGGTCTGACGGCGCTCATGGGCGGCCCCGCCCAGGTCCGCGCGAAACTAGACCGGTTCCTGTACCAGCCGCCCACCTTCCGCCCCGGCACCTACGGCGGGGTCATCCATGAGATGGCCGAAATGGCTGCCGTGGACTTCGGCCAATACGACCAGGGCAACCAGCCCGTCCACTCCTTCCTGTACTTCTACGCGGCGGCGGGCAGCCCCTGGAAGACGCAGTATTGGACGCGGCGCGTGCTGGACGTACTCTACACGCCGGACAGCTTCCCCGGCGACGAAGACAACGGCGAGATGGCCTCGTGGTACGTCCTGAACGCGCTGGGGCTTGGTCCCCTCTGCCCCGGTGTCCCCGAGTACGTCCTCGTCTCGCCGCTCTTCCCCGTCGCACGTCTCCATCTGCCGGGCGGGAAGACGCTCACCATTGAAGCGCCGGGCGCGTCCGGGGCGAACGCCTACGTCCAGACGGTTTCGGTGAACGGCCAGGCTCACGCGGGCCTCGGCATCGGACACGCGGCGCTGACTGAGGGCGGGCGCCTGCGCTTCGTCCTGGGGCCGCAGCCGCCCGAGCGCGGTCTGGAGCCGGGCGACCTCCCCTATTCGCTGTCCGGTTCGCCCGCCGTCGCCTACGACCCAGGCCCCGTCGGGCCGATCCTCCGCATCAACTGCGGCGGCGAGGAAGAAGGCGGTTTCGTCGGCGACGCCTTTGTCCACGGCGGACGCACACGGGATCATGGAGGCACCGTAGACACGGCTGTTACCCACGCCGCGCCGCCCGCCGTGTACCGGACCGACCGCTATGGGGAGTTTACCTACACCCTCCCTTTGCCCGTTCTGCCGCGCGGACGCACCCACACCCTGCGCCTGCACTTCACCGACATCGCCGGTGAGCACGCAGGCGGGCGCCGCCAGAACGTCTCCCTGAACGGCAGCGCCGTCCTGCGAGACTTCGACATTTCCGCCGAAGCGGGCGGCACGAACAAGGCAGTCATCAAGGAGTTCACGGGCCTGCATCCCGATGGGCACGGCAGCCTGGTCATCGCCGTCGCCCCCGCGCCGGGCAGCCGGGACGAGGACGCCACGGTCAGCGCCATCGAAGTTCTGGCAGAGTAGGAGGCCAACATGAAACGCAGTGAAGTCGTCGCCGCCCAGGCCCAAACGCGACGGCAGCTCGAAGAGGCCGGGCTGACGGTGGCCGACGGCATGGAGATCGAGATCGCGGACTTCGGGCTGGATCAGTTCGCCCTGGAAGGGCTGGGCATCGTCGTCCGGGTTAACGAGCCGGAGTATTGCAGCAAGTGGCTGACGCTGTGGCCGGGGCAGGAGTGCCCCACACACTACCACAAGCTGAAAAAGGAGACGTTCTTTGTCCTGCGCGGCGAGGTCGAGCTGGTCGCCGACGGCGAGGCCGTCGCCCTGAAAACAGGCGAGCGCTACACCCTCCGCCCCGGCGTCCGTCACTCGTTCGGCTCGCCGGGCGGGGCCGTGATCGAAGAAGTCTCCACACATGACGAGAACAGCGACTCCTATTTCGACAACCCGAACATCGTCCGCGATCCCATTGTTGAGGAAGGCTAACCCGATGGTCCCCCTGCCCACGGCGCTCTGTTTTGATGTGGAGGACATCGTTGCCCCCGAAAGCGACGACGCCGCGCTCCGGTTCGCCGACATCCTGACCGAGTACGGGCTGCCCGGCTCGTTCATGGTGGTCGGTGAACGCTGGCGCCAGTGGGAGGCGCGCGGGCGACGGGACGTGATCGAGGCGCTGAAGCGGCACCACGTCGCGTTCCATTCGACCTGGCACTCCGTCCACCCGACCACGACCGAGATCTGCCTGGACAAAGACTTCCGGCAGGGCATGGACGCGGTTTGGGCCTGGGACGGGCAGGGATGGGCGGACGCGGAGCGCGTTTTAGGCCGCCCGCTGGTCGGCTGGTCGCTGACGGGCAGCAGTTGGTCGCCCTCGATCATGGGCCTGGCGGGGCGCATGGGGCGCGCGTATGCCTACAGCATGGTGCGCCTGCCGGGCCACAGCGTCTGCTGGTACGCGGGCTGCCTGGGCTTCCACCACGAGGCCGTGGGCGTCTTTGATGAATCGTTCTGCGACGACACCCTGTTCTCCGCCCGGCTGGCACAGACGGACGCGACGATAAACAGGCGTTTGGCGGCGGACCGGCGGGGGGCGGAGTGGCTGCGCCTCTTTGTGTGCCACCCGACCCGCGCGATCCACACGCAGTTCTGGGACCTGGTCAACTTCGCGGGCGGGGCGAACCCGCCGCCCTCCGAGTGGCAGCCCGCCCCGCGCCTGCCCGACTCCTCCATGCCGGTGATCGGGAACAACTTCCGGCGCCTGTGCGGGACCCTGCGCGCCGACCCGCGCCTGGAGATCGTCGGCTGGGGCGACCTGATCCGCCGCTACGACGGGCAGCGGGCCTTCGCGTCCCACGCCGAGGTCCTGGAAATGGCGCGGCGCCTGGCCGACGAGCGCCGCGTCCTGTTCACGGACCACTTCACGGCGGGCGAGGTCCTGCTGCTACTCTGCCGGGCGGCGTCCGACCCCCGGCCCCGCTA
>CAXTWM010000318.1:0-5880 GCA_964247915.1 uncultured Armatimonadales bacterium | reverse complement strand
GTGCGGCGTCGCCCCGGCGCTGGCGAATGCCGTCTGGCACGCGACGGGCAAGCGGATGCGCGAGCTTCCGATCACCCTCGACAAGATCCTGACGGCGTGACGGCGGCATAGGGAATGCCCGCCGGGCCGGTCAGGTCATTGGCGCTGGACCAACTGCAAGTTCACCAGCCGCGCCAGCAGCATCGCCAGGAAGAGCTGCCCCGTGACCGCCTCCAGGTTGGAGAGGCTGCGGGCGATGGGGTGGAGCGGGACGATGTCGCCGTAGCCGGTCGTGGTCAGCGTCGCCAGGCTGAAGTAGAGGAGCTGGCCGAACTGAAGCCGGGAACTGAGGGAGACGTGGGAGAACGCTCCGGGACGCAGGTGGGACAGCCCGGCGTAGAGGCAGGCGTAGATCAGGGACAGGTTGAGGTAGACGACGACCGCGCCCCGGAGCCGGTGGTGCGTCACCTCGCCGTCGCTGAAGACGGCCTTCGCCACGCCCAGAGTCGCCGCCCCGGTGAAGAGCAGCAGGCTGACGTAGTGGAGCAGACGCGTGGGGTCCAGCGACGGCACGGACGACGTCACCAGCGTCAGCCCGAAGCCGAGCAGGAGGACGATCCGGGTCAGGCCGAGGCCGGTGACCACGAACATCGAGACCAGGGCCAGGGCGAGCTGGAAACAGTCCACGATCGCGTGCGAGAGCCGCCCCTGGTCGGTCTGGAGGACGACGCCGAAGATGAACAGGATTTGGATGACGAGGAACGTGCTCAGGCTGCGCTCCCCCAGGGCGTCCCGCCAGGCTCGGAGGCGCTGCTTGATCTGTGACGGAAGCGGCCCCGGCGTGGGGGGCGTGGGCGGCATAGGTCCAGGTTTCCTGTCAAAAAGCGGCCGCCCTCGGGAAACGGTCAGCCGCACGACGCGGAGCGTCAAGACGCGGCAAAGCCCCGGCCTTTTGGCCGGGGCGTTTCTGTCAGCGCGCCGGTCCCTGTACGATGCCTGGTACGAAGACAAGATCAATGCTGTGGGGATCGCCGAGAACGGCGGGGCCTCTCGTTGAGGCGGACACCGTGGCGGTTTGCGTCGGTTTGCCCACCGGCGCGGCGCGCAGGGCGGCGGCGTAGGCGCGGGCGCCTTGCAGCAGGTCGGCATGGGCGGGCGCAGGCGGCGCGGGCTTCTTTGGCGTCTGTGCCTGCGCCGCCGGGGAAGCGGCCGTCAGAAGGAAAAGTGCGGCGAGGATTCGTGAGCGGTTCATGCGGGCCTCCCAACGAAAACGCCCCGGCCTGGCGGGGCCGGGGCGTTGTGACTAATCCTTGACGAAGGGCAGCAGGGCGATCTCGCGGGCGCGCTTGATGGCGATGGCGATCATGCGCTGTTCCTTGGCGGTCGCGCCCGACCGGCGGCGGGGGATGATCTTGCCCCGGTCGTCGGTGAACGTCCGCAACAGGGTGACGTTCTTGTAGTCCACCGTCTTGATCTTGTTGATGGTCAGCGAACTGACCTTGCGGCGCTTGAAGCGGCGATTCTTGTTGCGGTCGGGGCCGCCCGGACCGCCGGGGCGCGGGCCGCGTGGGCCTCCGCTGGGGGCGCCGTAAGCCATGGTGAAATCCTCTCGATGCGATCCTCACCGCCACATCCTCAACGTCAGAGAAGAGCACAGGCGGTGCGACTTGCGGGTGGGTGTATTTTCGTGGAAACGAATGCCCGTCAGTATAGCACACGGCGGCGGGCGAAGTCAAGAACGCGGGAAGGGCGTCCGCGCTTTCGTTGCGACTGCGTAGGCAAAACCGCGCGTTATCTGGTACAATAGCGCATCGTATCCCGTCCTGTTTCACCCGATTCCACGCCACTCCAGAGGATTGCCCCCAAGATGCCGATGATTACCGCGCCCTATGTCGAGACAATGCAGGTGGTGACGGGCTTTATGTACCAACTGACCATCGCCGAGGAAGCGAACGGGCCGGGGATCACGCGGCTCGACATCGGCCCCTACTTCTTCGGCGGGGCGTCGGGCCGCGTCCCCTACCCCGAAGCCGTGACCAACGAGATGACGCCGCCCGGCTGGCAGGCGATCCGCTGGGTCACCGATGAGGCCGGCGCGAGCTGGCTGCGCTGGGAGGGCGGGCGACTGGACGCCGAAGACGGGGAGATGCTGTTCCAGGTGACGTCGAACTACCCGCCGAGCAACACCGACGCCGGCCTGTACGTCTGGCGCGGCAGCCGGTCGCCGGAGCGGTACGCCATTTCCGCCCCGGATTACTCGTCCTCCCCGCCCGCGAACAACCCCCGCCATGACGTCAAGGGACAGGTGGAGTTCGCCCAGGGCAAAGGCTGCGCGCCGATCCTCGCCCTGGCATTGCTCGGGGCGGCGACGCTGGTGCGGCACTGGGTTTAGCGCCACGGGTTAGGTCCCGATGACCGTCTCTAGTCTGCCCCAACCCGCGTCCGAGGAACAGGCCTCCCCCACAAGGGCGAAGCCCGAACGACTGCCCGGCGCGCGCCTGGTCTCGCTGGACGCCTTCCGGGGCCTGACCATCGGCGGGATGCTGCTGGTCAACAACATCGCGCTGGACGAACGGACGCCCGCGCAGCTCACCCACGCGCCCTGGAACGGCGGGATGCGGTTCGCCGACCTGATCTTCCCGTGGTTCCTGCTGATCGTCGGCGTCGCCCTCCCGTTCTCGGCGGCGGGTGCGCGCCGAAAGGGTGCAGGGGGGTGGCGCTACGCCGCGCGGGTGCTGGGGCGGGTCTTCGCGCTGGTCTTTCTGGGCTGCCTGATCGACTCCAGCCTCCTGAAGAGGCCCGTGTTCGACCTGAACGTCTTGCAGCTCATCGGCCTGGCCTACGGCGTCGGGGCGCTGCTGTACGGCCTGCCGGTCCCTTTGCGGCTGCCGGTCGCGGTGGGGCTTCTCGCGGCGCACGCCGCCGTCATCCAGCACTTCCCGGTGCCCGGCCTGGGGCGCGGCGTGTTCCGCGAGGACGCCAACGCGATCTGGTACTTGAACCGGGCGTATCTGAACCGCCGGCACCTGACCGGCCTGGTCTCGGTCGCGCCGACGGCGGCCCTGGTGCTGCTGGGGACGACTATCGGGGACGTGCTGCGGCATGGGCGTTGGAGAGCCTGGGAGAAGATCGTCGTCCTGCTCGCGTTCAGCGGGCTGCTGACGCTTTCCGGCTGGGCATGGCATTTCAGCCTGCCGTACAACAAGCCGGTCTGGACGGCGTCGTACATCCTGTGGACGGCGGGCCTGGGCGGGTTTGTCCTGACGGTTCTGTACGCACTGATAGATGCACACGGCCGGAAATGGACACGGTGGCTTGTGTTCCCGCTGGTCGTGTACGGCTCCAACGCCATCGCGGCCTATGTCGGGCCGATCCTGATCAAAGTGTTCATCCTGCGCGTCTGGACCTGGACGATGCCGGATGGGACGCGCGAGACTTTAGAGCAGGCGTGGCTGCACACGGCGACCGCCCATTATGGACCGTACCGAGGCGGCTGGGTCTACACGCTGGGGTATCTCCTCGCCGTCTGGCTCGCCCTGCTGGAACTGCGCCGTCGGAAGCTCTTTTTACGGGTGTAAACTTATGGCTTCAATCGTGGAACAAATCCAATGGGACAGGGCGCCGGACGGACTCGTCCCCGCCGTGGTGCAGGACGCGGACACCAAGGACGTCCTGATGCTCGGCTTTATGAACCGCGCCGCGCTGGAAAAGACGCTGCGCGAGGGCAAGGTGACGTTCTGGACTCGGTCGCGGCAGAAGCTGTGGACCAAAGGGGAGACCAGCGGGCACACGCTGAACTTCGTCGCGCTGCGGGTCAACTGCAACGACGACTCGCTGCTCGTGCTGGCTCGTCCCATCGGCGCGACCTGCCACACGGGGCATCCGACCTGCTACTACCGTGAGGCGGCGAGCGAGGACGAGGAGTGGCGCACGATCACCGCGCCCGAGTTCGACCCGGAACAAGTCTACACCCAGAGTGCGTAACTAAACAATCATAACCCCAGACCGCGACAAGAAAAACCCTACTTTATGAAGCAATCTTCTCTCGCCTTCGGCGCCACGCTGGCCGCCCTCGCGCTGGCCGCAGGGACCGCCGACGCGCGCCCCGCCGTGCCGATCACCCACCCCGCGCCCTCCCAGCGGCTCCAGTGGGACTCGAAGAAGTTCATGCACGTCAGCGAGCTACGGCCCGGCATGAAGGGCTACGCGCTTTCGGTCTTCAAAGGCACCAAGATCACCCGCTTCGGCGTCGAGATTCTCGGCGTGGTCTCCAAGTTCAACGAGGGCAAAGACTACATCGCCTTCCGCGTGCTGGACGGGCCGGCCGTCACTCGGCACCTGGAGATCGCCCACGGCATGAGCGGCAGCCCGATCTACATCGGCGGGCGGCTCGTCGGGGCGATCTCGCTGGGCAACCAGTTCGCCAAAGACCCCATCGGGTACGCGACTCCCATTGAATACATGTTCGACGCCTGGAGTCCCGATCTGCCGGCCAAGCCGTCCAGCCTCAGCGCCAGGCCGCCCACGGGCATGAGCGCCGGGAACCTGCCTCTGCCGGACTTCTCGGCTGCCAATCTGCCGCTGATGGCGAGCGGGTTGAGCGCCCAGAGCATCGGTCGGCTCAACCAGTCCCTGTCGCCGTTCCACTTCAACGTCATGGCGGGCGGCGGCGCGGGCGCGGACGTGGACACGAACCCGCTGGCGCGCGGGGCGACGCTGGTCCCCGGTTCCGCCGTCGGCGTTTCGCTGGTGCAGGGGGACATGGACCTGACGGCGACGGGCACCGTGACCTACCGCGACGGCAACCGGCTGCTCCTGTTCGGGCACCCGTTCACCAGCCTGGGGCCGATTGACGCCGCGCTGACCACGGCGTATGTCGTGGACGTCTTCCCGTCGTACCAGGACTCGACCAAGATCGGGGCGCCGATCAAGACGGTCGGGCGCATCTTCCAGGACCGCCCGTTCTCGGTCGGCGGCGTCATCGGGCCGATGCCGGAGATGGTGCCGATGACCATCTCGGTCAACGACGAGTCCATCAAGCGCCGCAAAGACTTCCACATGCGGATCATCAACCACCCGCTGCTGACCGGCCAGCTCGTCTCGCAGATGGCGGACGCGGCCATCGCGCAGGTGCATGGGCAGCCGGGCGACTCGGTCGCCCAGGTCAGTCTCGACGTGAACGTCGAGGAGATCGGCCACGTCCGGCGCACCAACACGTTCTATGACGCCCTGAGCATTGACCAGACCGCCGTCGAGGACCTGGACAGCCTGATGCACCTGCTGTCATCCAACCCGTTCTATCCGCTGGCCGTCAAGAGCATCACGATGGGCGTGACCATCCAGAACCGGCACGACACGGCGGAGATTGACCACCTGTTCGTCAAGCAGTCCCGCTTCGCGCCGGGCGATACGGTGGACGTGGGCGTCGTCCTGAAGCCCTACAAGCGGCCCCTGTATACGCGCATGGTCTCAGTAAAGATCCCTGCGGCGACGGCCGACGGCCCGCTCTCCCTGAGCGTGCGCGGCGGCGGGTCGGACGGCGGGGTGACGAGCCTGCTGGGCGGCCTGCTCCAGATCCGGTCCAGCGAGCCGCTGCCGCCCGCCGCCAACGTCGGGCAGCTCGTCAAGACGTTCTCGGAGAAGCCGCGCAACAACGAGTTGGTCGCGCGCCTGCTGCTGCCGACCTACGCCGTCACGGTGAAGGGCGAAAAGCTGTCCGGCCTGCCCCCCACCCTGGCCGCCGTCATGCAGTCCGCCCGGACGACGGGCCTGCGCTCGGAGCGCGACGAGGTGAAGGTGACGCAGGCCGTCCCCTACGTCGTGTCGGGCGGCCAGACGCTGAATATCACGGTCCGGCGCAAGGACCTGTCCGAGAGCACCCGCCCCGCCCCATCTCCCGGC
>CAXTWM010000317.1:0-5884 GCA_964247915.1 uncultured Armatimonadales bacterium | reverse complement strand
GACCTGGCCGCAGCCGCGCACGAGGCACCGGCGCAGGGTCCCCGCCACGGCGACGCCCGCCCCCGCCATCCGCTCCACGACGCAGCCTTCCAGCAGGTTGTGCGACCCGTGCAGCGTGACCGCCCCGCGCTGCGGGAAGCTGGCCCCGTAGCGGAAGACGAATCCGCGCGCCTGGACGTAGGAGACGCCCGTTTTACTTTCCCATTGGTTGACGCCGAAGGATTGGGCGCGGGTGGACGCCTCCATCGTGTGTGCGTTCGGGTCCGAGCCGTCGGCGAGCCAGACCGACAGCGTCTTGTGCGCCGTGTCCACCGAAAACATGCCGGCGAACGGACCGCCGAGATGCGGCAGGGGGGAGGGCACGGCCGGGCCGGGCGTCTTGGCGTGGTCCGCCCACGCCTTCACCAGATCGTCCAGGCTGCGCGCGGGCAGGAGCTGCCGGCCGTCGGCGATCACCTGCTCGGCCCGCCCCCACAGCGGCTCGTCTTCGGGGTGGAATTCAATCGGCACCCCGTTGTGGTAGTCAATGGCGAAGACGTGGTCCCAGGGGATCCGATAGACCGGCGCGTCGCCCGCCACCCGCGTCCAGCCCGTCACCACGTCCGCCCCGCTGACCACCACCGAGCCGGGCGGGTCGGCGACGAACCGGATGGGGGCGAGGGCCGTGCCGCTGTTGTGGAGGTGGACGGCCTGGCGGTACAGGCCGCCTTTGACGATCACCTTGTCGCCCGCCCGCGCCATGTCCGCCGCCTTCTGGATCGTCGCGAAGGGGCGGGCCGCCGTGCCGGGACTGCCGTCGCTGCCGGTCGGCGCGACCACATAAACATTCGCCCGCGCCGTGCCCGCCATCAGCGACGCCAAAAGGCCGAGCATCAGCGCCGGAAGCCGATCAATTTTCATGCCCCGTCTCCTCTTTGGAACAAACGCGCTGTTCGCTACTTTGTTTAAATTTTCCTGCCGCTGAGGAAGGAAAACGCCGCGCGGCTCTCGTATCTAGGCAGTAATTATGAGAAATACCACACCACTCTGGAAACGCGCCGCTTGGGCGGCGCTCGCCGCGACGGCCTTTATCCACCCGACCGCCGCTCACGCGCAGGACGTGGCCGCCCTGCGCGCCCCCGACGCCCCGGCCGGCGCCATTTGGCTGGACACGCTCAACATGAGCAACGCTTCTCAGGACTATGGCACACCTCATGCCGGCAAGTCCGTGGACAGCAACCCCTTGATCCTCAACGGTATCACTTATCCGCACGGCTTCGGCACGCACGCCGCTTCCCGCCTTTTGGTCAGCCTTCAGGGCAGCGCCACGAAGTTTGAGGCGATGGCCGGTGTGGACGATGAAAAGAAGGGACACGGCTCGGTCCAGTTCCAGGTCTTTGTGGACGGCAAAAAGACCTTGGAAACGCCTGTCCTGCATGGCGGCGACGCCCCCGTCCCGATTTCCGTGGATTTGACCGGCGCGAAGCGGATGGCCCTGGTCGTCACCGATGGAGGCGACGGCGGCGACAGCGACCACGCCGACTGGGCCGGTGCCCTGCTGACCCTGGCCCCTAGTGCGGCGGCCAAACCTTTCACGATCTCGGACGTTTTTGTTGATGAACCGCCCATGCCTATTTTCATGGGAGCCGACTCGCCCGTCCCCGCCATCCACGGCCCGCGCATCACGGGCGCGACTCCGGGCAAGCCGTTTGAATTTATGATCCCCGCCACGGGCGAAGGACCGCTGACCTTTGGGGCCGCGAACCTGCCCGCCGGGCTGACCCTGGACCCCAAGACGGGCATCATTTCGGGCGCGCTGCAAGGCATCGGGTCCACGAAAGTCCGGCTGACCGTGCGCGGGCCGCGCGGGTCGGCCTCCCGGTCGCTCACAGTCGTCGGCGGCAGCCGCGCGCTGGCTCTGACGCCGCCGCTGGGCTGGAACTCATGGAACGTCTGGGCGGGCCGGGTGGACGCCGGGAAGGTGCGCGACGCCGCCGACCAGCTCATCTCGGCGGGGCTGGCCGCGCACGGCTTCCAGTACGTCAACATTGACGACACCTGGGAGGCCGGGCGCGACGCGAACGGGATCATCCAGACCAACGACAAGTTCCCGGACATGAAGGCGGTGGCCGATTACGTCCATTCCAAGGGGCTGAAGATCGGCATCTACTCGTCCCCTGGCCCCAAGACCTGCGGCAACTACACGGGGAGCTGGCAGCACGAGCAGCAGGACGCTCAGACCTACGCGGGCTGGGGCATTGACTACCTCAAGTACGACTGGTGCTCCTACGGCAGCGTGGCGACGGGCGAGGGCCTGGAGCGGCAGGTCAAGCCCTATCGCCTCATGGGCGCGGCCCTGCGGAGCACCAACCGGGACATCCTCTATAGCCTGTGCCAGTACGGCATGGCGGACGTCTGGAAGTGGGGGCCGAGCATCGGCGGCAACGCCTGGCGGACGACCGGCGACATCCAGGACAACTGGGGCAGCGTGCGCGGCATCTTCACCAGCCAGAACGGGCACGAGAAGTACGTCGGGCCGGGCTACTGGAACGACCCGGACATGCTGATGGTCGGCATCGTCGGCTTCGGCAACACGCACCCGACGCGCCTGAAGCCGAACGAGCAGATCACCCACATCTCGATGTGGAGCCTGCTGTCGTCCCCGCTCCTGATCGGCTGCGACCTGACCCGCCTTGATGCTTTCACCAAGGCCCTGCTGACCAACGACGACGTTCTGGACGTGAATCAGGACCCGCTGGGCCGCCCGGCGGGCCGCATCGCCGAAATCGGCGACGCCCAGATCTGGGCGCGGCCCCTCGCCGACGACACCCACGCCGTCGGCCTGGTCAACCTCGGCTCGGCCCGCCACGACATCACCGTGTCGTGGTCCCAGCTCGGCCTTTCAGGCAGCCAGCCCGTCCGCGACCTCTGGCAGCGCAAGGACCTGGGCGCCTTCAAGGACGGCTTCACCGTTCCCGTCCCCGCCCACGGCACCGTCTTGATCAAGGTCGGCAAGCCCACCAACCTGGACTGACAGCCGACGCAAGAAAGCGGCCCCGTCCACTGGACGGGGCCGATCTTTTGCTGACGCCGGCGACGGAAACAGTCAGAGATTTGCCTAACGCTGTACAGTTGCGCCGGAGTTGATGTGGGCTTCTGTGGCCTCCTTGAAGCCCGGCATGAACTCAAGATGGTCGGGGTCCCAAAGCCGTATCGCAAGCCACGCGAGCGCGATACGGCCCGCTTTTTCCTGTACGTCTGCGGGCAGGGCGGGCAGGCCTAGACTGCCGCGCCGCTCGGCGAGCTGCCGGATCGTGTATCCGGTGCCGCGCCGCCGGTGGTCACTCCACGCGCAGACCTCGACCCAGGCGGCGTCAAACACCCAGGGCTGGAGTATAGGGTTCAGATCAATCAGCAAGGCAGTCCCATCCGGCGGCGGGGTGCGGGAGAGTCCGTTGCCGACATGCAGATCGCCATGACAGACTTCAAAGGGGCAGGTTTGCAGGAGCCAGGCATAGTCCTCCTCAACGTGGTCGAGCACAGCGCGCCAGTCGCCGGGCGGGTGCTCCGAGCCTCCCCCTGGAAGCCACCGCTGAACCTCTTCGAGTGGTAGAGGGGAAATGTGGTGTCGGGCGATGCCACGCGCCGCTTGGTAAAACGCTGTGACTGCATCAAGCAGCATGTCCGACTGTTTTCCTTCCCATGCTGGGCCGATCAGGGTGTATGGGATTCGCTCGGAGGCGATAAATCCGACAGGTCCCCGGCCCGCACGCGCCGGGAGGCAGTTCACCGCGAACACCTTCGGGAACAAAACAGCGTCAGCGGACGAGAGATGTTCTGTCCAGTACATCTCGGCCTCAGTGACACCTGCCTTGATGACGACCTGGAGGCCAGTGGATGTTTCGCAGGCCGTGAAGTGTGGGGTATCGTGCCAATCGTGACTTAGCTCCGCGACAGCAGGCACGATGTCAACTAGGGATTGGAGCGCCGAGTGTTGTTCCAGACCGTGGAGGATATTCTGGATTGCATCATTCGCTTTCACATGCATGAATAATCTCTTTTGGAAAACGGGAACGGCACCATTACGACCGCGCCGGCTGAAGATGGGACCATGCGGCATCCTCCTCGGGTCGGTTCCAGTCTTCGGCCAGAGCCGCCTCACTCAGCAGCGCCGTCGCGTTAGGATGGGGTTCTTCCTCTAAAATGGTGACGAGGGCACGGTGCGGCCCGGTGAGCGTAACGGTCTCCTGGAGAAGCACGGTTCCTTGCTCATCAATGGTCGCTTCCACGGTGCGGATCATAGCTCTCCCTCCTTGCCGTATTATACACTAAAACAGAAGCGGCCTCGTCCAGTAGACGGGGCCGCTTCTTCGTAGTCGCAGTGTCAGGCGCGGCGGCGGACGAAGAGGGCGCGGTCTTTGCCGTTGGCGTCCTGGAAGGTGTGGATGTCCTCGTATTCAGGGTGCGCGGCGGCGAGGGCGCGGGCGGCTTCGCCGTGGTAGTGCTCGTGCTCCAGGAACATCCGGCCGCCGGGGGCGAGGAACGGGAGGGCGTCGGCGAGGATGCGGCGGTGCGGGTCCAGGCCGTCCGCGCCGCCGTCCAGGGCCAGGCGCGGCTCGTGCTCGGCGACGTGCCGGCCCATGCCGGGGATCGCCTCGGTCGGGATGTAGGGCGGGTTGGACACGATGAGGTCGAACGGGCGGCCCCCGGAAACGTCGGGCAGGGGCGCGCACAGGTCGCCCTGCCCCAGAACGACGCGGTCTTCCAGGCCATACCGGGCGACGTTGCGCCGGGCGACGGCCAGGGCCTCGGGGGAGATGTCCGTGGCGGCGACGCGCGAACCCGGCAGGCGGCGGGCGAAGGTGATGGCGACGCACCCGCTGCCGGCGCACAGTTCCAGGACGTGCGGGGCGGGGGGCAAAGGTTCTTCGGCGACCTGGGCTAGCACGAGTTCGACGAACAGTTCGGTGTCCGGCTTGCAGATGAGGGTGTCCCGCGTGACTTCAAAGTCGCCGTCCAAAAATGGCGCGCGCCCGACCAGATAGGCGACCGGCGCGTCCGGCGTCACCCGCCCCACCAGGTCGCGCAGGCGGGCGGCCTGGGCGTCCGTCAATGCCTGCGCCCGACGACCGGGCAGTTCTATGTGCGGCACGTCGAGAACGGCGGACACCAATGTCGCCGCCCAGCGCGCCGGGTCGCGGACGCCTTTTCGTTCCAGTGCATCCGTCGTCTCATCCAGTGTGCCCCCCGCCGTCGTGCTTTGGGCTAAAGTGACCGTCATTGAGAGAACTCCTCTTTGATAACAGGGTCGCCGCCCCGGTTGCGGGGCGGGCCGCGTTATTGTTCCCGGAACGGCGGCGGGGTATGCCAAGCAGGCGGCGGGCCTGGGGTAGAATGGGGGCTATGGAAGCGAAGTTTTACCCCGTGTGGGAACAGCCGGTCCCCGGCGTCGGAGCCGACATCCCCGGCAAGGCCCTGGCACGGGTCGTGGAGGCGCACCCCGTCCTGGCGACGCTGACGGACTTCGTCAGCGTGGACCCCACGGAGATCGCCCTGGCGGTGGGCATGGTGTACCCTTATGAGGAAGACGGGGCGGAGGATCTAAACGATCTGGTTTTCGACCCGCCGGAGTGGTACGAGGCGGCTTTGGGGCTGGCCGTCGTCCGCCGCGCCCTGGCTGCCGTCCGGTCCGATCCGGGCAGCATCGCCGCCGCGATCTACGACCCCGGCCTGCGGACCGAAGCCGTCATCGCCGACCTGGAAGCCATCGAGCGGGCGCTGCTGCTGGCCCAGCAGCACGAGACGCGGTTTCATTTCGTGATGGAAGACGGCAAGGCCCCCTAGCCCCCAATCCTGGGGGCATGAGGCGCGGGGGCCGGGGGTTCTACGGCGCGGGCGGCTGGGC
>CAXTWM010000316.1:0-5916 GCA_964247915.1 uncultured Armatimonadales bacterium | reverse complement strand
CGCCGGGTCCAGCCGCCACACCGCCGCCGTCCCGTGGCCGTTGTCCCACAGCAGGTGCGCCCGCCCCGCCGGGGGATCACGCCTCACCGAATCGTTTTCCGAATAGCTTTCCGACGCACCCTGGCCGCCATCCGTCATCACCCCAAGTCCCCTCGCTCGCCGCCCCGCGCGGCCCCCAAGAGTATAGCACACAGACCGCGCCGAGACAACCGGCAGCGCTGCGGGGCGGAAAAGGGCGCGGCCTCCCTTTCAGGAAGCCGCGCCCGTTCACCAGCCCGAGCGGCCCGGCAAGTATCACCCGACCCTGAAGAACCCGGCCTTCAGGGGCAGGTCGGACTTATGCAAGAGGTCTACAGTCTTCTAGAGCTGACTGTCTTCTAAAGCTGAACGTCATGCGGCAGGCCGACGCGCATGAAGAAGCGGGCGCCTGGAAGATAGGAGACGGCCTGCCTCACGGCAGCAGGACGATGTGCCCGCTTTTGCCGCCCTTCGCGAGCAGGCGGTGGGCGTCCGCGGCCTCGGCGAGAGGGAAGGTCTGCGCGATGCGGACATCGAAAGCGCCCGCCTGCGCCAGAGCGGTGAGGCGCAGCCGCGCGGCGTCGCGGACGGCCAAGCCGGCGGGGTCCTGACCCGAGGAACCCCCCACCGCCAAAAAGTGATCCCGCTTCGCGCGCTCGAACGCGACGATCGTCGCGATGCGCGAGCGGTCCCGGACCAGTTGCAGCGAAACATCCACGGCTTCGTCCGTGCCGACCAGGTCGAGCGCCCCGTCGATCCCTTCCGGGGCCGCCGCGCGCACGCGGTCCAGGAGGCCCTCGCCGTAGCGCACCGGGATCGCGCCGTACCGACGGAGCAGGCCGAAATCCTTCTCGCCGGCCGTCCCGACCACCCGGATCCCTTCGAGCGCGGCCAGTTGCAGCGCGGAAAGGCCCACGTCCCCCGCCGCCGCATGGAGGAGGATGGTCTGGCCCGGCCGCGCGCGGATCGCCGCCAGGGCGTGAACGGCGGTCGTGCCCGTCAGCATGAGGGCGGCGGCCTGCTCCCAGCTCAGTTGTCGCGGCTTCGGCACGACCTGAGCCGCCGAGACCGTGATCGCGTCCGCGTAAGCCCCGTCAATCCGGTAGGCGATCACCTCATCCCCGGCGAGGATGGGGCCGGCCATGCCTGCCGCCTCCGGCCCCGCTTCGGTGACGACGCCGGCCGCTTCAACGCCCAGTTGCAGAGGAAACGTGGGCGCTTCCCGTCCGCTGCGTTCGGTGTAATCCCGGCTCTCGTACATCTTGAGATCGCGGTGGTTGACGGCGGCGGCGCGCACGGCAATCGTGACCTCGCCTCTGCCGGGGGGGCGCGCCTCCGAGGGGATCGCCTTCAAAACGTCGGGACCGCCGAAGCCCGTCGCCACTATTTCCATGTTTGTCTCCTCATAGACCCCCATTGTACCACACGGCTCCCCCATAACCATAAACCGCCCATTCTTTGCTTTCCGTCCCCCTTACTTCGCTGCATCGCTGACGCGCCGACGGGGCGGCCCCAGCCGACGTCCTCATTCGTCACGAAGCCGGTCAGGAAGTCCTGGCACTCGCCCGTCACTTCAGATCTGGATGTCTTGCGGCAGGCCGACGCGCATGAAGAAGCGCGCAAACGCTTGGGAGAGGTGTTCGCGGTAGGGGGGGCGCAGACGCAGGCGCGGCCCCTGGTGGGCCGCCAGCGCCTGCACGAAGGCGAACGGCAGGCAGAACACCTTGCCGCAGTCCACGATCCGCAGGCCCAGCGGCGGGTCCGAAAGGCTGGAACGGTTCAGGAGGGTGTAGCGGGGACGGCGGCCTTTTTGAATCTCAGGGAGCGCATCCCTTTTGGCGAACAGGGGGTCCAGACGCCGGGCCTCCTCAAGATCGAAATGGGCACACAAAACGACGTCTGGGGTTTTGTTGTTGCCCAAGTCACAGGACTGCGTCATCACGAGGACATCAAAATACTGAATGTCAATCAGTGGTCCCTCATCTTCGAGGGGGAAGGTCAGCGCCGTCGGAACGAAAACGGGACACCGGAACAGCAGATCACCCTGCTCCAGTGCCCCGCCTTCCA
This sequence comes from uncultured Armatimonadales bacterium, assembly GCA_964247915.1. GTDB lineage: Bacteria > Armatimonadota > Armatimonadia > Armatimonadales > Capsulimonadaceae > JANXMY01. The sequence goes on along the minus strand of CAXTWM010000316.1, from coordinate 3,831 downwards.
CCATCTCGTACCAGGCATCCGGCACCGATGCGGTCATGCGCTTGCGCCCACCTTACCCAGACAGTTCATCCACGAACACAAATGGGGCCGGCCCGACGTGACGGACACGCGCACGGACGCGGGTCGTCGGCACGGGCGGCATCTGAAACACTTCCGGCACTTCCGCCGCCGGATCGTCCTGCGGCGAGTGCCCCCCGGAGACTCCATTTGAGCCTTGCTGCGCCGCACGGTTACCCTCATGCCCGTTGCCCAGGCTGCCTTTCGGCTTGGGGTGAACTCTATTGTGGACTTTGTTCATGGTGACGCCATTATACCACACGTTCCCTCGCCGGAACCACAGGCCGCACCCGTTCTTTGCTTTCCATCGCCTTACTTGCCCGTGTAGCTGACGCGCCACACGCTGTTGGAGCCGTCGTCCGTGACCATCAGGCTCCCGTCGTGCGCCACCGTCACGCCGACGGGGCGGCCCCAGACGGCATCCTCGTCCGTGACGAAGCCGGTCAGGAAGTCCTGGCGCTCGCCCATGAGGCAGGAAGAACGGGGAGCGCCGCCGAAACCATACCCCATGATGAGTTACCTTGCCACCACACTCAGCTACATCAACAGTCCTATGGTTGACCCCTTGTTCATCACGGGAGATACTTGCGCGGTTTTGAGGGAACTGCCGGATGACGTCATAGATTTCTGCATGACTTCCCCGCCCTACTGGGGGCAGCGCGAGTACCCCTCCGGCGGCATCGGTGAGGAGAAAACCCCTGCCGAGTACCGAGCTAATCTGCTGGCGATCTTCGCGCAGGTTCATCGGGTGCTGAAGCCGACGGGTTCGTTCTGGCTGAACATCGGCGACACTTATCAAGGAAAGAGTCTGCTGGGCCTCCCCTGGCGCATCGCGCTGGCGATGATCGATGAGCAGGGCTGGGTGCTCAGGAACAGCGTCATCTGGGACAAGATCAAGGGCGGCCTCGACCAGTCCGGGGATAAGCTGCGGAACGTCCATGAAGACGTGTTCCACTTCACGAAGAAGGCCAGAGGCTTCTACTATGATGCGAACGCGATCAAGGCCGACCCCCGGAAGTCAAAGGTCGTCAACGGCGCGGTTGTTTCGGCCACCGGCGTCTCAGGGAAGCGCTACAGAAGGCAGATCGAACTTTCTACTGCCCTCAATGATGAAGAAAAGGACGCGGCAACCGCAGCCCTGACGAGCGTACTGGATGACGTGCGGGCAGGAGCGCTGCACGACTTCCGCATGGTAATCCGTGGTCAGCACCGGACGACCCATTCCGACTCGGCGCGCGTGTCGGGCCGTGCCAAGGAACTGCGCGACAAAGGCTTTTACTTCTTGAAGTACGACCCGCAGGGGACGAAGCCGAGCGATGTTTGGGCCATCCTGCCGGAAGACGCGCCGGGCAGATCGTGCCACTACGCCCCCTACCCGGAAGAACTGTGCCTCATCCCGCTCCTGGCGACCTGCCCCCCGGACGGCATCGCCCTGGACATGTTCTGTGGGACCGGGACAACAAACGCCGTTGCGCGTCGGCTCGGACGCAAGTCCATCGGGATTGATCTCTCCGCAGAGTATACGTCGTTAGCCGGGGAACGGACAAGGAGGTTATTGTGAGCGCAAAGGGGAGTGGACGCGGCATCGCGGAGCTGTATACTCACCCGACGTCCCAGCAAGGCGTGGACTGGGCGGGGGTGGTTCAGGAGCAGCATTGCCGCTACATCGGCAGGCGCTGCGCCAAGCGCCGCAAGACGGAGCCGGACGTCAGTATCGGCACCTGCACGGTCGGGCACAACGCCAAGAACCCCAAGAACATTATCATCTGCCCGTTCCGGTTTTTGGAGCGCCGGCAGGTGTTCACGGACTGCCTGCACTTGCTCACCCACAGCGAGCCGGGCGACGAACATCATGTCGTTTCGGAAGTCACCATACCGGGCGGCAGCGTTGACTACTGCCTCGTCGCGACCCGCAGGGGGAAGGTCGTTGACTTCGTGGGCATCGAACTCCAGGCGGTTGATACGACGGGGACGGTCTGGCCGACGCGCCAGCAGTTTCTGTCGTCGCGCGGCCTCGTGGGTGCGCCGCCGGAGGACAAAAGCTACGGCATGAACTGGAAGATGAGCGGCAAAACGATCCTGGTTCAGCTCCACCACAAGGTGGAAACGTTCGAGCATGTAGGCCGCCATTTCGTCCTCGTGGTGCAGGACCACTTCCTGGCGGAGATGGTCAAAAGCTTTTCCTTCGGCCACATCGGGGCTGCCAAGATCGGGGACACGATGCAATTCCACTCGTATTCCCTGACCGAGCAGGAGACAGGCTATAAGCTGGAACTCGCGCGGAGGATCAGTACGGACAGCGCCGGTGTGCAGACCAGCCTCGGCAACGCCGCAGAAGCAAAGGTCGAGCTGCAAGTCATTCTCTCGGTCCTGCAAGAGAAGATCGACAAGGCCCTCTCTCCGACCCTCTTGTCGGTTGCCGGTGACACAGGGCCGACCATCCCCACTCCGACCGCAGCCACAAAACCCGAACTTCTGGAAGATTAAGCGGGAAGAATAACTGTCGGCCAACAAGAAACGGGCGCGGCCCCTCGCCCTGATGTCTCAGGGGGGAGCCGCGCCCGTTTCTTATGCGCCCCTCTACTTGCCGGTGTAGGAGACGCGCCAGACGGAGTTTGAGCCATCGTCGGTGACCATCAGGCTGCCGTCGTGCGCCACCGTCACGCCGACGGGGCGGCCCCAGACGGCGTCCTCGTTGGTGACGAAGCCGGTCAGGAAGTCCTGGTACTCGCCGGTCGCTTTACCGTTGACCACGGGCACCATGATGACCTTGTAGCCGGTCCGGTTGGCCCGGTTCCAGGAGCCGTGCTCGGCGGCGAAGACCATGCCCCGGTAGGGGGCGGGGAAGGCCGACGCGCCCGTCGGGCGGGCCGGGTAGAAGGTCAGGCACAGGCTCGCCGAGTGCGATTGCAGGAGCACGTCGGGGACGGTGACGTGGCCGGCCAGCTCGGGGTGGGCGTCGGGGTAGCGCGGGTCGTGGTGGTCGCCCATGTAGTACCAGGGCCAGCCGTAGAAGGCGCCGGGCGTGACGTGTGTGACGTAGTCCGGGACGAGGTGGTCGCCCAAGGTGTCCCGCTCGTTCACCGACGTCCAGAGCGTGTCCGTGCCGGGCTGGAACGCGATGCCGACGGGGTTGCGGATGCCGGACGCATAGATCCCCTGAAACTTGCCGTCCGGCGTGTAGCGCAGGATGTCCGCCCGGTGGAACTCCTCGGGGTCGGTGTCCGGGTTGTTGTTGTTGGAGTGCGAGCCGACCGAGACCAGCAGGATCTTGCCGTCGGGCGAGAACGCCAGGTCGCGCGTCCAGTGCCCGCCGCCGCGCAGCCGCCCGCCGCCCGGAATGCCGGTCGGGACCACGTCCTCCGCCTCGCCCGTCGCCTTCAAGTCGCCGTTGTGGTAGGCGAAGCGGACGACGGAGTCGGTGTTGGCGACGTAGACGTACTGGGGGTTCGGCCCCGCCGGGTAGAAGGCGATGCCGAACGGCTGGCGCAGGCCGTCGGCGAACACCGAGGTCGCGGACGGGGCGCTCGCGCCGTCGCGGGCGCGCAGAATCGTGACCCGGTTCGCGCCGCTTTCAGCCACGAACAGGTCGCCGTTGGGGGCGGTGACGATCTTGCGCGGGTTGTTCAGGCCCGACGCGAACAGCTCCACCTTGAAGCCCGCCGGGGCGCGGGGGATGACGCCCTCGGGGCGCGGGGGCCACAAGGCCCCCGGGGGGGAGGGGGGGGGGGGGGGGGGGGGGGGGGGGTTTAGACCACGGGGGCGGGCCGCGCC
>CAXTWM010000315.1:0-5936 GCA_964247915.1 uncultured Armatimonadales bacterium | reverse complement strand
GTCCCGGATGGCGGCTTTGAGCAGGCCCTTGGCGTCGGCGGGCGTGGCAGGGACGACCACTTTCAGGCCGGGCGTGTTCGCGTACCAGTGGGCCAGGTCTTGGGAGTGCTGGGCGGAGAGCTGGACGCCCACGCCGCCCGGCCCGCGCAGGACGCAGGGGACGTTGAACTGGCCGCCGCTCATGTAGAGGATCTTGGCGATGTGGTTGATGATGCCGTCCCAGGCGACCAGGGCGAAGTTCAGCGTCATGAACTCGATGATGGGCCGCAAACCCATCATGGCCGCCCCGCAGGTCAGGCCCACCATGCCCGCCTCCGAGATCGGCGTGTCCACGATGCGCTCCGGGCCGTACTTTTGAAGGAAGTCTTTGGTGATCTTGAACGTGCCTTGATATTGGCCGATCTCCTCGCCGAGCATGAAGACCTTTTCGTCGCGGTCCAGCTCTTCCTGGAGGGCCAGCCGGATCGCGTCGGCGTAGGTCATGTTCTCGGTCCGGCCGGTCGGCTCGTGGCTGTGGACCGAGGGCGCGAGGTTCTGGATGTCCTTGTCGTCGCTGTTGTCCACCTTGAACTGTGTGCCTTCGCCGCCGTGCACGGCCTGTTCGCCGCCGCTGGTGTCCCCGCCGTCGGTCGGGGCCGGGCCGTTCGTGCCGTTGGCTGTGCCGGGTGTTTTCGCCCCACCCGCCCCGCTGCCGTTGGACGCCGAGCCGTTGGCGCCGGCCTTGACGCTGTCCCCGATGACGGCGATGACGTTGCCGACCGGCACGACCGCGCCCGGCTGGGCCTGGATGTGCAGAACGCCGTCTTCCTCCGCCTCGATCTCGACGTTACTCTTGTCCGTCTCGATCTCGCCGATGACGTCCCCTGCCTTGACCGTCTCGCCGTCCTGCTTGTGCCAGGAGACCAGCGTTCCTTCTTCCATCGCGTCGCCCATCTTGGGCATAATCACTTCTGCCATAGGTTCCTTCTGTTTCAGACGAGAGGGCGGGAAACCCGCCCTCCTGAGTCCTACTTAATCGGCGTAGACGTCCTGCGTGAGTTCTTCCAGGGAACAGACGGGGCTGGCGTCGGCGAAGTCAGCGGCGGCGCGGGCCATGTCCACGGCCTGCTTGTCCATCGCGCCCTTCTTGGCGTCGTCCAGGACGCCCCGCTCGCGCAGGGTCTTTTCCAGGATCACCAGCGGGTCCCGCCCGCGCCACTGCTCCGTTTCCGACGGCTCGCGGTAGGTCCCCTGCGTTTCCGCCCCGTCCGCCGCGCCATGCCCGACGTAGCGGTAGGTGATCGCTTCCAGGAAGTAGGGGGCCGGATTGCGGCGCATGTTGTCTATGATCTCCTGCGCGGCGCCCCGGACGGCGAAATAGTCCTGCCCGTCCACCTTGGAGTGCGCCATCGCGTAGGAGTCGGCGCGGGAGGCCAGGTCGGTGTTCGCCGACGACCGCTCGACCGATGTTCCCATCGCGTACTTGTTGTTTTCCAGGACGTACAGGATCGGCAGCTCGTAGAGCTGCGCCATGTTCAGCGCCTCGTGGAAGCCACCCGCGTTCATGGAGCCGTCGCCCAGGAAGCAGACGCAGATGTTCCCGTTGCCCTTGAATTCGGGCGCGTGCTTGAGCGCCCAGCCGATGCCGACGGCCAGGGGGACGTTGCCGCCGACGATGCCGTAGCCGCCCGCGAAGCCGTGCGCCTTGTCGAACAGGTGCATCGAGCCGCCCTTGCCGCGCGAGATGCCCGTGCTCTTGCCGTAAATCTCGGCCATCAGCGCGTTGGGGGCGCTGCCCAGGATCATGCAGTGCGCGTGGTCCCGGTACGACGACAGCGCCTGGTCGCCCGGCTGATAGGAGCTGAGGACACCCAGCGAGACGGCCTCCTGGCCGATGTAGAGGTGCAGGTAGCCGCCGACCTTGCCGGCGCGGAAGCCGCGCTCGCACTGCTGCTCGAAGTGCCGGATGTCCAGCATCTGCTGGTAGGTGTGCAGGAGGTCGGCGTCGCTCAGTTTCAGCGCCTTGATGACCGCATCCGCCGAGGTCGGCTCCAGGCCGACGGAATGCGCGTCATAGCGGGGGGCGCGCGCTTTGGCGCTCCTGCCGCCGTTCTTGTCGCTGTTCTTGTCTGCGTTTTTATGAGTCTTGTGCGGAGGCGCGGCGGGGCTTGCTGCCATAGGGGGTAAACCTCTCGTGTCTAAAATAAGGTCTCTGCTAAAAGTCTGTTGATAAAGGTCTGCTGGGGTTCGGGACGCCGGCCCCGGTCAAACGAAGGCTCGGCAGCCGTTCGGAAAGCCGCTGTATTATAGCGTCATCAGGCGGGTGGTGTCAAGGAACCCGGCGGCGGCATGATAAGCATACCCAAAAACGGCGACTGCGGTTCGATTGAGGAGACCTTGCCTAACCCCCGCCTTCGGGCTGGGGGCAGAATTCAGGATCCTCGCCGATTTTCCGGCCATACAGCCGGCCATCTACAGGGCGCAGTTTCAGCATCTCGCGATGAGCGGCATTAAGGGTTCCTCCGAGAACGTGATCACCGGTGTCTACATGGATCACAACATACTGGTTGTTGAACTCCGGCTCCAGCAGGGACTTTTTCGTCTCGTAAACGGCCTGCCCCCGCGCGGACAGTTCCACCATCTCTTCTTCCGTGGGTATGACCGCCATGACAGCGCCTCCTCGAAACAGTTTCGTCGTGAAGATTATACCGAATCTTCCGCGAATCTGTGCTTCCCCGCGCGGCCAGCAAGAGGCGGGGAATTTGCTTGACAGAACCGGCCCGTTCCTCTATAATGGGCGAACGTCTTATGCCGAATTTATACGGTCTGACAAACGGAAATCACACCATGAACCTCATCTCCCGGCTCGCCCAGCGGTGGCGGGCGCTCCAGCAGGAAAGCGCGGTCCGCGCCGCCTACGAGGACGGACGTTTGGAGGACGCGATCTCGCACGCGCGCGCCCTCTACGAGTTCGACCTGGACAACCCCTGGGCTAACTTCTTTCTGGCCTGCCACCACCTCGAAGCCGAGCGCTACGCCGAGGCCCTAAGTCATTTGGAGCGCGTCCGGGAGGACTGGCCCGATGACGCCTACACCCACTTCGCGGTCGGCCTGTGCCACGACTACCTGGAAGACCCGCGCGCCGCCGTCGCCGCCTACCGCCGCGTCCTGGAGCTGGCCCCGGAGTGGGCCAAGGCCCGCAAGAACCTGGGCCGCGACCTGTACCTGATCGGCGACTACCCCGGCTCCGAGTCCGCCCTGCGATCCTACTGCGCCGAGGCCCCCGAAGACCGCGAGGCCCACGACCTGCTCGGCTACGTCTGCTACCGCCGGGGCAAGTTCACCGACTCGTTCGGCCACTACGAGAGCGCCCGCCGCCTGGACCCCTTCAACCCCAAGATGGAGCGCAACGCCCGCCTGCTTTACATGAAAAGCGCCCGGTCGTGAGGCCGCAGAATCGGCCTCTACGGCTGGCACAGAGGGAAACAACGGATAGGTCCAAGCTGTCCAAACTGCATGAGTGGGCACAGAAACTTTGGCCGACGGCTGCGCTTTCGCTCCTCATGTACGTTATGCTCGGCGGCAGATTTGAGGCCCAGGCAGGTCGTCAAGCCTTGTTTGTGTTGGCCGCTGGTCTGTTCTGTGGCGTGCCGCTGTTCTGGTTGTTCCGGGTCAGCATCTACAGGCTTGCCTTCTGGAGTCAGGCTAAAGGGTACGGAGCGACCACCGTCGGCATCATCCTTAGCTTCGCCCTTCTCATTGCTTTAGCCCTTGTCATCTCCAAGCGTATTGGAACGGCTTGCTTGCCAATAGGGTTACTCGGCGGCATCCGAGGGGCTTTGGAGGCAAAAGCCAAGCGAGACGCCTTATGATGCACCCTCAGCGGCGCGCGAGGCGGGCGGCGCAGGTGGGATCGGGTAGGCGGCGTGGCCTTTGATGGCGTGCCAGAGCAGGCGGTTCAGCGTGTCCCGGTCGCAGCGGTCAGAGTGAGGGAAACCATCTTAGCATACCCCCACGATGTTTTTTGTCCCTGCGCGCCGGAAATCCCCTAAACTGGGGGTGAAATCCGGCCCGGACGGGGTATGATTACTTGTTAATTTCCTCGGGCAGAGCCGCCGACGTTGGCGGCGACGCGACCCGATTCAAAGCAAATTCTCAGACAAGAACGAAGGATGTGAAGAGTCATCTATGACCGTTAAATCCCCCCCGAGCAATGGCAGCGCGCCCTACGAGAGCCTCCTCCCGCCCGATCTCATCGGAGCCAAGCCCCACGGCCAGAGCTGGCCGGTCACGCTGCTCACCCGCGAGGCGCGCGAGCGGCAGATGGAGCGCGCGTTTTCCGGGCTGTACCGGTGGTACGTCGCCCGCTCGCAGAAGATGCGTAACTGGAACCCGGACGACTCTTTCGAGTGGGCTAACATGCGCCAGGACCACTCCACCGACGTCGTCCAGCTCATCGAGGGCTTCTTCGCGGTGGAGCAGTACACGCCGGATTACACGAGCGAGATATTGCAGATCGTCCGTCGCAGCAACGGCCGCTCCAACTTCCAGCTCCGCTGGGGCGCGGAAGAAGAGCGGCACGCCAACACCTGGGAGAACGCCCTGCTGTTCTCGCGCGGGCGCTCGCCGGAGCAGATCGAGCATTACAAGTGGCAGCTCCGGGAGAACGCCTGGACGCTGCCCTGGGACGACCCGCTGCACATGATGCTGTACACGGTCTTCCAGGAGCGCGCGACCCAGATCAACTACCTGAACTTCGCCAAGATCGCGCGGGGCGAGTCGGAGAACCCCGCCTATGCCGAGGATGCCGACCCGGTCCTGGCGCGCGCTTGCACCCTGCTGGCCGTGGACGAGGCCGCGCACTACGCCTTCTTCCTGGAAGGCGCGCGCCTGTACCTCTACTACCAGCCGGAAGAGACGCTGCAAGCCATCCAGGACGTCGTCACCCACTTCGCCATGCCCGCCCAGGACATCATCCCGAACTGGGACGTGGTCGCCGAGAACATCTACCGCGCGGGCGTCTACGGGCCGCGCGTCTTCCAGCGCGACGTCATCGGGCCGGTCTTCGACAACCTGACCGTCTCGGGCCGCAAGGCCCTGGAGAACGGGCTGAAGCACGCCCGCGCGGTCCCGAATGGCGACGGCGAGATGCGGCTGACGGCCCTGTGGGACACCTTCGACACCGGCGAGGCCGAGCGCAGCGTCATGCGCCTGCACGACAAGATCACCGACTACGAGAAGAGCGTCGGGCGCGACGCCCTGGACCCGCTCCGCTTCCAGGCCAACCCGGACTGGCCGAGGCCGTGACCCTCATGCGGACCCTCCCCAAGCTTCTGCTGCTGGCCGGGCTGACCGCGCTGGCCTTCGGCTGCCGGTCGTCTCAGCCCGGCCAGGCGGCCCCGCGTTCCGCCCCTGCCGGCTTCCCGGCCGCAGACCAGGCCAATGCGCCGCTCCTGCCCGACCGCAGGATGACGCCCGGCGCGACCCTGCCCGTGACTCGCGCCGACATCGCCGTCCCCGGCTACACCAAAAAGGTCCGCAACGTCCCCCTGGACGTCAAAAAGCAGGTGTACGCCGAGTACGGCATTGTGACCCACAGGTCGGGCGACTACGAGGTGGACCACCTGATCAGCCTGGAACTGGGCGGCTCCAACTCGATCAAGAACCTGTGGCCGCAGTCCTACAAGACTCAGCCCTGGAACGCGCGCGTCAAGGACGCCCTGGAGAACGAGCTGCACGACGAGGTGTGCAGCGGCCGGCTGGACCTGGCGACCGCGCAGCGCGACATCGCGACGGACTGGATCGCAGCCTACAAGAAGTATTTCCATACCAATGCCCCGCTCTCCGGCGCGGGTGGTTCCACAGGCGGACGTCGGCGGCGCGGCCGTCACCCACTGATGGGCGCGGACTCGCCGTTCCCCGCCCCGCCCGCCGCCTCTTCCCCGGCACCCAACAAC
>CAXTWM010000314.1:0-5952 GCA_964247915.1 uncultured Armatimonadales bacterium | reverse complement strand
CCGCCAGACAGGCCAGCGCGACCCCTACTATCCCACCAACTCTGGTTTTTCCGCGAAAAGGCATCAGCCGTTGTTCCTCATTTGCTCGTCTCAAAATCCTACGCGATCCGTCTGCGTAAAACGTACATTCATGCGCGCTACGATGGCATCAAACTTCGCGTCCGTCATAATCGGTGGTACCTGGTTGCGGTGCCGCCGCATGTCAATTCTCCCAGCGCTTTCGTGAGGCACGCCAACTCCTGTGTTGGAAAAGGCGCGCGCCATCTCTCTTCAAACTCGGGCAGGGAAGCGGCTTTGAAGATTACGCAAGGCTCGCCAGAAGGGCAGGCAGACCTCTTCGTAATTACCTGAAACCGACATTTCCGGCTCAGGCTGGCTGAACTTGCTTCGGCGGCTGTCAAGGAACCAGACCACATCCAAACGTACTGCGTCTTCCTGTCGGCTTAACCGCATTTCTACTTCTGACGGTTCGCACGTCCAAACCGCTGTTTCCTGCTGTTGACCGAGAACAGCCTGACCGGGAACGCTATGTATCCGGCACAAAGCATCCACCAAGTTAAAAAATCCGTTGTAAATATATGTCGCGCTGATCTCGACCGACTGAGTAGCAGAATGAAGTTGTATCCAAATCCCACCACTCTCTGGGTCTTCAAACGTGACCTTGAGTTTGCTCATGTTCAGATTGTGCAGTTTAGAGGCGAAGGCTCTGCGGCTGAAAACGATTCTACCACATTTGGTTGCGGGAGCGGCTTTTCCCTATAGCGCCTTGCGGATCATCTCTCGGCAGATGGGAGCGGCGGCGGAGCGCCCGAAGCCGGCGTTCTCGACGATGCAGGCGAAGGCCAGGGTGGGGCGGTCGGCGGGGGCGACGCCGACGAACCAGGAGTGCGTCCGGCCTTGCCCCTGGTTGTTCTGGGCGCTGCCGGTCTTCCCGACGACGGAGACGGGCAGGCCGTCAAAGACGCCGCTCGCCGTGCCGCCGGGGCGGGTGACGGCGGAAAGCATCCCGAGCATCCGCGCGGCCTGGTCGGGCGTCATGGCGGGCGTTCCCATACCGGGTTTACCGGGTGCTTTCAGAAAAAGGACGGGCAGGAGGCGGCCATTGTTCCCGACGGCCTGGGCGACGCGGGCCATTTCCAGCGGCGTCACCTGCACGGCGCCCTGCCCGTAGGCGCAGTCGGGCAGGTCTTCGCCGATCTTGGCGATGCTGGGCAGGTGGGCCAGGCCGAACTGTCCTTGCCCCATCTGATACAGCGCCTTCGGCCCCAGATCAATGCCGAGGTGGGCGAAGTAGACGTTGCACGAGACGCGCAGTGCCTTGGCCATGTCTGTCGCACCGTGCGGCACGAAGCCCTCCTCGTCGGTGATGCGCCGCCGCGAGTAGGGACGACCGTTGAAGTGCCAGACGACGTTGGTGTCCGTGTGGCGGCAGGTGACGATCGTGTCCCCCAGCCCGTGTGCCAGGCCCGCCGCCCCCGTGACGATCTTGAACGACGAGCCGGGCGGGTACAGGCCATTCAACGCGCGGTTGAAGGCAGGCCCGGCGGGCTGCGTTTGCAACGCGGCCCAGGCTTCGGGCGTCAGCGTCGCGGGGTCGAAGGTCGGCAAGGAGGCCAGGGCGAGCACTTCGCCGGTTTGGGCGTTCAGCAGGACCGCCGCCCCCTTGTCCTGGGGCTGCCCAGTGCCTAAATCTTTCACCTTCACCGCGTAGGTGTGCAGGGCGTTTGTCGCCGCTTGCTGCAAGTCCTTGTCCAGCGTCAGCGTCACGTCCTGCCCGCGCGGCGTCCGGTGGAACGGCAGGTTCTGCGTCCGGTAAGGGCCGAGCAAGTCGGCGTAGCTGGCGAACCCGCGCAGGCGATTGTTCTGCCCTAGAGCGTCCGTGGCGGATGCGGGCTTCTCGACCGCCCAGACGATCTGCGCGCAGGCCGCGCCGCCGGGGTAGACGCGGGCGTGGCCGTCGGGGCAGAGCAGCGCCGTCTGCCCCGGTTCGTCGTCCGAGAGCGGCGCGCGCGCTAGTACCTGCCCCCTGCGGTCCTTGATCGTGCCGCGCGGGATGTCCGACGCATAGGCCAGTAGGCGCGGGTTGACGTGCGGCGGCAGGAGAGCGCCCGGTAGGGTGTCCCGATCCGGCGTCCGCAGCAGCCGCGTTGCCAGCACCATGTCGTGGAGGCCCTGCACGTCGAACAATCGGAGGACGCCGATGCCGAGCAAGAGATAGGCCGCACAGCCGACGGCCAGCGCCCGCGCCGCCCGCGACCATTCGGGCGTCGCCCGGTCTATGGCGGTCGAGGGGAGCGTCTTGCCGGACAGGTGCAGGAGAAGGCCGATGGCAAAGAACGACGCGACCAGGGACGACGCGCCGAACGAGACAAAGGGGAGCGTGATGCCCGTCAGAGGCGTCAGGCCGGACACGCCGCCCAGGATGATCATGGCCTGGAAGCCGGGCAGAAGCGTCAGCCCCGCCGCCAGCAGCCGGTCAAAGTCAGTGACGGCCCGCCGCGCGACGTGCAGGCCCCGCGCGATCAGCAGCGCGTAGACGGCCAGCAGGACCAAGCCGCCGATCAGCCCGGTCTGCTCCCCATAAGTGGCGAAGATCGAGTCCGAGCCAGCGCGCGGCACGAACTCAGGCCGCCCCAGCCCCAGCCCGCTGCCCCACAGCCCGCCGGTCGCCATGCCCCACAGGCCCTGCGCGAGCTGGGCGCCGTTCTTGTCGGCGTTGTCCCACGGGTGCAGCCACATCACAACGCGGGTCGCGAAGAACCCGAAATGCAGCGCGTAGCCCGCCCATGCCGCCAGCAGCAAGAGGACAGTCCCGACGAGGGGGTAGATGACCCGCCGCGTGGTCAGATAAAGCAGGGCCAGGAAAACCCCGAACAGCAGCACGGCGGGGCCTAAATCGCGGACCAGCAGGAACAGGCCCAGGCAGAAGGCGTACACCCCGGCCAGCGGCCCGAAGTCGGCCAGCCGGGGCAGGGCGGCCCTGGCGTCCCCCAGCGTCCCCTGCCGCTCGGCCAGATAGGACGCCACGAACAGCACCAGCAAAATCTTGATGAACTCGACCGGCTCGACGCCGAACAACTGGATGTGAATGCCGCCCGGTCCGTGTCCCAGCACCAATAGCCCCAGCATCAGCAGCACGGCGGCTCCGGCGTAGGCGTACTTGTACCGGCGCAGGGGCAGACGCCCGAAAGGCCGCGTCAGGGGCACGAGCAGGGCCAGCATCCCGTACAGCGCCACGCCCCACACCTGCCCTGTAAAGGCCAGGCTGTCCCGGTAGGGGTCCTTGACGCTGTAGACCATCATCAGCCCCAGGCCGGACAGCAGGGACGTGAACGGCAGCAGGAACGGGTCGGCACTGGGCGCGGACTTCCGCAGGACGCCGTGGACCAGCCACCAGACCAGCAGGAACGCCGCCGCGCCGCCCCAGAAGACGCGCGTCACGTCATCCGGCGTCCGCACCACGAACTTATCATCAATGTCCGCCGTCGGCACGTCTTTGAGCGCCTTCGCATGGCGCAGGCCGTAGACCGACGACCAGCCGCGTCCGCGCGCCGTCACCAACCGCTGCGCTGTGTCCGGGCTGACTGAGAGCGCCTGGGCAAGCTGCGCCGCCGTCGCCGTGTTGATGTTGACCGCCTGCGTTGGGTACTCCGTCGTCGCCTTCTTGCCTAGGAAGACCAGGGCCAGCCCGAAGACGAGCACGATCTGCACGGCGAGGAGCAGCAGGAACTCAGTTTTGCGGATGGAAGATTTCATGGGAGGAACTCCCCCATTATACCTGCGGGTACAATAAAGGCATGGACCCGCTCGCCCGCAAGATCACCGACTTTATCCAGACACGGCCCGCCGCAGACGGGGATGCCGCGTTTGAGGCGCTCGCCCTGGCCCTGTTCGCCCGGCAGTACGAGCGCTGTGCGCCCTACCGACGTCTGTGTGATGGTCAGGGGCCGGGGCCGGACAGCGTCCACCGCTGGCAGGACATCCCCGCCGTCCCCGCCCAGGCGTTCAAGGTCTTCGACCTGTCCTGCGCGCCGTTAGGTCAAACCGCCGCCGTATTCCACTCGTCGGGGACGACCGGCGCGCAGACCAGCCGCCACTTTTTCGACGCGGACGCGCTTGCCTTGTACGAAACCAGCCTGCGGGCGGGCTTTGATGCCGCGTTCCCCGACCGCCCGCGCCGCCTGTGGGCGCTGATGCCCGACCCCCAGGCCACGCCGCATTCGTCGCTGTCGCACATGCTGGGGGCGCTGGACGCCCACCGCTTCTTTTGGGACGATGACGCCGCCCTGACCGTGGCTCTGGCGCAGGTGGAGGAGCCGGTCGCCCTGTTCGGCACGGCCTTCGCGTTCGTGCAGTTGTTCGACGGCACCGCTCAAAGCTGGCGTCTGCCCGTCGGCAGCCTGGTCATCGAGACGGGCGGCTTTAAAGGCCGGACGCGGGAAGTGCCGCGCGAGGAGCTGTACGCCCTGTTTGGAACCCGCCTGGGCGTTCCCGTCAACGACTGCTACAGTGAGTACGGCATGTCCGAAATGGCGTCTCAGTTCTACGGGCGCGGCCTGGACCCGGCCAAGCGCGGGCCGCTTTGGGTGCGGACGCGCGCCATTGACCCCGAAACCGGCGACGACGCTGCGCCGGGGACGCCGGGCCTGCTGCGGCATTACGACCTGGCGAACTTCAGTTCCGTGCAGGCGCTGCAAACGCAGGACCGGGGGACGCTGACGCCCGGCGGCTTCGTCCTGCATGGCCGCGCCCCGGACGCCGAAGTGCGAGGCTGTTCGCTGACGGTGGAGGAGTTATGGACGGGACGGCAGACGGCGTAACGGCGGCCATCGCGCGGCTCCGGCGCAGTCATGCGGACATCCTCGCGCCCATGCCGCAGTCTCAGATTGTCAACAGCCTAGCGTCGCTGGCCGAACGCTGGCGCGACCCTTCCTATCCACCGCGCCGGGAAGCCGAGGCGTGGCAGGAGCCGTTCCCGTTTAAGATGGTGCAGGTCAGCCTCGACGCCCTGCTCCATTCGCTGACGCCCCAAGCCCTCTGGGCCTTGATCGATGCCGAAGGGGTAAGGGACGCGCGGGGCTACCCCGTTATCGGCCATGTGGTTGCGGGCAACACGCCGCTGCTGGCCTGGGTCAGCATCCTCCGTGCCCTGCTCGTCCGCAGCGCCTCGTTTGTCAAACTCCCGTCCGGCCCGGCGGCGGAGTGGGGTAAGCTCTTCTGCCACTCGCTTTTCCAAGTCTCTCCCAATCTACGGCTCTGTGTCGAACTAGCGGAGTGGCCCGGTGGGACAACGGAGAAGGACGCCGCGCTTTGTGCCGGGGCTGATCTGGTGATGGCGCACGGCGGTGACGACACGATGAACGCCCTGCGGGCGCTGTGTCCGGCGGGTACGCCCTTTGTCGGCTACGGCCACCGCGTTTCGTTCGGGCTGGTGACGCGCGGGAACGGAACGGCGGAGGCCGCCGCAGGCTTTGCCAAAGACGTGCTGCTCTACGACCAGGGCGGCTGCCTGTCGCCGCAGACGATCTTTGTGGAGGGCGAGCGGGAGGACGCATTGGCCTTTGCCAAACTGCTGTCAGCGGCCATGCCTGACATGGCAGCGCGCCACCCACTACCGGTGCGGGCCGACCGGGCTGCTCATACTGTTCGCGAGGCGCGAGACCTGGCACTCATGGGGGAGGGGAACCGGCTCTGGGAAGACAGGGAATTACGCTGGACCGTCATCGCCCGCCCGCAGGCTTCGTTCGCCTCGTCGCCGACGTTCGGCGTCGTCTCCATCCAGCCGCTCCCCTCGCTGGAAGACCTGCCGGAAGCCGTAGCACCCGTGGCCGGACACTTGCAGGGCTGCGCCGTGGCGGGCGAAGAGGCTGACTACCTGCCCCATGTCTCCTATCTGTGCGCGCCGGGTGAACTCCAGGCCCCGCCTCTGTCATGGCGGCAGGACGGGCGGGA
>CAXTWM010000313.1:0-6029 GCA_964247915.1 uncultured Armatimonadales bacterium | reverse complement strand
CAGGAAACCCCGCCCCCAGCCCCGAACTAAGGGGCATGGCAACCACAGACAAAGAACGGCAGCGATTGGAAGATATGCGGCAGGGTCGCCCCGGCGCGGAGTGGCGGCGCTGGGGTCCCTATGTCTCTGCCCGCGCTTGGGGCACCGTCCGCGAGGACTACTCCCCGGACGGACGCGCCTGGGATTTCCTGCCCCACGACCATGCCCGCTCCAAAGCCTACCGCTGGAACGAGGACGGCCTGGCCGCCATCTGCGACGACCAGCAGCGCCTGTGCTTCGGGCTGGCCCTGTGGAACGGCCAGGACCCCATCCTCAAAGAGCGCCCGTTCGGCCTGTCCGGGCCGGAAGGCAACCACGGCGAGGACGTCAAGGAGTATTACTTTTTCGGGGACAGCCTGCCCTCCCACGCCTACATGAAGATGCTCTACAAGTACCCCCAGGCGGCGTTTCCTTACGAGGATCTGGTCAGAACGAACGCCGCCCGCACCCGGCACGACCCCGAATACGAGCTGCTGGACACCGGCGTTTTCGCGGACAATCGCTACTGGGACGTCACCGTCGAGTACGCCAAAGCCTCCCCCGACGACATCCTCATCCAGATCACGGCGGCCAACCGAGGGCCGGACACGGCCACGCTGGACATATTGCCGACGCTCTGGTATCGCAACGTCTGGGCCTGGGGCTGGGACAGCCCCAAGAACGCGCGTCCTGAGATGAAAAGGGGGCAGGGGGCGGGCGTCTCCATCGAGGCCGGCCACGCCGAATTGGGGCCGCACTACTTGCTCTGCGCGGGGACGCCCGACCTGCTGTTCACCGACAACGAGACCAACGCCAAACGGCTGTACGGCGTGGACAACCCCACGCCCTACGTCAAGGACGGCCTCAACGACTGGGTCGTCGGCGGCATCCAGGGCGCGGTCAACCCGGCCCAGACCGGCACCAAAGCCTGCGCCCGCTACCAAGTCACCGTCGAAGGCGGGCAGGAGACCACCTGTCGCCTCCGCCTCACCGACCAGGCCCTCGCCCCGGACCCATTGGGGGCGGGCTTCACCCAGGTCTTCGCCGCCCGCGTCGCCGAGGCCGACGCCTTCTACGGCTCCATCGGCTCCGCCGAGCTGTCCGCCGACGCCCGCCGGGTCATGCGCCAGGCGTTCGCCGGGCTGCTCTGGTCCAAGCAGTTCTACAAGTACGACGTCGTCCACTGGCTCGACGGCGACCCCGGTGAGCCGGCCCCGCCCGCCGTCCGCCGGTCGGGACGCAACCACGAGTGGCGGCACCTCAACGCCAAAGACATCATCTCCATGCCGGACACCTGGGAATACCCCTGGTTCGCCGCCTGGGACCTCGCCTTCCACTGCATCCCGCTGGCCGTCATTGACCCGCAGTTCGCCAAGGAACAGCTCCTGCTCCTGGGCCACGAGTGGTATCAGCACCCCAACGGCCAGATGCCCGCCTACGAGTGGGCCTTCGGCGACGTCAACCCGCCCGTTCAGGCGTGGGCCGCCCTGCGCGTCTACCAGATCGAGGCGCGCGTCCTGGAAAAAGAAGGCGACTTCCTGTTCCTCGAAAAGATGTTCCACAAGCTGCTGATGAACTTCACCTGGTGGGTCAACCGCAAGGACGCCGAGGGCAAGAACGTCTTCCAGGGCGGCTTCCTGGGCCTGGACAATATCGGCCTGTTCGACCGCTCCCAGCCCCTCCCCACCGGTGGCTACCTGGAGCAGTCCGACGGCACCTCCTGGATGGCGATGTTCTGCCTCAACATGCTCGCCATCGCCTTAGAGCTGACCCGGCGCGACCCCTCCTACGAGGACATGGCGACCAAGTTCTTCGAGCACTTCGTCTACATCGCCCACGCCATGAACACGATGGGCATGGAAGACGTGGACCTGTTCGACGACGCGGACGGCTTCTACTACGACGTCCTGCACCACCCCGACGGCGCCAACGAGTTCCTGCGCGTCCGCTCGATGGTCGGCCTGATTCCCCTGCTGGCCGTGGACACGATGGACGAGGGCGCCTACGCCGGGCTGGACGACTTCGGGCAGCGCATCGCCTGGTTCCTCGCCAACCGCCCCAGCCTCGTCAAGAACGTCGCCGACCTGCGTGAGCCGGGCCACCACGGGCGGCGACTGCTGTCCATCGTCAGCCCCGACCGCCTGCGGACCATCCTCACCCGGATGCTCGACGAGACCGAGTTCCTGTCCCCGCACGGCCTGCGCGCCGTTTCGCGCTTCCACCTCGACCACCCCGTCGTCATGGACGTCAAAGGCGTCGAGTACCGCGTGGACTACGAGCCGGCCGAGTCCACGACGGGCCTGTTCGGCGGCAACTCCAACTGGCGCGGGCCGGTCTGGTTCCCCCTCAACTATTTGCTCATCGAGGCCCTGCAAAAGTACGACTACTACCTCGGTCCCGAATTCACCGTTCCATTCCCCACCGGCTCCGGCCAATCCCTGACACTGGGCCAGGTCGCCGCCGAGCTGTCCCGCCGGCTCACCCGCACCTTCCTCCGCAATGACGACGGCCGCCGCCCCGTCTACGGCGGCACCGAGGTCTTCCAGACCGACCCGCACTGGAACGACCTGCTCCTCTACTTCGAATATTTCCACGGCGACAACGGTGCGGGCATCGGGGCCAGCCACCAGACCGGCTGGACCGGGCTGGTCGCCAAACTCATCGAGCAAAGCGGGGAATGATGGAACCAGCGGAATTTGCGCGCAGATGGAGTGAGTCCACCGCCTGTACCGGCGATGCGGAAGCGATGCCGCTTGTCACCCTGGCCGCCCCTGACGCGGGGGCACCCACGCAGGCGGTCCGGTTTCTGGCCGAGGCCGGGCTGCCACGGGACTGGTCAGGCCCTTTTACGTTTGACCTCGCGAAGAATCTCCGTCGCGTCAGCGACGTGTTCGGATGCTACGGTCAGCCCGGCGACTGGGACCGAGACGTTTACGAGCGGCTCAGTAGGTATGTGTATCTGGGCTTCGATGGCGGCGGCAACCCCATCTGCTTGGACAGCGCAGACCAGGAAAAGGTGGTATTGCTTGACCATGAGGACTTCCTCAGTCCGGCCCTGCGGGGTCGGTTTATCAACTCCGGCATCGGCCAGTTGGCGGAGTGTGTTCTGATCTTCCAAGAGATGTTGGAGGAGTATCAGCGGGAACAGGGAGAGGCCGCTGAGCTATACGCGGGCGATGTGCCCGCGCCCCTTGTGGAGCAGGCCCTCGCGAAGATGCGCCGCGCGGACCCAGGAGTGTCAACCGAGGGTGATTACTGGCGCAGCGTCCTTGAAAACATCTAAGTGCATCCAGAGGCACGCCGTTTCATCTTGTAGGCAGGAGGAGGAGGCTGAACGCACCCAGCCTTTAGCCCCGAAGGGGCTTTGTCCGGCGAAGCCGGGGATAGCCCGGCCCTTCAGAGCCGGGTGAATCCCCCAACCATAGGAGGCAAGACATGGCGCTCGCGAACAGCACACAGCCGACCGCGACGGAGGCATCGCCCGCCGCGCCGCCCCGCGTCTGCCCCGCCTGCGGCGGGGTGAACGCGCCCTCAGCGGTCTTCTGCGCCGACCCGGCCTGCCACAAGGCGCTAGGCGGGTTCGCGTATGTGCGGGAGGAACTGAAGAAGGAGGCCCGCTGGCACGAGGCGCTGGCCGATAAGGTCGTCGGCTGGATCGGCAAGCCGCACTTTCTGGGCGTCCACCTGCTCTGGTTTCTGGCCTGGACGGCGATCAACACCGGCCTCCTCGTCATGGCCCCGCGCTTCGACGCCCCGCCGTTCGCCCTGCTCGGCATCATCCTGGCGATGGAAACGATCTTCATCACCGGGTTCGTGCTCATCAGCCAGAACCAACAGTCCAAGTACGATGCCAAGCGGGCGGAACTGGATTATGAGGTGAACGTCCAGACCTTCCGCAAGATCGAGGAACTGGAAGCCGCCTTGCAGCTTGTCCTGGCCCGGCTGGACGCCGCCGATGGTCTGCCGGGTCGGGGCCGGGGGGCCGGAATGACGGCGGCATTGGCGCTCTTTTACCGCCAACTGGCGACCCTGCTGGGGGCGGGGGTGCCGATCCATGAGGCGCTGACGACGCTGCTCCAACAGCACCAGCCGCGCGCCCTCCGCGAATGCCTCACGGTCGTCAGCGCCTCGGTCCTGCGGGGGATGGCGCTCAGTCAGGCGATGGCCGCCTGCCCGCGCCACTTCACCGGCTTCGCTGTGGCGACCGTCGCGGCGGGGGAGCGGTCCGGCGACTTCGTTCTCGCGCTCCGCCGGCTGGCGGAACACGGGGAGGAAGAACAGGCCTTCCAGCGGGAGGTCAGGCGGGAGACGTTCTCGTCTAAGTTGACGATGGCGCTTGCCCTCGTCTTCTGGCCCGTCGTCCTGGCCCGCTTCGGGGGCAGTCCGCTCCTGCTGGCGCTCGCCGGAGTCCTGCCGCTCCTGCTGTTCGGCCTCCTGCTTCTCGTCGGGGCGGTCCTGCCGCGCCTGTCGGGCCGGTCGGCGCTCTGGGAAGACCGCCTGATCTCCCACATCCCGGTTCTGGGCCGGACGGCCCGCCTGATCTGGCAGACGCACTTCGCCCGCACCCTGTCTTTCCTGTACCACGCCGGGATCTCCCTGCCCGAAGCGGTGCGCTGGTCGTGCGACGCTTCCGGCAACGCCTACCTCGCTGGGCGTGTCCGTGCCGGCGCCTTGCGGCTGGACCGAGGGGAGGGGCTGGCAAGCACTCTGGAAAGTGCCGGCCTGCTGGACCCCGTTCTCGTGACCATGCTGAAAACCGGGGAGCAGACCGGCGATTTCGAGGCGGTCCTGGACAAAGCCGCCGAACACTTCCGGCTGATGACCGACGTGGCCCTGCACCAACTGAAATCAGCCCTTGGCGTGGCGACGACCCTGAGCGTCGGGCTGTGCGTCGCCCTCATCCTGATCGGGTTTTATGCCTGATGTGTCTCCTCCCGGTCGGCCTCTTCCCAGGCCGCCTCGACGGCGACCCAGTGCGCGGGCGTCAGCGGCGGGGCGGGGGCTGGGACGAAGTGCAGGCGCTTCTTCAGCGCCTGGAAATAGGCCAGCCCGTTGCTGCACCGGGGGCAGCCGGCGACGTGGTGAACCGTGTACCAGCGGGCAAGGCCGGACAGCGCGCCGTCGGCCAGGGCGGACACCAGGGAGCGCATGTGCCAGCAGGGCTTGTCATCGTTCGGGTCGTGTCGGAACATCAATCTTCTCCTGTTCACTGATTTGATCGCTTACGGGATGAGGCGTCGGCGGCGGGCGTAGTCGCGGAGCAGGTCCTGGAGCTGGAGCCGGGCGCGGGACAGGCGGGAGCGGACGGTGCCGATGGGGACGCCCAAAGCTCTGGCCGCCTCGGCGTAGTCCAGCCCTTCCATGTCCACCAGGACGACGCACAGGCGCATCGCCTCCGGCAGCCGGCCCAGCGCCTGCTCCAATTCCTCGTCCAGCGTCTCCGCCAGCAGGGCGACGCCGGGCACGTCACCGGCGGCGGCATGAGTTTCGGCGGGGCCGCCCTCGCCCGAAGCCGTCAGCGTGTCCAGGTCCACCCCGGCCTCCCACTTGCGCCGCCGGTTGTAGTCGTTGATGAAGAGGTTGGTCAGGATACGCAGAAGCCAGGGCCAGGGAGTCGCCGCGCCCTCGGCATAGCCGCCCGTGCTGTAAGCTTTGTAGGCCCGGACGAGCGCGTCCTGGGCCAAGTCCTGCGCCCAATCGTCGTTCCCCCGGCACAGCCGCCGGGCGGCCCGTAGCAGGTTCCCCTCCTGCTCCCGCGCCAGCAGGCCGAACGCCCGTCGCCGCACGGCGGCCTCAGTTTCTTCGGTCACGCTGTTCCTCATGCCCGGCTCAACCAACGGGTCGGGGCCGAAAGTTCCATCGCCTCCGTGGAACTTTACACCCGGCCCCGTGTGTGATGCCGGGTGAGACGAACAAAAGACCGACAGGAGAAAGCCATGAAGATTTTCCCGAAGACCATTGCCGCCGCTCTGATCGCCGCCGCTGCCTTCGCACCACTGACCGCCCAGGCC
>CAXTWM010000312.1:0-6061 GCA_964247915.1 uncultured Armatimonadales bacterium | reverse complement strand
GGGGGGGGGGGGGGGGGGGGGGGGGGGGGGGGGGGGGGGGGGGGGGGCGCCCCCCCCCCGCCAGCGGAAGGGCTAGGCCGACGACGAGCGCCGGTGCGCGCCGGGCCAATCCCCGGCGTCGCGATGTGGTGTTTTGGATCATTGTCTTTCTCTCCCTCGGAATCGCGCGGTGTGGCGGCCCGGCGGCCATGCCCGTGTCGAACGAGCGCAGGCCCGTGGCTTTGCGTCCCAGGCTTTCGCGTGGTTTGCCCTTGTCAATCGCGAAGGATCGCTGCTGTGGTTCGTCCAGCCCGACGAGGGAGGGATCGCCTCAAGAGTGTCGCCCGTGCGGCAGCCCGGCCATCTCCCCGGCTTAGGAGGGGGGAGACCCGTGGGCTTTGCGTCCCGGCCTCGCGGCCGGTTTGCCCTGGTCGGGGGCGGAAAGAACCATCAAGGAGGATTATGGCGTTCGGGGGAGGGGGTGCTCACTGTGGGATATGCGGGAAAACACCCGGCGATGCCCAGACCAGCGGACCGGGGAGGGCGCTATGCGCCCTCCCCGGTGTGTCGTGTTGCGTGATATGTTGCGTCTAGCCGTCCCAGACGATGCGCCGCCGGGGGCGCGGACGGGAGGTGGTCGTCATCGCTCTCCTGCCTTACTCGCCCGCCAGGGCGGTCGAAGTGAGGTCCACGGAGGGGCTGCTGCTGCCCCAGGCGGCACGGCTGCCCCAGGCGGCGCGGTCCGCTGCCGCGAAGGAACTGCCCCAGGCGGCGCGGTCCGCCGTCAGGGCCGTGCTGCCCCAGGCGGCCCGGTCCATAAACAGCGAGACGCTGCCGTTCGGGTTGGTCGTGCTGCCCCAAGCCACGCGGTCCGCCCCGACGGAGCTTCCCCAGGCGGCCCGCAGGTCGGTGATGCCGGTGCCCCACAGGCCCGACCCCCAGGCGACCCGCGTGCCGTCAATGAGCGTGCTGCCCCAGGCGGCCCGGTCCATCACCAGCGACAGCGTGCCGTCCGAGTTGGCGGTCAGCAGAGGGCTGAAGGCCGGCTGTCCGGCGACCTCGGTGTTGGCGAGCGCGGCGGGGATGTCGAGGTATCCCGCGCCGTAGGTGAGGGCGTCCCCGGTGCCGTTGGGGCTGGCCCACTTGTCGGCGGAGAGCATCAGGCGGGCCTTGACCGTGTCGGGCGTCAGCGTCGGGTCGGCCTGGAGCATCAGGGCGGCGGCCCCGGCGACGACGGGCGCGGCCATCGAGGTCCCCGACAGGCGGAAATAGTCCCCTGATACTCCGCTGATACCGAGGAACGGCTGGACGTACAGCGAGTACGGGATGTTGTTGCTGCCGCCCGTCACCGTGTCCAGCGCGCTGCCCCCGGCGTCCAGCGAGATGACCTTGTTTCCGGGGGCGATGAGGTCGGGCTTGAGGATGAGGTCCACGCGGCTCGGCCCCCGGCTGGAGTACGTCGCGATGCGGTCGTCGGCGCGGACGCCGTCCATACTCTTGGTCGCCCCGACGGTGATGACATACGGGTCGTTGGCGGGCGACTGGATGGAGCCGTAGGCCGTGCCCCAGCCCTCGTTGGAGGCCCCGGCGAGGTTGACCGTGCCGAAGCGGCCGCCGTTGCCCGCCGCGCAGACCACGACGATGCCCGCCTTCCAGGCGGCCTCGACGGCCTGGCACAGCGGGTCGTTGGCGTAGGAGTCGCCGACCGGGTGGCCGAGCGAGAGGTTGAGGACGCGGACCGGCGCGCTTGGGTTGTCGTTGCGATGGGCGACGACCCAGCTCAGGCCGGCGATGACGCCGCTGACGCTGGCCTGTCCGTTCTGGTCGAGCACGCGGACGCTGACCAGGCTGGCCTGCGGCGCGATGCCGTAGTAGGTGTCGGTGCAGAGGGGGCCGGTGGAGCGCGAGCCGTTGCCGGCGATGATGCCCGCGATGTGGGTCCCGTGCCCGCACGGGTCGAAGCTGTTGCCGTTGTTGACCAGCGAAACCTGCCCGCTGCCGTAGGTGACGGTGTAGGTGACGCCGCCCTGGCCGTTACCGGGGAGCGTGTTGGCGAAGTTGACGCCGCCGAGGAGGCGGGACGGGGCCTGGCCGTAGAAGTCGGCGGGCTGGCTGCTCAGGTCCGGCAGCGGGGTCACGCCGCTGTCCACGACGGCGACCGTCACGCCCTTCCCGGTCGGCGAGTATGGGTAGCCGGAGGCCGTCCTCGCGGTCGCCTGATTGGCCTCGCTGGAGCCGACGGTGAAGTCGTCGCTCTTCCGCACCAGGCCGTCGAGCGAGACGTGGGCGACGAACGGCAGCGCGGCGAGCCGTTCTAAGTTGCGGGCGGGGACGCGCACGGCGACCGACCCGATCAGGGGCAGGCGGCGGGTGATGTCGGCGCCCAGCGCGCGCACCCGCGCCTCCTGAGCGGGGGTCAACGCCGCGACCGTCCTGACGATGACGGACGACCAGCCCGCAGTCGGCTTGGCGGCCAGCATCCGGGCGACGAACAGGTCAGTCCTGGCCGGCGCAGGGGCGGCTTTCGTGGGGGCGGCGTACACCGCGCCTGCGAGCATGGAGGTGACCAGGGAAGAAGTGAGGCCGGCCAGCAAGGCCGGCGCCCGCCGGGCCAATCCCCGGCGCTGTGAGGTGTCTTGATGCGTGGAAGCGGTCATGTGTCTCTCTCCCTCGGAATCGCGCGGTGTGGCGGCCCGGCGGCCCTGCCTCCTGCGAGGGGTAGGCCCGTGGCTTTGCGTCCCGCGCTTTCGCGCGGTTTGCCCTTGTCAATCGCGAAGGATCGTTGCTGTGGCTCCGTCGGCCCGACGAGAGAGTGTCGCCTGTAGAACAGCGCCCGTGCGGCGGCCCGGCCGTCTCCGCGTTTCCAGTTTCCTGTTTCCGGCGGAGACCCGTGGGCTTTGCGTCCCGGCCTCGCGGCTGCGCTGGCCCCTGAGAGCAGAGGCCCGGCCGGTTTGCCCTGGTCGGGGGCGGAAAGAACCATCAATGGCAATTATGCCATGACGCCCGAAGAAGTTCACTGGATATTTTACGGGAAAGGGGGAGGATGGTCAGACCGGGGGCGGTCACGCCGCGCGGGGCATGCCGAACTCGGCCCCCAGGTGCATCCGGTCGGGGTCGGCCATCTTGCCCAGCTTGTGCTCCGTCTTTTCCCGGTACATCTGGGCGTCGGCGGCGGCGATGAGGCCGGTGAAGTCGGACCCGTCGGCGGGGAAGCAGCCCCAGCCGACCGCGACGCCCAGGCGCAGCGCACCCAGCCGGGGGTGGAGCAGGCCCGGATCATAGCACTCGACGGCCAGACGGAGGCGGGCGGCCAGCGCCCTGGCCTCGGCCGGGCCGCCGCCGTGGACATAAACCAGGAACTCGTCGCCACCGTAGCGGGCCACGATGTCCGTGTCCCGTATCTGGGCCAGGAACAGCGCGCTCAGGTCGCGCAGCACCTGGTCGCCTTTCTGGTGGCCGAAGTTGTCGTTGATGGGTTTGAAGCTGTCCAGGTCCAGGCAGATCAGGGCGAACGGCTCCCCGTCCCGGCAGCGGTCCTCGACGTGCCGCGTGATGTGGCGGAGGGCGGGCAGGCCCGTCAGCGGGTCGGAGACGGCATGGGAGCGCGTCCGGTCGAAGAGCAGGCCGTTGTAGAGCGCCGCCGCCGCCCGCTCGGCGACCGTCTCCAGGAGCTGGCGGTCATGCGCGCTGAAGGCATCCCGGTCGGGGTGGTACAGGTTGATCGTGCCCAGGGTCTCACCCTGATGCACGATGGGGACGATCAGGGATGTCTGGAGCGCGGTCCACTGCGCCGACCGCGAGGAGGTCAGCAGCAGGTCGTCGGCGTCGTACCCGCCGAGGTGGGTGAGACGGCTCGCCGCGACCCGCAGCGACGCGCCGTTGGGTCCCAGAGTGCGCGCCCCGGTGAAATACTCCCGGTTCAGCCCCACGGCGGCGCGCACGCCCATCCCGTCACCGCCGGTCATCTCGCCGCAGTCTGTCGCTCCGTCCGCGTCGCGCAGCAGGAAGAGGCAGGCGGTGCCGGGCAGGAGCGCTTCCAGCTTGCGGCTCAGGATCTCCAGGGTCTCGTCCAGCCCCAGCGACGAGGACAGGGTCTGGACGACTTCATACAAGGCCCACAGTTCGGAGGAAGCCCGGTGGATGGCGCGGGCGGCCTGCCCGGCGGGGCCGGCGGACGCCCCGGCGTCGGCCTCGGCGACGACCAGCGGCCCCTCGCCTTCGGCCGCCATCTGGACCACCACCTCCTCGATCACGCCCAAAAAGGCGTCGGCGACGATCGGGTCGAAGTGCGTCCCCCGGTCGCGGCGGATCACCTCGCAGGCCCGCTCGTGCGTCCAGGCGCTGCGGTAGGAGCGCGAGGACGTCAGGGCGTCGTAGACGTCGGCGACGGCCAGAATCCGGGCCGTCCGGGGGATGCCCTCGCCCGCCAGCCCGTCGGGGTAGCCCGTGCCGTCCCATTTTTCGTGGTGGGAGCGGACGACCGGCAGGACCGGCCAGGGGAAGTCCACGGGGCCGAGGATGTCCGCCCCGATCTTCGGGTGCTCCTTGATCTTGGCGAACTCGTCGTCGGTCAGCCGGCCCGGCTTGAGCAGGATGTACTCGGGGACGCCCAGCTTGCCGATGTCGTGCAGCAGCGCGCCCGTGTCGATGGCGTCCAGCTCGGCCCCGGCCAGCCCCATGTGCCGGGCCGTGGCGACGGCGTAGCGCCGGACGCGCAGGATGTGCTGGTGGGTGTACTGGTCCTTGGCGTCGATGGCGAGGGCCAGGCTCTTGATGATCGCCAGGTACACTTCGGCCAGGTGCTCCTTGCCGATCTGCATCTCCTCGATGTGCTGCTGCTTCTCCTCGGTCCGTGCGGCCTCGGTGGCGTAGTTGTCGTAGATCACCCAGCCCAGCGGCGCGAGCAGGATCAGAACATAGCCGGAGTAGCTGGAGAACAGCAGGATCGCCAGCGTGCTGACGCACCCGCCGGCGAAATAGGAGGGCGCGGTCCACAGGAAGGTCTGCCGCCAGAGCGCCGCCGGCCGCTGCCCGGTACACAGCCCGGCGATGACGGCGACGCTGCCGGTATTGAGCAGGAAGTAGGTCAGGCTGAAGCCCGCCACGGCGGGGTAGGTGCCCGGATTCCGCAGGACCAGGGAATGATGGTTGAGCCATAGGAAGGTCATCCCCGCCGCCCACGTCTCGACCGCCGCCATGCAGACGTTGAACAGGAGCTGGTGCGTCGGCTGACGCCGGGCGAACGGGAACAGGCTGTTGGAGAGGCTGCTGATCGCCGCCACCAGCACCGCCGCCGCCGGGCCGAAGCGCAGCAGGGCGGTGCAGGTCAGCACGAAGCCCAGTGAGATAGAGACGTGGTCCTCGGCGCTGTGGTGCCGCATCAGGCGGATCTTGGTGTTGCTCGTGACGCCTGCCAGGAGCAGGTACAGCCCCAGCTCCCACCACTGCGCGTCTTCCTTCGGGACCGGCGTGATGGCGGCGGCGGCGGCGGCGGCGCCGCCGAGCAGGTAGACCAGGATCAGATATAGTTGTGCGCTTCGCGGCAGTTTGCTCATGGGAGTTCGAGAAACCAGGTCAACAGGGGAGTGACGACGCCGCTGACTCGCCTGCTGTCCTTTGTATTTCGGCGTCTCGCGCGGGGAACTTTACCCAACTCTTGTCATACATACCGTTATTCTCATAGGCGGGGGTGTCATCCGGAATGCCACGTCGACCAGCACCCCTGCAAGAGACGAGAAATCATAAAAAATGTTCCCTCAGTTTCCGAGCCTATGATGTTTATCTTACCCCCTTGCGTTACGAGAACTGCGCGGCCCGCAGTCACCCCGCGCCTCTTCTTGAGACATGCTTGTGCAAACTAGGGACTGACTATGGTAAGATATGGGGTGAAGTGCATTGATGCCCCCGTAAGCCCTGAACTTTGCGGGCCGCCCTGCCGATAGAAAAACAAACCGACTGCCGGACCCGCTGCCGATGCCCACAGCGTCGGCAGGGCCGGCAGAGAAGCGATAGCCCGTCTTGTGCCCACCCACCCCCGCCGACGAAAAAGAAAGGCTGGCCGCACTGCGCCGCGCGTTAGGCG
>CAXTWM010000311.1:0-6111 GCA_964247915.1 uncultured Armatimonadales bacterium | reverse complement strand
AGAGTGGCCGACGCGCCCCCGCCCCCCGCGCCGGCTCTGGACGCCCCCCGGCTGTCGCTGTGCCTGCCGACTTACAACCGGGCGGCCCTGCTGGACGGCGCCCTGCGGGCCGTCCTGTCCCAGATCACGCCCGCGATGGTCCCACAGGTTGAGGTCGTCACGCTCGACAACGCCTCGCCGGACGAGACGCCCGCCGTGATCGCGCGCGCCCAGGTGGACTTCCCGCACGTCCCCCTGCGCGCTCTGCGCCACGCCGAGAACATCGGGCCGGACCGCAACTTCACCGAGGCGGTCCGCCAGGCGCGCGGCGAGTGGGTGTACCTGCTGTCCGACGACGACGCGCTGCTACCCGGCGCAGTCGCCAAGCTGCTGGAGTTGATCGCCGAGCACCCGGATTTCGACGCCTTCGCGCTGAACATCCGGCACTTCCTGACCGACCCCGCGGTGGACATGACCCCGGTGCGCGTCTTTGAAGTCGGCGAAGACCGCATTTTCCAGGGCCGGGACGCCGCCCTGGACTTCCTCAAGACGCACATCGTCTTTCTGTCCAGCATCGCCTTCCGCCGCGCGAACGTGGCGGGGCGCGATTACGCGGCCCAGGTCGGCTCGGTCATGATCCAGGCGTACTTCTTCCTGGACGCCCTGGCGCCGGGGCGCGGCCTGTACCTCACCCGCGAGGCGTTTCTGGGCCAGCGCACCGACAACGTGGGCGGGTACGACTTCTACAAGGTCTTCGTGACCCACTTCGCGCAGATGATGGACTACGCCGCGCGGGCCGGGTACGCGCGCCGGACCGTCCGGCGGATGCGGGCGCGGCACCTGCGCTTTCTGGCCTCCTTCGTCCTAATCTTCAAGGTGCGCGGCGGGTACGGGCGGCTCCGGCCCGACCACCGCGATGGGCTGGCCCGGATGTGGCGCGCGTATGGCCCGGACCCCTACTTCCTCGGCGTCCTCCTGCCGCTGCTGCTGCTGCCGGCCCCGCTGGTCGCCGCCCTGCGGACGCTGTCGCGCGGCCTGAAGTCGAAGATACTCCGCCGCCCGCCGCCCCCCAGCATGGCCGACCCGCGCTGAACCGCTTGCAGGACGGCTTTCCGGGGTATACTGTCTACCGTGCCTCTTCAAACGTCTTCGGCTCCGACGCTCTCCCTATGCCTGCCGACGTACAAGCGCGCCGCGCTGCTCGACGGGGCGCTGCGGGCTGTGCTGGGCCAGATCACACCCGACCGGGCCGCGCAGGTGGAAGTGATCGTCCTGGACAACGCCTCGCCCGACGACACGCCCGGCGTCGTCGCGCGGGCGCAGGCGGACTTCTCGCACGTCCCCATGCGTTACGTCCGCCGCCTGGAGAACATCGGGCCGGACGCGAACTTTACGGACGCTCTGACGCAGGCGCGGGGGGAGTTTCTGTACCTGCTTTCGGACGACGACATCCTGCTGCCGGGGGCGGTCGAGACGCTGCTCGGGCTGATCGCGGCGCATCCCGGTTTTGACGCCTTCGCGCTCAACTCGCGCCCGTTCCGGCAGACGCCGGGCGAGGCCACGGCGGGCATCTTCCGCTTGGGGGAAGACGTGACGCTGACGACCCGCGACGAGGCGCTCGTGTTCCTGAACACGCACATCACGTTCCTGTCGTGCATCGCCTTCCGGCGGGCGAACGTGCTGGGCAAGGACTACACGGACAAGACCGGGACGATTCTGATCCAGGCGTTCTTTTTCGTGGACGCGCTGGCGCCGGGGCGCGGCTTTTACGCCACCTGCCAGCCCTACCTCGGCCAGCGGGCCGACAACAACCAGGGGTTCAACTTCTTCCAGGTGTTCGTCACCAACTTCGACCTCGTCCTGCGCTACGCCCGGCAGAACGGGTACTCCGACCGCGCCGTCCGGCGGGTGCGGGCGCGGGTCCTCAGATTCGTTTGCTACATCATCGGCGTCTTCAAGACGAAAGGGACGCTGGGGGTGATCCGGCCCGACTACCGGGACGGCCTGGCGCGTCTTTGGCGCGTCTACGGGCCGCACCCGTTCCTGCTGGGGGTGATCGTCCCGATGGTCCTCATCCCCCGCCCCGTCTACGCGCTGCTGTTCACGCGGCTGTACGGCCTGTACCGGAGGGTACGCGGGCGTGCCAAGCCTGCCCCTGTTCCATGATGTTCAACGCCAGCGATGTTCAATAACCCGTACAACTACGTCCGCGTCTCCGAACTCCAGCCGGTCTCCATCGAGTCGCTGGGCATCCTGGTCACGGTCGTCTACTTCCTGTATCTGGCCCGGCGGCGGCAGGCCAGCCTGGAGATCGCCTACTTCCTCGCGCTGCCGTTCTCCGACGAGCCGTTCCGCCTCGCCTCCAGCGTCCAGCCGGTCGAGCTGCTGGGCATGATCCTGGTCGCCCGGAACTGGCGGAAGATCCGGCTGAACTATGTGATCCTGATCGGGCTGCTGTACGTCCTGTTCTCCCTGTCCGGCTATGCGCTCGGCTACGGGACGGGCCTGTTCTCGATCCTGGAGTCGTTCAAGTTCCTGCTGATCGGCCTGACGTTCTCCGTGCTGCTCAAGCGCGACTGGGTCCTGCCGCCCGCCGTGATGCGCTTTGCGGTGGTTTCGGCCTTCGCGCTGACCTCCCTCCAGGTCGGCCTGTGGACGGCGGGCCTGCCGATCCACGGCATCTTTTATGCGGGCCTGTTCCCGCGCGCGAAGGGGCTGGCGCACGAGCCGGCGACCTGGGCCATCTACCTCCTGTCGCTGTTCCCGTTCGTGTACGGCTTCCGGCTGGGGCGGCGCTACGCTTGGCTGAACTTCCTGACCCTGCTGATGACCGTGTCCACGTTCGGCATCACGGCGTTCCTGACCTACCTCACGATCCGCTGGGTGCTGGCGGCTTCGGAGGGCGTGATCGTCATCCGCAGGTCGCTCGTCCGCACGGTCGGCGTCACCATCGCCCTGGGCCTGGCGCTGGCCGTGGTCAAGCCCGACGTCCTCGACTCGGCCTCCAAGCTGCTGTCGGTCTTCGACAAGCTGGCCGCCTACCAGCAGCAGCTCGTCCAGTTCCGGGGCGGGTCGGACCCGCTGGCGGACGCCAGCGGCCGGGGCGCGGACTTCAACTACTTCCGGGAACAGTTCCCGCCGCACTGGCTGGTCGGGATCGGGGCTTTCAACGCCCCGTACACCAACCAGCGGATCATCGCCGGGACCAACCTCTACCTGATCATGCCCGTGGAGCTGGGCGTGGTCGGCACGTCGGCCTTTTTCGTCCTCCTGTTCCTGCACTACCGGGTGCTCCTGCGGGGCCGGGGGGAGAAAAGCGTGGACTTCCTGGCCTACAACCTCAACCTGCTGCTGATGGTGGCCGGCATCCGCTGTTTCGACTTCAGCGACGTCTGGTACGCGCAGTCGGCCACCCTGCGGACGCGCGGGCTGCTGGAGTCGGAGCGGCGTGAGGAGGCCGCGCCCGCCCCAGCCGGCGCGGCGCTCCGGTCCCGGCCCGAGGCGGGGCCGGACGCCGGGGCCGCACAGCCCACGGCATGACCCGCGCGTCCGGCGGGCGATAAAGAAGGAGAAAAGAAGGAGAGCGGATATGGCATCTTTGAAGAGGGCTTCCGGGTTTTTGTTCCGCTACGGGTATGCCCTGGTGTCGAGCGTGTACCTTTTCACGCTGGGGCTGGCACGGAACAGGAATCGCATCCTGATCGGCAGCATCGCCAGCCACTTCGGCTATGTCCGCATCCGAACCAAGCTGCCCGTTGTCGCCCTGTCGGCGCTGACGGCGGACGCGGAAGACGTCCAGGTGCGCGAGCCGGTCGCTGGGGACGGCAACGTGACGCTGCTGGAGCTGCTTGCCATCGTCAGACTGGTACGGAGGCACGGCCCGCGCCGGCTGATGGAGGTGGGCACCTTCGACGGACGGACGACGTTGAACCTGGCCGCGAACAGCCCGCCGGACGCGGAAGTCTTCACCCTGGACCTGCCCCGCGCCGGGCTGGGGGACGCCGAACTGCCGCTGGCCGCCGGGGATAAGACCTATATCAAGAAGGACGTCTCCGGGTCGCGCTATCGGGGGACGGACTGCGAGGGCAAGATCGTCCAGCTTTATGGGGATTCGGCGACCTTTGACTTTTCCCCTACTTCCAGACGATGGACTTTGTTTTTATTGACGCTTCCCATACCTATGAATACGTCCTGAGCGACTCACGGGCGGCCCTGAAACTGCTGCGCCGGGGAGGCGGTACGAAGGTCATCCTCTGGCACGATTACGGGGAGTGGGAGGGGGTAACGCGGGCGCTGGACGAGCTGGCGGCCGGAGAGCCGACCTTCCGGGGCCTGCGGCGGATCGCCGGAACATCGCTGGCCTGCCTGGTCATGGGGGGGCCGTAGACCGCCGCCCCCGCAGTAAACCCCCTCGCATTAGGGTATGATGTTCACCGAATGACAAGAATCCTCATCACGGGCGGGTCCGGCTTCATCGGGACCAACCTGATCCAGCACTGGCTGGGCGAAAAGGCCGACGTCCTGAATCTGGACCTCCAGCCCCCCGCCGATCCGGGGCACCGGGACTGCTGGCAGGCGCTCGACATCCGGGACCGGGCGGCTTACGTCGCCGCCGCCGCCGCCTTCCGGCCCGACTGCTTTTTCCACCTGGCCGCCCGCGCCGACCTGGAAGGGGGGGTGGTTTCTGACTACGACGCCAACACCGTGGGCGTGGAGAACACCGTCGCGGCCGCCCGCGCCGGCGGGGCGTCGCGCGTCCTGTTCGTGTCCTCGCAGCTCGTCTGCACGCCGGGCTACCGGCCCAAGACGGACGAAGACTACTGCCCGCCGAACGCCTACGGGGAAAGCAAGGTGATCGGCGAGCAGATCGTGCGGACGACGGCGGGGGACGACTTCACCTGGACCCTGTTGCGCCCGACCTCGATCTGGGGGCCGTGGTTCCAGGCGCCCTACCGCGAATTCTTCGGGCGGGTCCGGCACGGGCGCTACGTCGAGGCGCGGGGCTTCCGGGTGCATAAATCCTTTGGCTACGTCGGCAACGCCATCTTCCAGTTCGCGCGGCTGGCGATCTGCCCGCCGGAGCAAATCCACCGGCGCGTCCTGTATATGGCCGACTACGAGCCGGTCGTGGTCAGCGAGTGGGCGGCCATGATCCGCCGGGCGTGGGACGCCCCGCCGATCCGCCAGGTGCCCGTGGGCGTTCTCCGGGCGGCGGCCCTCGCGGGCGACCTGGCGAAGACGCTGGGCCTGAAGCGCGTCCCGATGACCTCCTACCGGCTCCGCAACCTGCTGACCGACACGCCGCAGGACATGGAGCCGCTGCGGGCGATCTGCGGCCCCCTGCCGTACACGCAGCAGCAGGGGACGGACCTGACGGTGGACTGGCTGCGGGAACAGGACGCCGGACAGTGAGTGCGACCGCACGTTTGAAGTCTTCGGCGCGCGGGGCCGCCGCCTGGTCCTTGTCCCGCGTGATCGGCGCCCAGGTCGGGGCGGCCCTGGCGCTGGGGCGACTCCTGCCGGGCCGGCCCCCCGCCCCCGGCGGCCCGCCCGATCTCGCCCAAATCGAGCGGGTGCTGGTGGTCCACCTGTTCGAGATCGGCGACGTGGTGATGCTGACGCCCTTTTTGCGCGAGCTGCGCCGGCTGCTGCCCGACGCGCGGATCACCCTAATCGTCAAGCCCGAGGTCATCGGCCTGGTGGAACTGTGCCCGTATGTGGACGAGACGCTGGCTTACGACCAGAAGCTCAGCCCGCTCTGGCGCCCGCTGCGGCTGCCGTGGCGCGCGCTGCGCCTGGCGCGGCGCGTCCTCCGGGGCCGCCGGTTCGACCTGGCGCTGATGCCCAGCTACCTGGCGGATAACAGCTACGCGGCCTTCCTGACCTACTTCAGCGGCGCGCGCTGGCGCGTCGGCTTTTCCGAAGCCATCAGCGCGCGTCGGCGCCGCCTCAACCGCGGCTTCGACCGCCTGTTCACCCACGTCCTCGACGACCGTGCGCTCCAGCACGACGTCGAGTACAACCTGCGCCTGATCGCCTTCCTGGGCGGCACACCCGCCCGGACTGACCTGGAGCTGTGGCTGGGGGAGGAGGACGACGCCTTCGCGTCCGACTTCCTGCGGGCGCAGGGGG
>CAXTWM010000310.1:5604-6126 GCA_964247915.1 uncultured Armatimonadales bacterium | reverse complement strand
GCCCCGGCCCCGAACCGCCTGTCCACGGCGGAGCGGCGCGAGCTGGGCCAGATCGAGGGGAAGATCGAGGCCGCCGAGGAGGAAGTCGCGGCCTTGGAGCGGCAGCTCGAAGACCCCACCGTCGCGTCCGACGCCGCCCGTCTGCGCGAGGTCTGGAACGCCCTGCCGCCCGCGCGCGAAAAGGCCGCCGCGCTTTACGCCCGCTGGGAGGAACTGGAAGAAAAGCGCGGCTAAACTTCCTATTGAGTGAACGCCGCCCTTGATGCGATAAGGAGAGGATGGACGAACTCACGCTGGTTGCCTTGTGCCGTAGGTACGCGCTGGGGAAGGCACTGGCTCCCCCGGAACCCGTCTCGGGCGGGCTGCTGCATCGTGTATACCGTCTCCAAACGGCGCAGGGCAGGTTCGCCGTCAAGGCATTAAACCCCACGATCATGCAGTACCCCAACGTCCGGGCGAACTTCCGGCTGAGTGAGCGGATCGCGGCGCCCGTGGCCGCCGCGTACCACCCCCCCGTGGCCG
>CAXTWM010000310.1:0-5594 GCA_964247915.1 uncultured Armatimonadales bacterium | reverse complement strand
CTCTGGAAGCGGCGGGGGACGTGATTCACGATCTCGGGCAGGTGACGGTTATGGTCTTCCCCTGGGTGGACGCGCGGGCGCTTTCCGCCGCCCCGGCGGGCCGGGACCAGGCCCGCCGGATCGGGCAAATCTTGGGGCGCATCCATGCGCTGCCCCTCTTCTTCGACGGGTTGCAGCCGCCGGAGTTGCCGGGCCACGCTGACGACGAATCCGACTGGTCGCTACTGGTGGAGGACGCCGAGCGAAGGCGGGCGGCGTGGGCGCCGGAGGCGCGCGCGGCGCTCCCCGACATCGCGGCGTGGATTCGCGCGTCGGAAGAGGCGCGGCAGGCATTATGGGGAGGGTGGGCTATCAGCCACGGCGACCTCGACCAGAAGAACGTCCTGTGGTCGGACGAACACACCCCCTGGCTCATCGACTGGGAGGCCGCCGGGTACGTTCAGCCCGCCGTCGAAGCCGTCGTGGCCGCTCTGAATTGGGCCGGCCAGGCGGCCGGGGTGCTGGACGTTGCCGCGTTTGAAGCCTTTTTGGAGGGTTATCGCCGGGAAGCGACGCTTACCTCCCAGGAAGTCGGGTACGGGCTGCAAGCCTACTGCGGGGATTGGTGCGGTTGGCTGAAGCACAACATGCGGCGTTCCCTCGGCCTGGCAGCGAGTGACCCGGAGGAGCAGGCGCTTGGCACGCGCGAGACAGTCAGCACGCTGACGGCGCTTCGTTCTGCGGCAGCCAACATTCTCGTGCTATCGGAACAGTATGGGTAGGCAGGTTCATAGCTGCGAAACCGTCACGAGCCGGTAGCCGCGCGCCCGCAGGCCCCGGATGACGGCGGGCAGGGCTTCCGCCGTGTGCCAGCCGCGACCGTTCATGTGCATGATGACGACCGAGCCGGGCTTGGCGCGCGTCAAGACGGTGCGGATAATGGCGGGGGCTTTGATGTTGGGGTCCGGGTCGCCCGTGACCACCTCCCAGGTGAGCGTTTTCAGGCCCAGCCGCGCGGCCTCGCGGACGAGCGCGGGGTCGTACTCGCCGTAGGGCGGGCGGAACAGGACGCCCTGCCTGCCCGTCAGCCGGTACTGGACGTCCTGCGTCTGCTGTAGCTCCTGCCGCATCTGCGCCGGGGTGATCTTCGTCATGTGCGGGTGCAGGTAGGAGTGGTTGCCCATCTCAAAGAGCGGGTCGGCGGCCAGCGAGCGCGTCGCGTCCGGGTGCGTCTCCATCCACCGCCCGCCCAGAACCAGGGTGGCGGGCGTGTGCGTCGCCCGCAGGATGCCGATGATCCTGGCGTCGTAGCCGGACGGCTTGCGCGTCTGGCAGGCGTCGAACGTCAGCGCCACGGCCTTGACCGCACGGCTCCCGTGCGTGATGACCTGGGGCGCCACGGGCGGCAGCGGCGGCGCGTGGCCCGCCGCGTGTGCGGGCCGGGGGCACAGGAGCAGCGCCAATGCGGACAGCCAGCGTCGGCTACTCATGCCAGTCCTCCTGGTGTAATAAGTGGTGGATCAGGTCGTGCGTCTGGCCTTTCCAGACGCCGCGCCCGCGCCGCAGCTCCACCTCGCGAAAGCCCAGCCGCCGGAGCAGCCGCAGGGACGGCTCGTTGCCGGGCACGACGTTCGCTTCCACCTGTTGAAGCTGCATCCGCTGGAAGCCGAAGGTCAATACCGCCGACAGCGCTTCACGCATCAGCCCCCGCCCCTGCCAGGCGGGCGACAGCTCGTAGCCGAGTTCGGCCTGCCCGGCCTCCTCGTCCCACCGGGACAGGCCGCAGGAGCCGATCAGAGCGTCGTCCTCGCGCCGCGCCAGCGCCCAGCGGATGCGCTCCCAGCGGTCAAAGGCCGCCGCGCGACCCGCGATGAGGGCCGCCGCCTCGCTGGGCAAAGCCAGCGGCGACAGGTCATAATAGCGGCAGACCTCCTCGGAAGAGAGCACGGCCAGGGTCGCCTCGGCATCGTCGGGCCGTGACTCGCGCAGGCGCAGGCGCTCCGTTTCCAGGACCGGGAACCGCTCGAATACCGCGTCGCGCAGGTCGCTCATCGTGTCCTATCCCAAGGCGTAACGCGCCAGAAGGGCGTCAATCAGCAGGACGGTCCACTGGTCGCGCTCTTCCGGGTCCCCGAACTCGAACTGGAGGCCCGCTGACCCCATCTTGGCGTCCCGCCACATCAGGTCGGCCAACCCCAGCACGGCCGGGCCGGACGCGCCGCGCAGTCGGATCGGGGCAGGGCCTTGCAGCCAGGCGGGGACAGAGGCCAGGCGCGCGCCGCCGATGCCCAGGTCACTGCACGTCACCGCGCGCCAGGCCAGGCCGTCGTGCAGTTCCACGGTGATGCTCTTGGGGGCCGTCCAGCGCCGCGCCTCGCGCCGCCCGCCGCCGGGGTGCGGCTCGGCGGCGACGGCAGGCTCGGCGATCCGCAGCCGTTCCAGCAGCGCCAGGGCCTCGTCCTGACGCCGCAGGGCGTCCTCCACGTCCCATTCCTCTGCCTCTATTTCTTCTGCTACCATGTGTCTTCCCTCGTGTCTCCTGCGGAGTGGTGATACGCCGCGCCTCCCCCGTTTTCCTGCTACTCGGAAGGCCGGCGGCATCGGGTACACTGATTATCGGGAGAACACCGTAAATGTCACAGGTCTGCTGCCTGGGAATCTTAGTGGCCGACGTCGTCGGCAAGCCCATCGAGGCGTTCCCGCCGAAGGGGACGCTGGCCGCCGTGGAGCGGATGGAGCTGCACGTCGGCGGCTGCGCCGCCAACACCAGCCTCGCCCTCGCCAAGCTGGGAGTCGAGACGTCTATTCTCGGCAAGATCGGGGCGGACGGCTTCGGGCAGTTCCTGGCCGGGACGCTGGAGCGGCAGGGCGTCGGCACGCGCGGGCTGGTGCGCGACGGGGTGGCAGCGACTGCGGCGACGATGGTGGCCGTGGACGGCGCGGGGGAGCGGACGTTCCTGCACTACCCCGGTGCCAACGCCGTCTTCGCGAGCGGGGACGTGTCCTGGCCGGAGATCGAGGCCGCCCCCATCCTCCACGTCGCCGGGCCGTTCCTGATGCCCCGGTACATGGGCGCAGACAACGCCGCCGTTTTGAAGCGGGCCAAAGCCCTGGGCAAGACGACGACGCTGGACACGGTCTGGGACCCGACGGGCCGCTGGATGAGCGTCCTGGCCCCCTGCCTGCCCGACCTGGACTTTCTGCTGCCGTCCTGGGAAGAAGCGCGCCTGCTGACCGGGCGTGAGACGCCCCACGACATCGCCCAGGTCTTTTTGGACGGCGGCGTCGGCGCGGTCGGCCTGAAACTCGGCGCCCTCGGCGCGTACCTCCGCACGGCGGGCGGGGACGAACTGCGCGTCCCGCCCTTTCCCGTGGACACCGTGGACGCGCTGGGCGCGGGCGACTGCTGGGCGGCGGGCTTCCTGTGCGGCCTGGCGCGCGGCTGGGATTTGGAGCGGACGGCCCGCTTCGCCAACGCCGCCGGGGCCTGCGCCGTGCAGGCCCTGGGCGCGACGACCGGCATCCGCTCGTTCGAGGCCACCTACGCGCTGGCCTTCGGCACCTCCTGAAGCGCGGCGATCAGCCGGTCTACTTCTTCCCCTGTGTTGTAATGGGCCAGCCCGACCCGGACCGCGCCACCCTGCCCTTCCAGGCCCAGCCGCTCCATCAGCCCCAGCGCGTAATAGTTACCGCTCCAGACGCAAAACCCCCGCGCCGCCAGACCTTCCGCCGTCGCGCGGGGCGAGAGCCGGGGCCAGGTGAAGGCGACCGTCGGCAGCCGCTCGTCCAGCCGCGCCGTGTCCGTCAGCCCATACACGGTGACGTCGCCGATGCCCGCCAGTCCCTCCAAGAGACGCCGCGATAGGGTTTGTTCGTACTCGCGGATCGCCCGCATCCCCGCCGCCAGCGCCCGCCGCCGGTCCCCCGTCGGCCCGCCGAACCGCTCCCCGATGCCCGCCAGATAGTCCACAGCCGCCGAGACGCCCGCCATCCCTTCGTGGTTCAGCGTCCCCAACTCCCAGCGGTACGGGATGGTGTCTTTCGACGGTTTGACCTTGTGCGGCGTCAGCCGCGTCAGGTATTCGGCCTTGCCGTACAGGATGCCCATGTGCGGCCCGAAGAACTTGTACGCGGAGCACGCCAGGAAGTCGCAGTCCAGCGCCTGCACATCTACGGGCGCGTGCGGGGCGAACTGCACGGCGTCTACAAAGACCAGCGCCCCAGCCTGGTGGGCCATTTTGATGACGCGGGCCACATCGGGCATCGTGCCCACGGCGTTGGAGGCCGCCGTCACCGCCACCAGCCGCGTCCGGGGCGAAAGCGCGGCTTCCAGCCCGGCCATGTCCAGCGTTCCGTCTTCGGGGTGAATGTCTACGACTTGGATCGTCGCGCCCGCCGCCTCCAAATCCGTCCAGGGAGCCACGTTGGCGTCGTGGTCCAGCGTGGTGACGACGATCTCGTCGCCCGGCTGGATGGTGTGGGCCAGCGACCGGGCCAGGTGGAACGTCAGCGCGGTCATGCTGGGGCCGAAAACGACCGTCTCGGGGCCGGGCGCGTTCAGCAGGTCCGCCATCGCCTGACGTGCCCCGGTCACGACCGCGTCCGTCCGGCGGCTCGTCGCGAACGCCCCGCCGACGTTGGCATTGCTCCCCCGGTAGTAGTCCGCCACGGCCTCAATGACCGCCTGGGGCACCTGCGTCCCGCCGGGGTTGTCGAAGAACACAGCGGGGTGGCCGTCCAGCGTGAGGGAGAGTGAGGGGAAGAGCGTGCGCAGGGGCGCAGGGTCGAACGTCGTGTGTGTCATGGCGCTTCTGTTCGCGAAAGCCGCGCCGAATCCTGCTTCGGCTCCCGCCAGAAGGCCAGCGCCAGCATCGCCGTCAATGCCTGCACCGTCACGACCAGCGCGACGCAGGCGGGCCAGCCACCGCGCGCCCAGAACAGGCCCGTCAGCGTCGCCCCGGCGCTGCCGCCCGCATAGTAGCACGTCACATACAGGCCCGTCGCCGACGAGCGCGCCCGCCCCGCCGTCGTCCCGACGAAGCTGCTGGCCGCCGACTGGCAGACGAACACGCCGGAGCAGCACAGCGCCAGCCCCGCCACGACCAGGGGCAGGCGCGGGGTCAGCGTCAGCAGGGCGCCCCCGCCCGAGACGGCCAGCGCCAGGACCAGCGCCAGGCGCGGCCCGAAGCGGTCAATCCAGCGCCCGCCCAGCGGCGTCACGACCGCCCCCAGCAGGTAGGTCAGGAAGACCGACCCCAGCGCCAGCGTCCCCAGCCGGAACGGCGGCGCGGCGAGGTAGAAGGTGATGTAGGTGAACGTCGCCACCAGGGAGAACAGGACGTTGAACCCGACCGCGTAGGTCGCCAGCAGCGTCGGGTTCCGCAGGTGCCCCGCCATCGCCCGCAGGGACGCGCCCCAGTCCGGCTCAGGCCGGAACCGGCGCGAGGGCGGCAGCCAGCGCCAGACCGCGACCGCCCCCAGCCCGTTCAGCCCGGCCAGGGCGGCGAACGCCTCCCGCCAGCCGGAATGTTCCGCGATCAGGCCGGTCAGGAACCGCCCGCAGAAGCCGCCTAGGACGTTCCCGGTGACATAGCCCGCCATCGCCGCCCCGGCCC
>CAXTWM010000309.1:0-6198 GCA_964247915.1 uncultured Armatimonadales bacterium | reverse complement strand
CCCCGGCCCAAGCATGGCCGGGGGAGTCCCCGCCCGGTCCAGATAGCGCAGGGTTCGGCCACCCCGGAGGGCGTGACGGTCAACAGCGACTCGTTCACCCTGGGCCAGCCCAAGCCGCCCGCCTACATCATGGGCGTCTACCGCCTGGATTACAACGCCGACGGGCGCAAGGCGCCGGGCCAGAACGTATGGAACGCGGCGGGCGGGACTCTGCTGGCCGACCAGCCGATGAACGGGGCCGGTCCCTGGTTCTCCGGCCTGCGCCCGCAGTGGCACCGCCAGCAGCTCTCGGACATGCGCCGCGCGGGCATCGAGGTCGCCCTGCTGCGGACCCGGCCCGACGACGCCCTCCTGCCGCGCGAGATGGACGCCTTTGTCACCGCCCTCAAGGACATGAAGGCGGCGGGCCTGGATTACCCGCTGGTCGGCGTGGACGCGACGGCGGGCCGGCCGGACCTGGACCTCATCTATGCGCACGTCCCCGCCGA
The DNA here is from genome assembly GCA_964247915.1 of uncultured Armatimonadales bacterium. Classification (GTDB taxonomy): domain Bacteria; phylum Armatimonadota; class Armatimonadia; order Armatimonadales; family Capsulimonadaceae; genus JANXMY01. Next base: position 5,710 of record CAXTWM010000309.1, on the reverse strand, counting down.
GTTCCGCGCCCTGTCCGAGATCCCCGGCGCGGGCCGGGCCGGCGTCCTGGTTTATGACCTGAGCCTGGGGACGGACGACAAGAAGGCGCTCTCGGACGGCACCCCCATCGCGCGGCTGTTCTACAACAGCAGTGTCGCCTCGGTCTCGCCGGGCCGCGTGGACAAGGACGGCGTCGTCTCGCGCCAGGGCGGGCGCACCTATGACACGGCCTGGCAGGTCGCGATGGTCTCGACGCCCGAAGAGGTCGTCGTGGATAGCTGGAACGACTTCGGGCACGGCACGGAGATCGCGGCCTCGCGCCAGTACGGCGAGCAGTACGCCGACGCCACCAGGGCGGCCGTGATCGTCTACGACGGCGTCCGGCCCTGGCACGCCAAGTATCTGGCCCACTGGACCCCGCGCACGGTCTACCCCAAGACGCTGTACCAGATCCCCATCCGAATCGAGAACGCCGGCACCCTGCCCTGGCGCGCGGGCGAGGGCTACTCGCTCTCGACGCGCTGGTACAAGAACGGCAAGCTGTTCGACGACAGCGCGCCGCGCATCCCAGTCGGCAAGGACGTCCTCCCCGGCCAGGCGCTGACCCTGTCCGTCGGGCTGGTCGCCCGCAACAACTTCGGCGAGGACCTGGCGCCGGGCGACTACACGCTCGTCTTCGACATGGTCCAGAGCCAGGAGCGCTGGTTCTCCTATGCCGGCGACACGCCCCTGCAAGTCCCCGTCACCGTCATCGGGGCCGATTCGGGCGTCGGCGGCACGGCGGCAAACTTCATCGGTTCGGCGACGCCGGGCGTGGCCCAGGCCGGGACGTCGGTGCAGACGACGGTGCAGGTGCGTAACGATGGCGCTTCCGCGTGGCCCGTCGGCTACACGCTGGGCTACAAGATTCAGACCGTGGAACCGGACGGGACTGAGCCTAAGACAGTCGCCGAGGGGGCCAAGCCGCTCGATCCCAATCCCACCAACCCGGCCCCTATTGCGCCCGGCCAGATCGCCGCCGTGTCCCTCTCCGTACCGACCGTGGACGCCGGGGGCAGGCCGCTCGCGCCCGGCGCGTACCGCCTGCACTGGTTCGTCCGGCCCGACGCGCTCGGCTCCGCCGTGGCGGGGACGTATGACGAGACCCTGACCGTCGCCGCCGCCCTCCCCGGCGCGGCCTTTATCCTCGCCGACTTTCCCCGCACCGTGGACGCCGGCAAGGAGGAGACAGCCCACCTCGCCGTCCAGAACCAGGGTTCGGGGACTCTGACGAAGGACCGGACGCGCATCGGCTACCACTGGTACTACCTGGACGGGACGGAGATGCAGTGGGAGGGCGGGCCGGTCGGCGCGCTGACCAAAGACCTGCCGCCCGCCGCCACCGACGGCGACATCACGACGACCTTCCGCGCGCCGAAGACGCCGGGCCACTACGCCCTCGTCTGGGACGTGCGCGTGGGTGACGGCCCGTGGCAGTCCACGCTGCCCGCCTCACGCGGGGACGATACGCTGCAAGCCCTGATCAACGTCGGCGGCAAAGGCGCCTCGGTCGTGCCCGTGGACCTGAGCAAGTCGTTCAACACCGTCGGCATCGCCTCCGGCGGTGTTTCCAAGACGGGCGGGTTTGACGGGCGCGGCGCGACACTCCCCGCCGAGATGCTGCCGCCGGACGGCACGGCGGAAGTCGAGGGCAATCCTTTCGCGGCGGGCAAGCCCGGCCCGCCCCTGTACCCTTCCGGCTACTACACGGCCCAGACCGGCGCGGACGGGACCTCCAATCATGCCATCTCGTTCCTGTACCCCGTCGTCCATGAGGGCCTGCCGAACGTCGTCGCCTGTAACGGCCAGACGATCAGCATCCCCGGCGGCCGGTACAAGGCGCTCCACCTCCTTGCCGCCGCCAGCGGCGGAACGTCGGTGCCGGCCAATTTTGGCCTGCAATTCGGCGGCGACGCCCAGACGCTCTCCGTCCCCGTCGCGGACTGGGGCACCGCCCCCGTCGGCGCGGGCGTGACCCCCGCGTTTGCCGCCGCCTATCGCTATACCGAGACGGGCATCAAGCCCCTCGCCACGACTCTGGGCGACTATACGCTACGACTGGACACGGGCCGGAAGCTGACCGGCCTGACCCTGCCGAACGACCGGAACATCAAGATCGTTGCCATTTCGCTGGAAAAGGAGTAACCTTTATGGACTGGCAGCCGTATATCCACAGTGACCCGAAGATTTTAGTCGGTAAACCCGTCGTCAAAGGGACGCGCCTGGCGGTCGAGTTCCTGCTCGGCCTTTACGCCGCGGGCTGGACCGAGGCGCAGATTCTCGAGAGTTACCCGACGCTCACGCCCGAAGCACTGCGGGCGGTTCATGCCTTCGCCGCCGAAAGCGTTCAGGAAGGAAAACTTTACACACTCGTGGGTTCTCCATGAGCAGGTTCCTCGCCAACGAGAACTTCCCGGTTCCCAGTATCAGCCTCCTCCGCGCCGCAGGCTACGAAGTGGCCGCCATCATTGAAGACTCGCCGGGTGTAGATGATACAACGGTTTTGACACGGGCAGTCCATGAAGGGCGCATTATTCTGACCTTTGATCGCGATTACGGCGAGTTAATATTTCGGCGGAGACTGCCTGCCCCTGTGGGCATTGTGTACATGCGCTTCGCTACTACCAGCCCTGAAGAGGCGGCAAGGCGTCTAATGGTTGTTCTCTCCAATGTCTTGATTTCGCTGGAAGATAACTTCACCATTCTCGACGAAAATCAAGTCCGCCAGCGGCCATTGCCCTAGATAAAGGAGCACCCCCATGTCCGACCGTCAGCGGTTCCCCGGCCTCTCGTCCACGGCCTTTGAGCACCCGACCGACCGCGCCACCCTCGCCGCCCTGCGGAAAGCGCCCGGCATTGACTGGGTCTTCCGCAAGTTCAACGAGTACGGCGGTGACCGCGCGGGACGACTGTACTGCCTCTCGGACACGGTGCGCGTGGACCGGAACCAGTGCCGCGACCTGTACGCCCTGCTGGTCGAGTCCTGCGCCATCCTGGACATGCCGGTCCCGCAGCTCTTCATTGACCAGCGGCCCCTGGCGAACGCCTTCACGTTCTGCGTCGAGTCGCCGATCATCGTCCTGTATTCGGGCCTGATTGATCTGCTGGACGAGGACGAGTGGCGGGTCGTGCTGGGGCACGAGCTGGGGCACATCAAGGCGGGCCATGTCCTGTACCGCCAGATCGCCGAGTTCCTGGCGAACCTGCTGATGCGCCTGGGGGGCAGGACGTTCGGGCTGGCTCAGGGCATGGGGATGGGCCTGTTCTACGCCTTCTTCCACTGGTATCGGCAGAGCGAGCTGACGGCGGACCGGGCCGGCCTGCTGGTCTCGCAGGACATCACGACGGTCCTGAACACCGAGATGAAGCTGGCGGGCGGATCGCGCAGGCTGTACGCGCAGATGGACAAGGACGCCTTCTTGCAGCAGGGGCGGGACTATGAGGAGATGGGGAAGGACGCCTTGAATTCATTTTTCAAGATGGGACAGACGCTGCACACGACGCACCCGTTCCCCGCCGTGCGCGCGATGGAGATCGACGCCTGGGCGAAGGGCGACGAGTACGCGAACATCCTGAAGGGGAACTACGCCAAGATGTCCGAGGCACCGACGCCGACCGTGGAAGCCTTCCAGGACACGCCGCGAGACGACGCCCGGACCTGCCCGAACTGCAAAACAGACATCCCTTACCGCGCCTTCGTCTTCTGCCCCAACTGCGGGACGGACCTGCCGCGATAGGACCGAACCCCGGTGCTTGCACCGGGGTTTAGTCATCCCTCAAAGCCCGGCATGGACGCGGCCAGCGGCAGCGGCTCCTGCGCGGCGGCGTAGCTATCCCGCTCCTCCAGCCGCTCCTCGCGCTGAAAGACGAGCAGGTAGTAGGAAGCGGAGTATTCACGCATGGCGCGGCTGTTCGAGTCCAGTTCTTCAAACGGCGACTGATCCATCCCGTCCGTTTCCGAAACGGTGCGTCGCCAGGTATCCGGCGTCACGGAGAACAGGAGCCAACCCTGTTCGGCGTGCGTGTCCAGGACGCCCTGCATCCCCTCATAGTCGGTCACGATCGTCTTGTACCGGCGCATTCGCTACGTTCCTCCCTGCAAGGACGAATTGTACCCCAGACGGGCAGCCGTTGACAACCTACCGGTCCATCCCGATGCCGGGCTTCCACCGCACACGGCTGAGGCGCACCACAATCGGCACTCCCGGACTGGTGGCATCTTTATCTTCGGGCGCGTGAACATCCAGCATACGGGTTGAGAGGATGTCCGGCCATCTCACCTGGAAGGAAGCCGTGACGGTACACTGACAGGCATCGTCAAAGCTGTGTATCTTGTTGTCGCGCCGACTCCAAACGAACGTCCAGTGGTGCCAGGCAGAGTGCCCGCCGGAACTGAATGTCGTGAGGACAAAAAAGTAGGAGTCGGGCGTCCAGGCGACGCGCTCGATTACTTCCCCGTGTTCGCCATCCCCGGAGGCGAAACTGCGGCGGATGCACGGCCGCTTTCCGCTGCGGGAGACTGTCACGATTCCCTCTCCATTGTCACCATCGGCATTAGGAGGCAGGGAAGTGACGGAGGCGATGTAACGGCCATCAGGGGAGTGGAAGTCGCGAGTTCCAGCCTGTGCGGGAACATCACCCCACAGCAACCCGACAGCGAGAAGCAGCCAGAAACGCATGGAACGCTCCAAACACACCCAACGGGTGCAATCAACTACCGTGGCATCAGAACAAGCGCGTCGGGGACGGTGATGCCCGTTTCGCGCGGCGACTGGAGCGCGCCGCCCAGCCGGTAGGTCATCTGCGTGGAGGCGCCGCCGTCCAGGCACATGGCGGCCTCGGCGTGTGTGCCATCGTAGCGCGGGAAGTAAGCGGCGAGGAAGGCGGCGAGGGCGTGGAACTCCGCCCCCGAAGTCGTGCCGACGAGCAGGTGCCTCGGCCTGCCGTCCACGGCGTCATACGCGACGAAGGTACGCGGCCTGGGGCCGGGACTCACGAGTCGCTCCTGGTATTGGGTCACGATGATCCTGCCTCGTGAGATCAGGGTCGGGCCGCAGCCGACGGCTTGGGCGACACGCCAGGCAGCCCCAGGGCCGCTCATGGGGCCGGCGTATGTGTGGAGGGACTGCGGACGCCCCGCGTCCGTGGCCGCCCAGGCGATACCAGGCGTTCCCCTTACTGTCAGGCCGAACGCGCTGCGGACGTACTGGCCCCGGCGAATGGTCGGGCTACCCTCGCCGTGCAGCGGCGGCGCGGCGTGCCGGACGCGGCCCTTCTGCACCAGAAGGCCGACGAACTCCTTGCGCCCCCGCGCGTCTTCCACACCGAAGTAGCCCCCGTTGACGGCGGCCAGACCACCCAGCCGGGTCAGCCAGTCGCGCGGCGTCCACGCCTGGCCGACGACGCGCCCGTTCGCCATCTGGATGCCGCGCGTCTGAATCGTCCACCGCGCCCCCGCCCGATTAAGATCAACATCAATGAGATCTATGCCCGTATCCGCAGCCAGCGGGATGGCGCGGTGGACGACGCCGGGGGCGAGGGCATCCCCGCCGGACAGGACGGGCGCGGGCGGCGCGGCGTGTGCGGCTGTCGTGTGGGGGGAGCAGCCGGGCAGCAGGCAGAGGAAAAGCCCCCCCAGAATTGGGGGGGCGGCAGGAACGAGTCTTCTCCGGCTGCCCCAGAATTGGGGGC
>CAXTWM010000308.1:0-6204 GCA_964247915.1 uncultured Armatimonadales bacterium | reverse complement strand
AGGCGAGCGACCCCGCCGCGCCCCTGCATGGGGCCGATGCCGTCGTCAACCTCGTCGGCCCGCCCATTTTCGCGCAGCCCTGGACGGACGCGCGCAAGCGGGAACTGGCTGCCATCCGCATCCAGGCCGTCCGCTCGATTATCGGGGGCATCCGGCAGACGCAGAACAGCGTCAAGACCTTCCTTTCCTCGTCGGCCGTGGAGTACGGCGGGGACACCGGCGACCTGGTCACGGAGGAGACCATCGGCCCCGGACACGGCTTCCTCGCCGAGATGGGCCAGCAGTGGGAGGCTGCCGCCCTCGATGCCGCGCCGCTCGGCGTCCGGGTCGTCCTGATGCGGCACGGCCTCGTCTTGGGGCGCGAGGGGAGCACCTTCGCCACCCTCCTGCCCGTCTTCCGGCGCGGCTTCGGGGGCACCCTGGGGCGCCCGAAGACCTGGGTGTCCTGGATTCATGTGGACGACGACGTGCGCCTCGCCCTGCACGTCCTCGACCACGCGGAATTGTCCGGCCCGGTCGTGTTCGCCGCACCGAACCCGGTCACGCAGCGTGAGTTCGCCCGTGCGTTCGGTCACGCTTTGAACAAGCCTGCGGTACTCCCCATGCCGCCCTTCGCGCTGCGCCTGATGTACGGCGAGCGGGCCGACCTGTTCCTGGACAGCCACCGTGCCGTGCCCCGCAAGGCGCTCGACAGCGGCTTCAAGTTCTCGTTCCCGGCCATCGAGGCGGCCTTGCACGATCTCGCGAAGAAAAACTCAAATGCCTCTTTTTCGGCAGACTCTTCTTCGGTTCGCGCGTCCTCACGGCTCGGCATTCGCCCACCTGCCACTTCGCATTCGGAAGGGACACGGCCATGACCCCAACACCACTGATCTTGACGACCCTCACTCACACCCTGATCACCCTCGCCACACTCGGCGTCGGCGTGGCATACGGCACCGATGTGTTCTTTGCCGCTATCGGGCGAAAGGCGCTCGGACAGACTGCTGATGCCAGCCTGACGGACGTGATGGGGAGGCTGCACGAGTATGCCGACGTGCGGATGCCTCTCTTCGCCGTCACGGGAATGTTTTCTACGTTAGGGCTAGTCTTCGCGGCACACCTGGGGACAGCCGCCAGCGGCCTCGCGCTGGCCGCTTTCGCTGCCCTGGTGATCCACTTGTCTCTGTACCTAAGCGTTGCCAAGCCAATCAACGCGCGGCTCACGGAGGCGGCCCGCCAGATGTCGGCGGGCGGAGAGGCTCCCCCAAATGCACGCCGCCTGCAACAGCGGTGGGACTCGGTAATCGTCCCCCGCGCCCTGCTTCTAGGGTTCGCGATGTTCTGCCTGGCCCTGGCGGGGTGTCACCTTTAACCTAAACCGGTTCAGCCTGACAAACGGAAAGCAGCAACCGCAACAGAATGAGTAGTCTGGATGAAACATGCGCGCCTACAAAGAAGCCGCCGGCATCGGCAGCGGGGGTAAGCATCCCCTGGGGAGGACGGCTAGGGCAGGACGAACACGCTCACTGCTGACGGCCTGCAATCATACGTTCCGCGCGACCGGAATTACGGCCTGCTTGGAAAACGACGGTACGAAAATGGACACCCAGGCGGTCGCCGCCGCCTAACCTAGACGCCCGTCGCGGATGACGGAGGGCAGCAGGGCGGCGTCCAGAACGGCGGCGTGGGGGTCGGCCATGACGACGCAGCGCTCCACGACGTTTTCCAGCTCGCGGACGTTGCCGGGCCAGGGGTGGGACAGCAGGTGCATCATGGCTTCGGACGAGAACGCCTCGACCGACGTCCCGTTCTCGCCGTTGAACTTGTGCAGGAACTGCGCGGCCAGCAGCGGGATGTCCTCGACGCGCTTCCGCAGGGGCGGCATCGTGATCTGGATGACCTGGAGGCGGTAATACAAATCCTCGCGGAACTTGCTGTCCTTGATGAGCTGCTCCAGGTCGCTGTTGGTGGCGGCGACGACCCGCACGTCCACCTTGATCGTCTTGGTCCCGCCGACGCGCTCGAACTCGCGCTGCTGCAACACGCGCAGCAGCTTCACCTGCACCGAGGGGGAGATGTCCCCGATCTCGTCCAGAAACAGCGTCCCGCCGTGCGCCAGCTCGAACCGGCCCTTCTTCTCCGCCGCCGCCCCCGTGAAGGCGTTCTTCTCGTGACCGAACAGCTCGCTCTCCAGCAGGGTCTCGGAGAGGGCGGCACACGAAATGGGGACGAAGGGGCCGCCCGCGCGGTCGGACTGCTCGTGCAGGGCGCGGGCGACCAGCTCCTTGCCGGTCCCGCTCTCGCCCCGGATCAGGACGGTGGCGCGCGAGCCTGCCGCCCGGCCGATCGTGGTCATGATCTCCTGCATGGCGGGGGAAACGGCGTTGGCGAGCAGGGACGGGGCGCCCCCGCCGCCCGGCTTGGCCGCGCCCCCCGCCGTAGCCTGCGATTCCGCCGCGCGCGACACGGCCCGCTTGACGACCGCCCGGATCTCGTCCATGTCGAAGGGCTTGGTGATGTAGTCCGAGGCGCCGTAGCGCATCGCGTCCACGCAGGTCTTGATCGTCGCGTAGGCCGTGATCACGATGGCGACCGCGCTGGGGTGGCGCTGCTTGACCTTCTGGATCAATTCGACGCCGTTCATGTCCGGCATGATCAGGTCGGTGATCAGCAGCGTGACCGGGTTGGCGGACGCCCACTCCAGCGCCTTGACGCCGTTCTCGGCGACGTGGACCTCGTAGCCGTCCTTGATGAAGATCGCTTGCAGGACGCGGCGGATGTTGGGTTCGTCGTCGGCGATCAGGAGCGTCTTGGTTTTCGATGATGCCGGATTCGATGATGCGGGCGCGGATTCTACTGCCATACTGCGTGTCCTTTGCCTCTCAGGCCGAGTAAACGGCCCAGGCCTCGTAAATCTGCCCCGGCTGGTCGCTGCGCTGGTCGGTGATCTCGGTCCGCGACGGCGGCACCATGCCGGCGGGCGTGGGGCAGACCGGGAGCTGGATCGTGAACGTGGACCCCTCGCCGGGCGTGCTGCGGATCACCAGCCGGCCCCCGTGGGTTTCGACGATCTTGCGGACGATCGCCAGCCCCAGCCCGGTCCCTTTGGTCTTGGTCGTGAAGAACGGGGCGCAGATCTTGTCCAGCTTGTTCGCCGGGATGCCGACGCCCGTGTCTTTGAAGTGCAGCTCCACCGTGTCCCCCTGCGGCGGACAGCGCGTGGCGACGGAAAGCGCGCCGCCGTGCGGCATGGCCTGGACGGCGTTGATGACGATGTTCTTGACCACCTGCTCGATCTGCGAGCGGTCCAGGGGGATCTCCGGCAGGCCCTCCCCGAAGTCCTGAACGACCCGGACCTCCTGGTCCGCGAGGTAGGCGCTCATGAACTGGAGCATCCGGGCCAGCAGGGCGTTGACGCTCACGGGGCGCATCTCGGGCGGAGTCACGCGGGAGAACTCCAGAAACTCCGTCGCGATCCGGTCCAGGCCGTTGACCTCCTGGACGATCATGTCCAGGAACTCGCCGTGCTCGGCGAGGACGTCGGCGGGCAGGCCCCGGCGCAGGAGCTGGGCCGCGCCCTTGATGGAGGAAAGCGGGTTGCGGAGCTCGTGGGCGATGTTGGCGGCGAGCTGCCCGGTCTCGGCCAGCTTCGAGACGCGCTCCACCTCCTCCTTCATCTCCACCTCGTTGGTGACGTCCTCGAAGATCACCACGACGCCCAGCGGGTCCCCCGACTCGCTGCGGAGCTGGGACGCGCTCAGGTTGATGTAGATCTCCTCGCCCTGCGGGCCGGGGTAGCAGAGCTGGTTGCGGGTGAAGACCTTGCCCGTCTGGGCGGTCATCTCCACCATCCGCAGGGTCTCCTCCCGCACGGCCTGGTCGAGCTGGAGCATCTTGATGAACTCGCGGTAGTGCCGGCCGATGACCTGGCCCGCGCGCAGGCTGACGATCTCCTCGGCCCGCTTGTTCCAGGTGACGATGTGGCCGTGCTTGTCCACCGTGATGACGCCCGCCGCGATGGAGCGCAGGATGTTGTCGGTGTAGCGGGTCAGGTTGCGCAGCGACGTCATCTCGCGGTAGATGGTGGCCGCCTGCGAGGCGACCAGGTGCAGCATCATGACGCTGTCCTCGGTGTAGAGGTCCGGCGTCCGGCTTTCCATCATCAGGACGCCGATCAGCTCGTCGGCGACGACGAGCGGGATCGCCATGCGCGAGTGCGAGCGGGGGGCGCCGGTCGGGACGTCCGAGGCGATCAGGCCCGTCCGGGCGCGCAGGGCGCGGGCGGCAATGCTGTCCCCGGCCAGAGTCAGCGTTTCCCGCCCGACGCTCTCGTCGGCCCGCTCGCCCCGCGCCGCCCGCACCGTCATGGTCAGCCCGCCCTCGTCTACGGTTAGCAGCGAGGATTCGTCGCTCCAGACCAGGCTGGCGACGATGTCCAGGATGGACGACAGGGCTTCCTCCAGGGTCGTCGCCGACCGGACCTTCCGCATCAGCTCGTAGACGGCGGACAGCTCCAGGTCGCGCTGGCCGATGCGCCGCTCGTAGGACGAGGCGCTGCGGAGCACGGTGGCCGCCTGCGAGGAGGCGACGGCGATCAGCTTCAGCTCCTGGTCGCCGTAGTCCGTGCCGTGCTTGCCCAGGATGAGGAAGCCGACGGCGGCGTCGTCCACCACCAGGGGCACCAGGGCGGTGGCGCGGTGGCGCGTCAGGAAGGCTTCGAAGACGGGCCGCCACTCCGGCCCGAAGACCTCCTCGGCCCCGCCCGCCGTCAGCAGGCGCGGCGCCCGCAGGGCGCGCGCCCCGCCCGAGACGGGGACGGGGGTGATGAAGGAGCGGAGCTGCCTGCCCAGGACGTCCGAAACGCCGCGCCAGTGCAGCGCGCTCAGGCCTTCCTGTGAGGCGTCGAAGAGGAGCAGCAGGCCCGCGTCGCTGTCGGTGATCTGGGTCGCCAGGTCGTTGACGGTCTGGGCGGCCTTCTGGACGCCCGAGGTCGCCGCCAGAGTCTTGCTGACCTCGTACAGCGTGGTCAGCTCGGCGTAGCGCTTCTCCTGCCCGGCGATGATGCGCGCGTTCTCGATGGCGATGCCGGCCTGGTGGACGAACGTCGAGAGCAGCTCGATGTCGGCGCGGGCGATGGGGCGCTGCGGGCCGGTGTTGGAAACGACGACCACGCCGATGCAGCGCCCGCGCGCGACGACCGGCTGGGCGTAGAACGCCTCCATCTCCAGCGCCCGCCCGTAGTCCCGCTCGCGCGCCCGCGTGTGGGCGGTGTTCTCCACCAGCAGCGGCGTCTGCCGCTGCGCCACCATGCCGATCACGCCCTCGCCCATGCCGACCTCGGCGTCGGGGTCGTCGGGCGCGGCGCGGCGGAAGCCGCGCACGATGCGCGGCGAGAAGCGGCCCGTCTCCATGTCCAGCAGGTAGATCCGGCAGCGGTCGAAGTGGACGACGTCGACGATGTTGTCCGCGACCTGGTTGAGCACCTGGTCCAAGTCCAGCGTGGAGGTGATCGTCTCGGTCAGCGCGGCCAGCGTGGACAGCTCCTGCAGCTTGTGGCTGAGGCGCGCGTAGAGCTGGGCGTTGTTGATCGCCAGGCCCGCCTGCGTCGCGAAGATGGAGAACAGCCGCAGGTCCTCCTCGGTGAAGAACGCGGCCCCGCCCCGGCGGCGGATGCACAGCACCCCCTGCACCGCGCCGTCCTCGTTCTTCATCGGCATGCAGATCGAGGACGAGACATCGGGGACGCTGTGGACCCCGGACCCGTGGAACCGGGGGTCGTCCGCCAGCGAGTTCAGCAGGAGCGGCTCGCCCGTCTCGACCACGCGGCCCGCGATGCTGCTGCCGACGAAGATGCGGGCGTTCTCCACGACGTCGTCGGGCAGGCCGTGGGAGGCGGCGATGACCAGCGAGTTGGATTCGGGCAGCTTGAGCAGGAGCGAGCAGGCCTGGGCCTCCATGACCGCCGCCGCCTTCTCGGTGATCATGTCCAGCAGCCGGTCGATCTCCACCTTGTCCATCGCCTGGCCGATGTCGTAGACGGTGGCGACCTCGCGGATGCGCCGCTCCACCTGCGCCTGGGCGGCGGCGACCTCGTCGCGCCAGAGCGTCTGCCGCAGGGCGATGAGGAAGAAGGGGGCCAGCGCCTGGGAAACCCCGTGCCAGCGCTCCCGCCCCTTGGGGGGCAAGGCCGCCGCCCAAAGCCCCACCGGCTCTCCCGAAGAC
>CAXTWM010000307.1:4541-6208 GCA_964247915.1 uncultured Armatimonadales bacterium | reverse complement strand
GTGAGAGGGACCTGCCGCGTTGCGAGCGCCGGGGCAGGTCCCGGTGCATGAAAACCGGCAAAATTACGCATGAAAATAAAGGCAGGCGAGCGTGAGAATCACGGTTTTCCGTGTTATACTACATTAGGCATTCAACTGAATGCTTCCACGCAATACAAACCGCGTACTACCAAACACCTCAGGAGTCTTTCATGCGTCTTTCCACCTCCCTGGTTCTGGCCGCCGCCGGCCTGGCCGCGTCCGCCCTGCCCGCCGCAGCGGGCACCCTGCAAGTCCCCTCCAAAGCCTACCCGACCATCCAGGCCGCCCTCAACGCGGCCAAGCCGTATGACACCGTGATGGTCTCGGCCAAGGGCGGCGTCTACAGCGAGGCCGTCACCATCACCACGCCCCACGTCACCCTGCAAGGCAAGGGCGGCCCGGTCATTGACGGCTCCGCGCTGGGTAAGCTGGTCCCCCAGCAACCTCCCTTCCAGCCTTACACCGTCTACCCCAATGGCATTGACATCCGCGCCGACCACGTCACCGTCAGCGGCATGACCGTCCAGGGCTTCGCCGGCTCGCTCCAGGGGGGGACGGGCATCGGGATCGCCGCGTTCGGGTCCGGCGGCGTCGGCCCCAGCGACATCACGGTCAGCGGCAACACGCTCCGCAAGAACGGCGAGGGGCTGGAGATCGTCGGCTACACCGGCAACCCCTACGCCTACAACGGCACCTACACCAAGGGCTTCCAGGTCGTCGGCAACACGCTGACGGCCAACAGCGGCGACGGCGCTTTCATCGAGGGCGCGTCCGTGGTGGCGGCCGGCAACAGGACCACCGGCAACGGCGGCTACGGCCTGGACGTGACCGGCATCGGCGTCACCGTGTCCGGCAACGACTCGAGTGACGGCCTCGCCGTCACGGACGCCGCCTACACCTATGACCCCAGCGTCAACGACCCCAAGTACCCGAACCCCGCCCCCACGGTCGTGTCCTTCAACTACGTCCACGACAGCAGCTACTACGGGCTGACGGTGAGCGGGACGGAGACGGTCACGGGCAACGTGATCGCCAACAACACCGGCTACGGCATCTACCTGAGCGACGCCGACTTCTCGACCGTGACCGGCAACGTGATCACCGGGACCGCCCTGGGGGGCGCTAGCGACGACGGGACGGGCATCTACGCCGAGTACAGCACCGCCTATTACGGCGCGGACAGCGGCCTGAAGATCTCGCTGAACCAGATCAGCGGCAACGCCGGTGACGGCATCTACTTCAACGAGTACGCCGGCGGGGTGATCTCGCTCAACAGCGTGACGGGCAACCAGGGCATCGGCATCCACCTGTCCGACTATGCCACCTACAACGCATACTACGTTGCTTACGGCTACTCGTCCAGCCCCACGACCGTGAAGCAGAACCTGGCGCAGCACAACGCCATCTACGACGCCCGCGACGACGCCTCCGCCCCGGACGACGTCACCTACAACTACGTGACCTACTACGGCGACGCCGGCTACTACGGCCCCAGCGTCAACGTCTGGACCAAGAACGTGTTCGGCACGACCGACCCGGTCGGCCTGAGCAAGTAGGCCCGCGCCGGACGCAGACCGAGGGGGGGGGGCGCGGCCCCGCCCGGGGGGCGGGCGGGGGGCGGGGTTGGGCGCGCCCGGCCCCCCCCC
>CAXTWM010000307.1:0-4531 GCA_964247915.1 uncultured Armatimonadales bacterium | reverse complement strand
TTCACCTGTGACCTGGCGGGGGGTCCTTTCTTCTGGTCCGCTTTTCGTCCCGGAACCCGGCCTGAAGGCCGGGCCTACTCGGATGGGCCGCCCCTTCTGCACTGGCAGACCCGGAGGGCGGGGCTTGGGAACAGGCCGCCGGCAGCCTGAGCCTTTTCTGTAGCCCCGAAGGGGCGGCCCACCGGCGGAGCCGGGTATAGACCGGCCCTTCAGGGCCGGGTCAGGCTTGCTTTTCCCCGCCTCCTTTGGTACACTGTCGGCATGACGACGCCGACGACCGGGAACGCCCGCGAAGGGAAATACTGCCCGCGCTGCCGGACCATGACGGGGCGGGACCGCGAGGTGTGCGAGCACTGCGGGCACCGGTTCCGCACGGGGCTGGGGACGGGGTTGACCGCTTCCCCGCTGGACGCACCCATCACGGACGAGGCCGCGCTGCACCGGACGATGCAGTTCACGCTGCCGCCGCTCGCCCCGCGCCCCGCCGCCGAGGCCCCCGAACCGCCGGGGGCGGGCCGGGAGGCGGGCGGGCCGCGCCTGCGGGGGAACGCTCCCTTCGCCCTGGCGCTCGGCCTCTTAGGTCTGGCGCTCCTCGGCGCGTGGGGCTATGTCCGCTACGCGCAGACCGCCCGCGCCGCGCCTCCTTCCCCGGTCGGCGTCTGGGAAACCGCGCCGACCGGACGCCCCGCCCAGGGCGCGCGCCAGCCGCGCCCCGTCCCGCGCGGCCGGGGCGGGGCGGTCTCCTGGGCCGCCGCCCCCCCCCCCCCCCCCCCCCCGGGGCGGGGGCCGCCCCCCCCCCCCCCCCCCCACGCCCCGCCCAGGGCGCGCGCCTGCGGCTCACCTTCCAGAGCGGCGGGGGCGGGTCGTTCTCCTGGGCCGCCGCCGGCGCCCCCCCGATCCAGGCCCCGCTGCGCTGGCGGCTGGACCCGGACGGCCGGCTGGTCCTGAGCATCGCCCCGACCCCCGCGACCGCCGACGCGACCTCGGGCACGCTGATGACCGTCCTGAACAGCCACCCGTGGCTGTGGCGCGTGGACCGGGCGCGGCATCGCCTCATTGTCGGCACCCTGAGCCTCACGGAGAAGTCATAAGCCCCATGACCGGAAACAGATCAGACCTCTTGCCCCCGGCCTCCCTCCCCCGGATTTCAATCCGGGTCTTCGACGGAGCGACAGTCCGCCTGCGCGGACAGAAGACGCGCCGCCCGGAGCTTTTCCGGTGTCCTTACCCTCGGACAATTGCACTCCCGAAGCCCTGGAATTTATTCCAGGGGACCCAGCCAAGACGGCTGTTGTCCGCGCCCGCCCTGTCCGCGCTCCTGCTGCTGTCCCTTCTCTGGCTGCCGCTGACGCCCGCCTGGGCCGCCGACCCGCCGGACAAGGGCGGGCTGTCCGGCTCAGGCCAGGCCGCCAAGTCCGACTCGGACGACGCGCTGACGCCGGACCGGCCCGGCTTCACCAACGGCAGCGACACGGTGGCGCCGGGGCGGGTCCAGCTTGAGATGGGCGCGGCGCGCACGAAGGACTCTGCGGCCAACGGCGGCGGACAGGCGACGGACGCGCCCCAGGCCCTGGTCCGCGCCGGGCTGAACGACAGGACCGAGCTGCGGCTGACGCTGCCGGATTACATCTGGCCGTCCGGCGGCGCGGCGGGCTTCGGCGACGGGGCGGTCGGGCTGCGCTACAAGTTTTATGGGAGCAAGGACGGCAACACCAAGCTGGCCTTCACGCCGTCCGTGTCCATCCCGGTCCGGTCTGCCGTCACGTCCAGCGGCCACCTCGACCCGACGTTCAGCCTGAACGGGCAGACCAAGTCGGGGGCGCGCTGGAGCCTGGAGTCGAACCTGATCCTGTCCTACCCGACGCAGGGCGGCGGACGGGTGACGGACTACACGGCCACGGGCCAGGTCACTTACGCCCTGACCAGCGCGCTGTCGGTGTTCGGCGACTATTACTACGACGCGCCCGTCGGCAGCGCCCCCAGCCCCGTCGCCGACGGCGGGTTCACCTACCAGGTCGGCAGGAACGTCCAACTGGACATCGAGACGGGGCGCGGCCTGGGCGGGAACGCCCCGGTCCAGTTCTACGGCGGCGGCGTGTCGCTGCGGTTTTAGGACGACCCCCCGCAACTTTTCCGGCGGCGGCGTGTCTCATCCTTACAGAAGCGCGGGCGCGAGAGCCGGCGCCCGCAGAGGGGACCGCCCATGACCGACCACGCTACTGAAACCCACGCAATCCCGGCACCCGGCATCGAGGCCCACGGGCTGTCCAAAGTCTTCCCCGACAAGAAGCGCGGCCCCGTGGTCGCCGTGGACGACGTCTCGCTGTCCTGCCGGCCCGGCGAGATCTTCGGGCTGCTCGGCCCGAACGGGGCCGGCAAGACCACCCTGCTCCGGCTGCTGGCGACCATCCTCCAGCCGACCGGCGGCACGGCCACGGTGGCGGGATTCGACGTCGCCCGCCAGGCGCAGGACGTGCGCCGATCCATCGGCTACATCTCAAACTCCGCCGCCTTGTACGAGCGCCTGACGCCCCGCGAGGTCATCTCCTACTTCGGCCAGCTCCACGGCCTGGCCCCCGACGAGGCGGCGCGGCGGCGGGAGCGGCTGTTCACCGAGCTGGACATGCACGGGTTCGCCGACCGCCGCTGCGACAAGCTCTCGACGGGCCAGAAGCAGCGCGTCGCCATCGTGCGGACCCTGCTGCACGAGCCGCCCGTCTTGTTCTTCGACGAGCCGACCAACGGCCTGGACGTGCTGACGTCGCGCACCATCATCCGCTTCATCAAGCGCTGCCGGGACGAGGGCCGGACGGTGGTCTTCTCGACGCACATCATGAGCGAGGTCGAGGCCCTGTGCGAGCGCATCGCGGTCATCTACCAGGGCCGGGCGGTCGCGGTCGGCACGCTGGCGGAGCTGCGCGCGCGGACCGGCGAGCAGCTCTTCGAGCGCGTCTTCCTGCGCCTGATCGGGGAGAACCCGGATGTCTAGGGGGACCCGGACGAGTAGTATTCACGGGGCTGAACCCCCGTGCTTTAGTAAAGCAACTCCCCGCCTGCGCGGGCAGAAGAGAACTGCGACGGGCTTCTCTGTTTTTATCTTCGCCCGCGAAGGCGGGGGCTTGCCCTTCTAAAGCACGGGGGTTCAGCCCCGTGGAGTAAGCCCTGCCGTTTAGGGCAGGGTATTGAGACCGGACGAACGACCGAGGACCCCATGACCATCCCACAAACCCCACAGACTCGACACAACGCACAGACTCGACACAGCCCGCCGGCGCGGCCCGCCGGGCTGGTCGGCGCCATCTTCCGCAAGGAGTTCCGCGAGACCTTCCGCGAGCGCCGCACCATCATGGCCGTCGTCATCGGCCCGCTCCTGCTCACGCCCGCCCTGTTCGCCCTCATGGGCGTCCTGTTCAACGGCCAGGCGACCAAGGCGCAGGCCCGCACCTACGCCGTCGGCGTGGTCGGCCCGCCGTCCGTCCCCGACGCCCTCCGGTCCGCGCCGCACCTGCGGCTGGCCCCCGCGACGCGCGACGAGGCCGAGCGGCGGATTCGGACGCACCGCCTGGACGCCGCCCTCGTCCTGCCGCCCGACCTGGAGGCCCGGCTGGCGGCCGGGGACACCGCCCCCGTCCAGATCCTGGACGACGCCGGGGACACGAACTCGCAGGCGGCGGCGGCCCGCCTCCGCGCCCTCTTCGGCGCGGCGGGGCAGGCCGTCGTCGCCCGCCGCCTGGCCGCGCGGGGCCTGCCGCCCGGCTTCGCCGCGCCGTTCCGCGTCGTCGAAACGCCGATCCCTTCCGGCGGCAGCGCGGGGATGCTCGCCCTGGCGTCCCTGCTGCCCTACCTGCTCATCATCTCGGCCTTCAGCGGGACGATCTACGCCGCCTTCGACCAGGTGGCGGGGGAAAAGGAGCGCGGGACGCTGGAAACGCTGCTGGTCTCGCCGGCCTCGCGCCGGGACATCGTGCTGGGCAAGTTCGGCGTGATCGCCGCCGTCTGCCTCCTCAGCAGCGTCCTGACGATTCTAGGCATGGGGATCTCCTTCGGCAGCGGCCTGCACGCCTTCGCCTGGCTGGCGTCGGGCGGGGTGCGTCTGGGCGGGGCGGCGGTGGGCGTCATCGGGCTGGCCCTGCTGCCGCTGTCCGCCCTCTTCGCCGGCCTGCTGCTGGCCGTCTCGACCTACGCGCGCAACCAGAAGGAGGCGCAGACCATCCTCGGCCCGCTGTTCACCCTGATCACGGTGCCCGCCGTCATGTCCATGACCCTGACCTCGGACATCGCCCCGTCCCTGGCCCTGGTTCCCGTCCTGAACGCCGCCCTGATCATCAAGCAGGCGCTGGTAGGCAGCTTCGACCCGCGCTTCATCGCGCTGGCCTTCCTCGCCTCCCTCGCCTACGCCGCCGCGTCGCTGGTCCTCGCCACGCGCCTGTTCGGGAACGAGGCCGTGCTGATCAAGGCGTAGTGGCCCCCGGAGACCTACCCCCGGCGCAGCACTGGCTACCCGGAGACCCCTCCCGGCTCGTTCCTCGCC
>CAXTWM010000306.1:0-6219 GCA_964247915.1 uncultured Armatimonadales bacterium | reverse complement strand
CGCCCGCCCCATCTGGAAGGTCGCCGCCGCTGGCGCCTGGTGACAGTCCCACCCTGCCCATCCCCGAGAGCGCATCGGCTGCTGGCTTGTCCCCGCAGCAGCCCCATTTCCCCGCGCTATTGCTCTTCGTACACCGTCTCGCCCGCCGGGTAGCAGATCAGCTCCACCTGGTTGCCGTCCGGGTCGCTGACATAGATCCCCTTCGTCCCGTCCCGGTGCCGGTCCACGGGTTTCCCCTCCCTAGTCGCCGCCTGTTCTAATGTCACCTCGTCCACCCGCACCGCCGTGTGCGGCGGGTGCTGCGTCGGCGTCACCAGCGCCAGCTTCCCCTGCCCTATCTTCAGGAACGCCCAGGTCGCGTCCTGATACAGCACTTCGGCGCCCAGCTCCTGCACATACCACGCCACCGAAGCCGCGATGTCCCGCGCCGGGACGGCCACATGATCCAGTTCCACGCTCTCCTGGTCTTTCTAAGGATGCCTCACGCGACGGCAAACCCCGAATGGACGCGCAGAGACGGCGCGCGGAACCCCAGCACGAAGCGGTCCTTGGGAACGCCCGCCGCGACGAGTTCACCCGCCACGCCGTCCTCCGTGCCGTCCTGCTGTATCCAGAGCTTGCCGCCGATGACGTCAATGTGCAGCAGCGGGCCGTAGATGCGATACCCGTCTTCCCAGCCGACTTCCACCAAAAGGTAGCGGTCACTTCCGCGATCAAACACCGTCTCGCAGACAATCTCCGCGTCGGTCGTCAGGAACTCGGCATACTCCGTCAACACCCGCTCCACCGCCATCCGGTACTGTTCTAAGGTATCCACTGAACAGTGACCTCCAAATCAGGGGCAAAGGAAAACAGACGGACAACTCCATTTTCCAACTTCACCTAAAGCTCTGCTTCATTAGCCAAGCCGCTATCCCGATTTCTAATGCTTCGAGGTTCGCATCCATTGTTGAATAGTCGGTCCCACCTTGCCAAACAATGCCGCCTTCATCCAAAGCTCGGATAAAGGAGTTTGGGTTGTAGTCGTTACCTATCTCTATCAGGCCGCCGTTTTGCACCCAAGCAGTGACATTGGGTGAGCAGAAGTGAACTCATCTACTTCCTGACGCATGGGAATAGCATCTTCGGCAAGATCATCACGCTCACCATATGAGTTTTCGATTTGGGAGTAATCTAGCCCATGCGGCTCATTCTTGGCCAGACATTGGTATTTTGATGTTGCTGTTTCTGTCATGGGAATGGCGTTCAGGTCGGCTAGAAGGCCAAAATAGGCGTTGAAGACGGTTTCCTCGACAGAGATAGTAATCTAAGCAGCTTTTGCTTGCTTCACCTCCTCGGCTACTTTGGAAAGTGCATAGTGGTTCCCTAAACTGGAAAGGTTATAGGAATCATTCAGAGTAGCTTTTGGCCTGTTTTTGCTGACTGACCTCATCTTGTTGCGCGTTTTCACACTGATGACGTATCGCTCACCATCCTTCTCTGCATAGATGTCGGCATAAGCATAATTTTTGCGCTTGTTATTCAGGTTCTCAATGTTGGTGAATCCGTTACGGCTCAGAAGCATCTCAGCCCATTGTTCGCCGATGTTTCCCAGCCTATGATTCCGTGCGGCGGTTGCCTTGTTCTGCACAAGAGTATTATTTCTCATAATGTCCGGTCCCTAAAAGAAGAACTGAAAACGCGGAGGGAGCATAGGGCGTGGTTCAGGCCGATCCAACGAAGGGATCACCTCAGTCAGTTCCCTTTACTCCGTCATTGGCTCGCCGGAGGCGATGGTCACTTTCAAGCCTTCGCGTTCCTGAACCTCGTCCTCGATCTCGGCCAGCGTCTCGTAGTAGGGGAACAGCGGGTTCGGCCAGCGGGAAGGGCGGACGGGGATGTTCCAGTAGCCGTTGCGGAGGTGGATGCGGGCGTCGTCCACGCGCAGGGCGATGTCGCCGACATGCCTGCCGGTTATATAGGGGCGCACGCGCAGGGCGACCTCGTGCGGGGATAGGGTGTTGGCGTTTGGTTCAGCGTTCATCGTCATTCATCTCCAGAACCTCAAAGAGTGTGGCGACTGTCAGCAACGCCGTTCGGACCGTGGCAGCGTCCACAGTCCGACCGGGGCGGTAGTCCGCGTCTTCCCGGAAGTTCCGCAGCAGGCGCAGGATGCGGGCCGCCGTGCGCCGCGCGGGCAAAGTCAAGTCGCCGTTGTTTTGCACGAGGTCAGGTAGCTGTTCGTGCGATGGGTTGTTCCAGCCGGGCGGGAAGCGTGTCGCATCCCCGTGCGCAATGCAGACCGAGGCCGCCGCCTGATAGGCGGCGTAGTAAACGCGGCTGACGCACGACCGGGAATCATCGCGGCCTTGTAGGGACTTGGCGGTGTCCAAAGTCACGCGAGCCGTTTGCTTCCAGAGGTCTGCTCGTTTGCTGGGCATGGTTGCTTTGGCCTGCCGAGATTATACCACGGAGGGGTCAAGAAAAAAGCCCCGCCGCAAGGCGGGGCTTTGAGGAAGGTTGTCTAGCGGTCTCGGTTGCTGCCGCCGTCTTTGAGGTTGGCCTGAGCCGCCGCCAGCCGCGCGATGGGGACGCGGTAAGGGGAGCAGGAGACGTAGTTCAGGCCGATCTGGTGGCAGAAGGCGACGGAGGCTGGCTCGCCGCCGTGCTCGCCGCAGATGCCCAGCTTGATGTTCGGGCGCACCTTTTTGGCGAGGTCCACGCTGATCTGCATCAGCTTGCCGACGCCGCTCTGGTCGATGGACTCGAAGGGGTCGCCGGGCAGGATCTTCTGGGCGACGTAGGGCTTCAGGAACTTGTCCGAGTCGTCGCGGGAGAAGCCGAAGGTCATCTGGGTCAGGTCGTTGGTGCCGAACGAGAAGAACTCGGCCTCCTCGGCGATCAGGTCCGAGGTCAGCGCGGCGCGCGGGATCTCGATCATGGTGCCGAACATGTAGTCAATGGTCTCGCCGCTGGCTTCCGTCACCTGCCTCGCGACCCGCTCCAGGTTGGAGCGGACGGCCTTCAGCTCGTTGACGTGGCCGACGAGCGGGATCATGATCTCCGGGTGCGGCTGGGCGCCGTTCTTCTTGGCGGCGATGGCGCCCTCCAGGATGGCCCGCGTCTGCATCTCGACGATGCCGGGGAAGACGATGGACAGGCGGCAGCCGCGCAGGCCCATCATGGGGTTGATCTCGTGCATCCCCTCGACCTGGTGGAGCATCTTTTCCTTGGCGGCAAGCTCCGGGCTGCCGGGGTGCGTGACCTTGAGGGTCGCTACCTCGGCGATCAGGGCGTCCATGGAGGGCAGGAACTCGTGCAGCGGCGGGTCAATCAGGCGGACCGTCGCGGGGCGGTCGCCCAGGGCTTCAAAGATGCCCTGGAAGTCGTTGCGCTGGAACGGCAACAGGGCGTCCAGGTTCTTTTGCCGTTCCTCCTCGGTCGCGGACAGGATCATGGCTTGGACGATGGGGCGGCGGTCCTCGGCGAAGAACATGTGCTCCGTGCGGCACAGGCCGACGCCCTCGGCCCCGAACTTGATGGCGAGGGCGACGTCTTCCGGCGTGTCGGCGTTGGTGCGGACGCCCAGGCGCTTGACCTCGTCGGCCCAGCCCAGCAGGACGCCGAACTCGCCGGTCATCTCGGGGTCCACTACGTCCACCGTCCCGTCAATCACTTCGCCCAGCGTCCCGTTCAGCGAGATCGGGTCGCCTTCTTTGATGGTCTTGCCGTTCACCGTGAACGAGGTGGGGCCGACGGAGATGTCGGAGCAGCCGGCGACGGTGGGGATGCCGAAGCCGCGCGCGACCAGTGCGGCGTGACTGGTCATGCCGCCGCGCTCGGTCAGAACGCCCTCGGCGGCCAGCATCCCTTTGAGGTCGTCGGGGGAGGTGTCGGCGCGGACCAGGATGACGCGCTTGTCTTCGCCGCCCTTGCCCATCTCGGCGGCGCGGGCGGCGTCGAAGACGGCGACGCCCGTGGCCGCGCCCGGCCCGGCGGGCAGGCCCTTAGCCAGAAGCGTGTACTTGGCGCCCGGCTTGATGATCGGGTGCAGGCACTGGTCTAGCAGTTCGGGGTTGATGCGGGCCAGGGCGGTTTCCTTGGAGATCAGGCCCTCGTTGACCAGGTCCACGGCGATCTTGACGGCGCTCGGGCCGGTCCGCTTGCCGGACCGGCACTGCAGGATGAACAGCTTGTTGTGCTCGATGGTGAACTCGATGTCCTGCATGTCCTTGTAGTGCTGCTCCAGGCGGGTGCAGATCTCGTCGAACTGGCGGTACATCTCAGGGTTCTGCACCTTGAGCTGCGAGATGGGCATGGGGGTGCGGACGCCGGCGACGACGTCCTCGCCCTGGGCGTTCATCAGGTACTCGCCGAAGACCTCCTTGGTGCCGTCCGAAGCGTTGCGGGTGAAGGCGACGCCCGTGCCGCAGTCCTCGCCCTGGTTGCCGAAGACCATAGACTGGATGTTGACCGCCGTGCCCAAGTCGTCCGAGATCTTCTCGCGCTGGCGGTACAGGATGGCGCGGTCGTTGTTCCACGACTTCCAGACGGCGGCGACCGAGTCCTGGAGCTGCTGGATGGGGTCCTGCGGGAACTCGTGCCCGCTGTTCTCCTTGATGTGGGCCTTGTAGGTCTCGCAAAGCTGCTTGAGCTGCTCGCCGTTCACCTGAAGGTCGTCGGTGACGCCCAGGTCCTTTTTCATGTCGTAGAAGATGTGCTCGAAGTCGTGTTTGGCGAGGTGGTTGGTGCCGTCCGAATAGGCCACATCCGAGAGCATCATCAGGAAGCGCCGGTAGGAGTCATAGACGAACCGCTCGTTGCCCGTGAGCGTGATCAGCCCCTCCACGGTGGCGTCGTTCAGGCCCAGGTTGAGGACGGTGTCCATCATGCCGGGCATGGAGAACTTGGCGCCGGACCGGACCGAGACCAGCAGGGGGTTCCCCGCGTCGCCCAGCTTCTTGCCGGTCTTCGACTCGACGGCGGCCAACGCGGCCTTGATCTCGTCCATCAACCCGTCGGGGAAATGCCCGCCGTTCTTCGTATACTCGTTGCAGGTGTCGGTCGTGATGGTGAATCCAGGCGGGACGGGCAGCCCGATGTTGCTCATCTCGCAAAGGTTGGCGCCCTTGCCGCCCAGTTCATCGCGCATCGTTGCGTTGCCCTCTTCAAAGAGCCACACGCGCTTGGTGTCTGACATTCGGTTCTCCTCTATCGTAGTGCTTCTAGTGTTTCACTTTCGCATTTGAGTCCCGCACGAGCGGGATGGTGATTGGCGTGATGGCGTTCGGGACGATGTTGATCGTCCCGTTCTTGACCGTCGGCTCCTGCTCAACATCGGACGCCTTTTTGAAGTCAGTTAAATAGGTGATGCTTCCTGCTTCACGATACTCACTGACAACAGTGACACGGAGGGAATCTCCCACGCTTGCTTCCTGTTTCAGTCTCACAAACAGGTTGCTATCCGGTATCGAGACTTGCCGCGTAAAGTGGCGCTTAGTGCCGTTCCGCCCTGATGCGTGAGTCACCAGGTTTACTCTTGGTGGATCACCAAGCAGTATGCCTACTAACTGAGCATTGATCGTCGTTTCTCGCCTCTCCGCATATGCTTCCATTAGAATTCCTCATCTGCCTTCGAATTTACGCTCGGCAAACGCTTCGTGACCGGCGGCATATCTGCCGGACTGTTTCCAGTGCCACCCGTTTCAACATCGGTTAAAGCGGTTAAGTCGAAAATAGCAATCTGGTCGTATAGCTCGGCCAGTCTAATTGCCTCCAGGCGGTCCGGCAATAGTGCCACGATGTCCAGGTAGACCACATTCTCACTAGCATCGTACCACAAGCCGATACCGCATCTTGGGTCATTGAGATCTTTTAATACGTCGGAGTTTGCCTCGATAAAATCTTGAATGAGACGAACGCTTATCTCATTATCTGATGGCTGAGTGCCACGTTCCGGCCACAAAGAGACGGAGTACAAAGGGCGACCGCTCATATCACCAAAACGAAGATTGAACGTCGCTCCCTCACGCCCACTTCTTTCGTATAAAGCAAGTATCTGCTTTGCCGCCTTTTCTGCTTCCAGAGGCTCCTTCAATCTTAACCCATTAGGGTCAGCGAGGAACGAGACCAAGTCTTCCGCCAAAGGGCGCTCGTCAGGCATAGTGCTACTACCGACCGCCGCCGCTCATCTCGCAAAGGTTGGCGCCCTTGCCGCCCAGTTCATCGCGCATCGTTGCG
>CAXTWM010000305.1:0-6238 GCA_964247915.1 uncultured Armatimonadales bacterium | reverse complement strand
CCAGACCGCCCAGCGCCAGCGGGCGCAGGGCCAGCTCGTCGGCGGCCGCCGTCAGCGCCTTCGTCGGCGCGGCCACCGACGCGGACAGGGCGCGGTCAATGGCGAAGGCGTGCGGAAGCTGCTCGGCCAGCGTGTCGTCAAAGATGCGCGCGACTGTGGTGATCTTGGGGCTGAGGCGTCGGGCGTACAGGCAGGCCTGGATGTTGGCGAGGTCGTCATTGGTGCAGGCCAGGAACGCGGCGGCGGAGGCGATGGCGACCCGCTCCAGATTGTCCGGCAGGGAGGCGTCGCCCGCCAGCACGGGCGCGCGGTCGCGCAGGGTCTCGGCGAAGCGCGGGCGGGGCGCGAGGTCCAGCACGGCCACGTCCAGCCCCAGGTCGGTCAGTTGCCGGGTCACGCGGTAGCCCAGGTTGCCCAGGCCCGCCACGACGACATGGCCGGTCAGCCGGCCCGCGCGCCGGCTCAGGGTCTCGTCCAGCCGCTCCGCCGTCGCCAGGGCGGCCAGATACGAAAAGAGGATGCCGAGCAGCGCCCCGCCGGTCAGCATCACGACGCAGCCGAAGAGCTTCAGCCAGTCCGGCGCGTGCTGGAGGCTGATGTCGCCGTAGCCGGTCGTGGTCGCCGTGGTGACGACGAAATACAGCGCGTCCACGGGGCTGAGGCGCAGGGCGCGGCGGAAGACGAAGACCGAGGCGACCAGCACGGCGGCGAGCAGGGCCGCCGTGGGCAGCAGCCGCGTCGGGCGCTTCGGCGCGTGCGATCTGCCGGCCCGCTTCCCCCAGCGCCGCCGCGCCTTGCGCCAGCCCCGGTTGCGCGTGACGGCCCGCAGGACCGAGTCGCGCGGCCCGCCAATTAACACCTGTTCGCCTGCCGTCAGCGGCTCGCGCGCCGCGTCCCCCGCCGCCGCACGCCAGTCCTGCCCGGTGGTGAGGCGGGCGAGGACGGCGCAGCCGAAGCGGCTTTTGACTTCGGCGGCGGCCAGCCCGAGCAGCGGCGATCCGGGGCGGACCGTGAGGAGGCACAGGGGCACCTCGCCGTCGCCCAGACGCAGGGTTTGGAGCACGGTGTCGCCGCAGGCGGCGGCGACAAAGGCGGGGGCGGCCAGGGCCGAGACGCTGTACGCGCGTCGGACGTTCCAGCCCTGCTCCAATTGGTCGGCCAGCAGCGGGTCGAAGGCGCGCAGGACGACCGGGACGTGCGGGGCGGCGTCGCGGGCGGCCACGGCGGCGTGGAGGTTCCCCAGGTCGCTCTCCGAGAGGGCGAGCAGCGCGCCGGCCTCGGCCAGCCCCGCCGCGCGCAGCGTCTCGCCGTCCGCCTCCGTCCGGGCGTCCAGCGTCCGCACCCCCTCCCCCAGCAGGGGCAGCAGCGTGTCCGGCTCGCCGCCCAGCCGGATCACCGTCACCTGCGCCCGCCCCGCCGTCATCGCCTGCGCCACCCGCACCGACAGGCGGCACAGGCCCCAGATCACAAACCGCTTGCCGGACAGCATGGTGCTCAGTTGGCCCTTTTCTGCCTGTTCTCCTGCCTGCGCGTCGTTTGGGCGGCAGATGTGCTACAATCAACCGTCACGGCGCCTGCGCGTCGCGGAACAAGTCCCTCATGTGCCCAAAAGCCGTGGGAGAGGAGACCGAATGGAAACCCTCGTCGTTCCGCTGCCGAAACCCGCTCCCCGAGATGCCGTTGAAATCGTCGCCCTCGTCGCCTCCGCCGGCGGCCTGAAAGCGATCAGCACCCTTCTGGCCGCTCTGCCCGCCGACTTCCCCGTGCCCTTCGTGGTCGTCCAGCACCTCAGCCCGAGCCAGCCCAGCCTCATGGCCGACATCCTCTCCCGGCGCATCGCCCTGCCCGTCACTCAGGCCGAGGAAGGCGACACCCTGCGGCCCGGCCACGTCTACCTCGCCCCCCCCGGCCAGCACCTCGTCGTGACCCGGCAGAAGACGCTCTCCCTCACCCTGACCGAGAAGGTACACCACTCCCGACCCTCGGGGAACGTGCTGTTCGAATCCGTCGCCGCCTGCTTCGGCGTGGGGGCCGTCGCCGTTATCCTCACCGGCGGCGATGGGGACGGCGCGACGGGCCTCAAATCCGTCAAAGACGCGGGCGGCGTGACCATCGCCCAGGACGAGGCCAGCTCCGAGCAGTTCTCCATGCCGCGCACGGCGATTGCGACCGGCGGCGTGGATCACATCCTGACGCTGGACGCCATCGCCCCGATGCTGGTATCGCTGGTGAGTGCGCCGGGCTAAACCGGCCCCTTCACCTGCGTCCTGTAAAAGTCGTTGAGACGGGTCATTAGCTCATCAGCGGTGACGGTGAGCAGAGCATCCGGGATGAATACCCAGCGTTTTCTCCCCCGCCCCAATTTTTCCTTGTAAGCCGACCTAGTGATCCACGGTTTGCCGCGAAACCGGGGTTCAAAGTCAACCTCGTCTTTAAAGATGATGACAATGCCGCGCTCTTTGCTGAGTACCGGCATTTTTGAGGGCTTGTTTACGAGCAGCCAGGTCTTCCAATCCCAGGGGTACATCTTCTCGATTTCCGCCCAGGTGAGTTGGCCGAGCGCGTAATCGGAAGCGTTGTCCACAACACCATCACGGTTGACGATAACGGCAGATCCTGACCGTTTCAGGCCGCGTCCAAGTACGCCGATCCACTGTGCATACGAAGTTGTATGCACGGCGATAAACAAGATCGGGACAAGGAGAATCCACGCCCAGCCCCGGCTGATAACGTGCAGCAGAGACAAGTCCCAGCATAAGAGCATAAACGCGAGACTGCCCAAAACGATTGCGTTGTAGGTTGTCAGCCGCCGCCGCGTCTTGGCCCGGTCAAAGTCAAAGGCGATCATGGCCCCTCCACCGCCCCCACCAACTCATTAACGTCCTCGATCCCGTTCTCCGTCAGATACTTCTCCAGCCCCGCCACCACATCCGTTACCGCCGTTGGGTTCACGAATGTGGCTGTGCCTACCGCTACCGCTGTCGCTCCGGCCAGCAGGAATTCAATGGCATCGGTGGCGGTCAGGATGCCGCCCATGCCGATCAGGGGGACGTTCGGCAGGGCGCGATGCACCTGCCAGACGCAGCGCAGGGCGACGGGCTTGACGGCGGGGCCGCTCAGACCGCCGGTGATGTTGGCGAGCTTGAATTTGCGCTTCCTGACGTCAATGGCCGTGCCGAGCAGGGTGTTGATGAGCGAAAGCGCGTCCGAGCCGGCGTCCACGGCGGCGCGGGCGATGGGGACCAGGTCCGTGACGTTGGGGGAAAGCTTGGTGATGAGCGTCAGGTCGGTGACTTGGCGCACCGCGCGGACGAGTTCGCCCGTCAGGGCCGGGTCCACGGCGAAGTCGCAGCCGTGCTTGACGTTGGGACAGGAGATGTTGATCTCCAGCCCATGCACCCCGCCCGCCTCGGTCAACCGCTCGGCGAGAGTGACGTAATCGGCCACCTCATAGCCGACGAGGTTGACGATGACCGGCACGTCGAACTGCCGCAGGAACGGCAGCTTTTCCTCGATGAAGTTGTCTACCCCGCCGTTTTGCAGGCCGATGGCGTTGAGTATCCCCGAAGGAGTCTCCACGATGCGCGGCGTCGGATTGCCCAGGCGGGGTTCTCGGGACGTACTCTTGACCACGACCGCGCCGATCTTGTTTAAGTCCACGATCCCGGCCATCTCGCTGCCGAAGCCGAACGTCCCCGAACCCGTCACGATGGGGTTCCGCAGGGTTAATTTGCCGATCTTAACAGACGTGTTTACCATTTGACCTCCGACGCCTCGAAGACCGGCCCGTCCACGCAGCAGCGGACGCGGCGGCCATCGGCCAGGTCCAGCACGCAGCCCATGCAGACGCCGATGCCGCAGGGCATGGACACCTCGACCGACACCTGGCACGGAACGCCGAGCGACCGGCACAGGTCGCCCACCGCACGCATCATCGGGGTCGGCCCGCAGCAGTAGACCGTCACCGGCTGCCCCGAGCGCTCACGCAGGACCGGCTCCAGGACGTCCGTCACCCGCCCCGGCGTCCCGTGCGAGCCGTCCTCGGTCGCCGCCCGCGCGTCCACACCCGCCGCCGTCAGCTCCGCCTGGCACAGCAGCAAATCCTTGCGGCGTGCGCCGATGATGAAGAGCAGGTGGGGTTCGACGGCGGCGATCTGCAATTCGCGGGCCAGAAAGACGAGCGGCGGGACGCCGTAGCCGCCGCCCACCATGACGTGCGTCGCGCCGGGGCGGTCGTCGGGCCGGAAGATGCGCCCGCCCAGCGGCCCGACCAGGTCCAGCGTGTCCCCCGGCGCCTTGCGCGCCATGCCTTGCGTCGTCGCGCCGACGATGGAATACAGCAAACTGATCCGGCCCCGGTCGCGGTCCACCGTGTAGATCGAGAACGGCTTCCGCAGGAGCGGGTCCGTCCGCTCTGCCGTCAGCGCGTTGACGAAGTGGCCGGGCCGGGCCAGCGCGGCGATGGCGGGCGCTTCGCAGGTGAGGACTTTGTGGTCCGCGATGATCTCCTCATTGGCGAGGACGGGGGCGAAGACTTGTTGGGGCATGAAGCGAGTTCCTAGACGGGGCGCGGGAGCGCCAGAAGAGATGAGGCCAGCGCGTCAAACGTCTGGACGCGCGGACAGTCGGCATCGGGCTTGCGGTCCTGATGGTCGAACAAAAGCGCCCCCATCCCCGCCGCCCGCGCGCCCGCGACATCCAGTTCGTACCAGTCGCCGACGTGCAGGGAGGTTTCGGGGGCAACGTCCGCCTGCCGCAGCGCCTCCCGGAATAGGCGGGGATCGGGCTTGGTGACGCCGACGGTCGCCGACACGGCCAGGGCGTCCAGATACGGCGCGACGCCCAACTCGGCCAGCAGGGCGGGCAGGGTCGTCTCCCAATCGGAGACCGCGCCGACCGTGAAGCCGCGTCGTTTTAATTCTTGCAGCAGGGCTGGGGCGTCCGGGTGGACATAGCGCGTGAACGGCACGGCGGCCAGCGCCGCGATCAGCCTCTGCCAGCCCTCATCATCCGGCGGGGGACGGTCCAGCGCCCGCCACACCCGCGCGACGGCCTCGCGCAGCGAGTCGGGCGCGTCCCACGGGACGCCTTCCAGGTAGCGAGCGAGGGCGTACCGCTCGCCCGCCCGGAACGCCGTCGGCAGCCGCGCCTCGTCCAGCTGGGAACCGGTCCCCCGCGCCGCCATCGCCAGCCGCGCCGGCAGGGGCGGGTCGTCAAAGACGAGGGTATCGCCGATGTCGAAGAAGATGGCCTGGATGGGCGGCATGGGGCTATTGTACCAGACGAGGGCCGCAAAAACAGGTGTCGGAAAGCAAAAAGGGGCGAACACAGGTTCGCCCCTGCCGTCCGTCGGCCGCTTATTTGGTCGCCTGCCGGATGTTCTCCTCCACCGGGTCGAAGAACCCGGACGCCAGCTTGACCCGCTCCCGCATCGCGCGCGACACGGCCCCCCAGTCCGCCTCGTCCAGCCGCCCGCGCAGCGTGTCCGCCAGGGCGCGGCTGTCGGGCGAGGGCCGGGGCGAATCCAGCAGGGCGGCGACCCGGTCGCGCAGCAGGGCCGGCTCTTGCAGCAGTTCGGCGTCCAGCGGCGTCGTGCTGAAGTCCGATTCGGGGAAGTTCAGGTACGCGATCACGTCCTCAGTAGTCTGGTTCATGGCAAAGGTTTACCGCCGCCGGCCCGCCCGCCAAACCTTCCCACGGTGACCGGCGCTGCGCCGGGGGCAGCTTGCGGAGCAGGGGGATAGCAGGCTCACGGGTTTGCCTTTAATTTCGGGGTATCAACTCTGGGGAACATACCGACAGGGGAGAAGGAGCAGCGCGATGGCCGCGAAATACATCCTAGCCTTGGACCAGGGGACGACCAGTTCGCGGGCGATCCTCTTTGACCACGCGGGCCGCGTCGTCCGCCGGCGCAGCCAGGAGTTCCCCCAGCTCTTCCCCCGGCCCGGCTGGGTGGAGCACAACCCCGAAGACATCTGGAGCAGTCAGGTCAACGTCGCGATCCAGGTGCTCCAGGATCAGGCCCTCACGCTGGATGACATCGCCGCCGTTGGCATCGCCAACCAGCGCGAAACGACGATCGTCTGGGACCGGGCGACGGGCGTGCCCCTCGCCAACGCCATCGTCTGGCAGGACCGCCGGAGCGCGTCGCAGTCGCGCGCCCGGCCGGCGGGGGGGGGGGGGGGGGGGGGGCGGGCCCCCCCCGGGGGGGGGCGGGGGCCGGGGGGGGGGGGGGCGG
>CAXTWM010000304.1:0-6258 GCA_964247915.1 uncultured Armatimonadales bacterium | reverse complement strand
GGGATGGGCTGGCCGAAGCCTGCCGCAGCTCACGGGCGTAGACCAGCCAGAAGACGCCGTTGATCAGAAACGACACGAGGTAAGCAACGGCGATGCGCTTCTTTTTGTTCATGGACTTGCTTGGTTTCCACTCGGCAGGGGCGGCACGGTCAGGGCATGACCGGTCTGGTCTATGGGTTCCGTCGCCATCAAGGCGGTGACGGGCTGCCCGTCCGGGGTGCGGACGCGGTTGACGGCGTCCATGACCTTGATGAGCGTCTGGGCCGTCTGCGATTTGGCGACGTTCAGGACCACGACGGCGTGCGGGTCCGCCGTCGCCCGCGTCTGGAGGGCCGCCCCCAGCGTTTCGGGCGCGACGCGGCGCGTCCCCAGGTAGTAGCCGCCCGCGTCGCTGACGGTCAGGATGACGAGGTGCTGCCGGTCCTCTGACGCCGCACCTGCGGAGGCGCTTGCGGCGGGGGGCGTGTTCCGGGGCAGGGCGACGGTCATCGCCTTCATGCGGACCATCGTCAGGCTCGTGATCATAAAGAAGACCAGCAGGAAGAAGATCGTGTCGATCATTGGGATGATCTCGATCCGCGCCCGCTTTATCTCGCGTGGGGGAAACTTCATCGCGTTGTGGACGTTCTCCGAGGCTTCAAGGCTGGGCCGACGCTTCGGGCGCGGTGGCGATCATCACGGTCCCGGCGTTGGCCTGCTTGATCAGGTCGAACGCGCGCTGGAATTTGTCCAGGCGCTGGCCCTTGTCGCAGTTGATGATCACGGCGACGGCCGGGTTCTCGCCCACGCGGGCGGCGACCAGCGGCTTGATCTGGCTTTCAGCCACGCGCTCCCGGTCCACATAGAAGTCGCCCTCCTTGGAGATCGTGACGACGATCTTCTCCTGCGGCTTCAGCGAGGCGGTCTCGCTGGAAGGCAGGTCTACTTTGTGCGCCGACATCGGCACCATGGAAAGGCTGGCGATCATAAAGAAGACGAGGAGGAAGAAGATCGTGTCGATCATCGGGATGATCTCGATCCGCGCCCGCTTCATCTCACCGCGCGACAGCTTCATGCGCTTTCTCCTGCTTCATCGCGGCGACGACATTGAGGAACTGCGCCGCCCGCAGCTCCATCTCGCCGATGTTCTGCTTGACGCGCTCGGTCAGGAAGTTGTACGCGGGCAGCGTCACGATGGCGATGGTCAGGCCGACGCTGGTGGCGACCAGGGCCTCGGAGACGCCGCTGGTGATGGCGTTGGGGTTGCTCAGGCCCGCCGCCGAGCCGACGACGTGGAAGGCATGGATCATGCCGGTGACGGTGCCCAGAAGCCCCAGCAGGGGTGCCAGCGTCACGATGGTATCGAGAACGCCCAGGCGGTCATACAAAACGGGCAGCTCTTTGAGGGCCATTTCCTCCATCGAGCGCTCGATCCAGACGTGGTCCAGGTGCGTGGAGCGCAGCCCGCCCGCGACCACCTTGGCGATCCGGCCGGACGCCTGCTCGCAGAAGTGGAGCGCGTCATCGGCCTGCCCGGCCTTCAGCAGCGTGGAAATGCGGCCCATCAGCGCCTCGTTGTCCCGGACGGCGGCGCCGATGGCAAGGAACCGCTCGATCATGACGGCGACGCTGACCACGCCGCACAGAAACAGGGGCCACATCACGGGGCCGCCCCGGAGCAGGAAACCAACATCTTCTGACATAACGCGCGTGTTCTTTCCTGCTCAAAGTGGATACGGCTATTATATCGCGAATGTCCCCAATAAGCAAGCCGCGTTATCTGTGAACGAACTCCGAGCCGGCCAGCGCCGCGCAGCAGTTTCGGAAAAAACCACAAATTTACCAGGTTTCGCTTGCGAAAACGCCGCATTTGTGTTAGAATAGCCTGGTTGTGAAATTTTGCACGAATGCTTCCCGGCATTTGTCCCGGTTTCGCAACGCTATTCTGGACTGTACCGCCCTTGCGGATAGTCTTTCCCACGCCGCCCGCTCAAGATTTCGGGCGGCGATCCAAAGATGAACCCGAAAGGAACTTTGCTTTTGTCTCGACTGACCTCTAACCGGAAGCCCGCAGCGCTGCTGGCCTGTGCCGTCTCCGTTCTATTTTCCGCCCCCGCCGGCTTCGCGCATTCCGCCGCACGCTCTTCCGCCGCCCACCAAGCCAAGCTCGCCCACCTGCAAGCCCAGAACAAGGCGCTCGCCAGTGGCAACGCCGTCCAGGCGGCGTATGCCTTTCGCGGCACCCGCTATGTGATGGGCGGCACGTCCCGCTCCGGCTTCGACTGCTCCGGCTTCGTCCGCTACATCCTCGGGGCGACCAACGGCGTGGACCTGCCGCGCACGGCGACCGAGCAGTATTACCACGGGGCGCCGATCCCGAACGGTCAGCTCCAGCCCGGCGACCTGGTCTTCTTCAAGAACACCTACAAGCGCGGCATCTCCCACGTCGGCATCTACGCGGGTGAGGGCAAGTTCATCCACGCGGCCAATGCCCACAAAGGCGTCCGCATGGACAACCTGGGCGACAGCTACTACCAATCTCACTACGCCGGTGCGCGCCGGGTCCTGCCCGCGCAGATGCGCCTCGCCGCCTCCCTGCGCTAGACCTCAGACTTAGGACAGGCGCCCTTCCCCGCCGCCCGGCCTTGTTTTCTCCTGAGAACACATCAGAGAGTTGACAAAGGCCGGGCGGTTTGGGTATGATAGGCGCGTTGTTGTTTTCCGCGCCAGTGAGGCCACCGGGGACATGAGGTTCGAGGAAAAGCAAAGGGCGCGTGACCTGCGACGTCAGGGCTGGAGCTATAACGACATCCTCAAGGAAGTCGGCGTCTCCAAAAGCACTCTGAGCCTGTGGTTGCGTGACATCACGCTGACAGACGAGCAGATCGCGGGTCTTCAATGCCGACAGCTTGCGGGGCGTGAGAAGTTCATCAAGAACGAGCGCGTCCGGCGTGATACGCGCTGGGCGGAGTTTCATCGGCAAGCGGAAGAAGAGTACCAAACGCTCTCGCAGGACCCGGAGTTCATGTTTGGCCTGGCTCTCTACATCGGCGAGGGCAGCAAGACGTGCGGTAATCAGATCTGCCTGACTAACTGCGACCCGCGCGTCATTCGGGAAGGCATGAACTTCTACGAGAAAATCGGGACGCCGCAGTCCGCAATCCGTGTCGCGATGCACATCCACCCCGGCCTCTCGCAACGGGAAGCCGAAGTATTTTGGCAGGGAGTGACCGGCCTGCCTTTAGGACAGTTTCACACGACCCGCGAGGTGTTGAGCCG
The DNA here is from genome assembly GCA_964247915.1 of uncultured Armatimonadales bacterium. Taxonomy (GTDB): domain Bacteria; phylum Armatimonadota; class Armatimonadia; order Armatimonadales; family Capsulimonadaceae; genus JANXMY01. Next base: position 3,000 of record CAXTWM010000304.1, on the reverse strand, counting down.
CGCAAGCAGCGCAACCAAAGGCAATTTGCAGGTTCATGGAACCTGTCAGTTGCGCGCATACTCTATCATAATGCGCTAGAAGCTAGGGCAGTGGATGCAATTGGCGCTTGATGATGGCCCCTTAGTCTAGTGGTTATGACGCCTCTCTTTCACAGAGGAGACCACCGGTTCGAGCCCGGTAGGGGCTACCACACAAAAAAGAGGACCAGAAACGGTCCTCTTTTTCTTTGCTTACCCTCCAATCAGCCCCCGCCGCGTCAGTTCTTCCAGGATTTGTGTCAGCGACTGTTCCACCGTGTCCCGGTCGGTGCGGACGGCGACTTCGGGATGGGCGGGCGGTTCGTAGGGGTCGGAAACGCCGGTGAAGTGCGGGATTTCACCGGCCAATGCCTTCTTGTAAAGCCCCTTGACGTCCCGCTCGGCCAGCGCGTCGAGGGTGGCTTCGGCGTAGACTTCAATAAAGGGAACGCCGTCGGCCTGATGGTCGGCGCGGACCTCATCACGCACGTCTTTGTAGGGCGAGATGGCCGCCGTCAGGGCGATGACGCCGTTGCGGGCCAGGAGGCGCGCGACGTAGCCGATGCGGCGGACGTTGATGTCTCGGTCCTCCTTGGAGAAGGTCAGCCCTTTGGACAGGTGGGTCCGCACCTCGTCGCCGTCCAGCAGTTCCACGCGGTAGCCGCGCTCGCGCAGCAGCCGGGCCAGATGACCCGTGAGCGTGGACTTGCCGGACCCGGACAGGCCGGTCAGCCAGAGCGTGAAGCCTTGATGGGGTCGTGTCTCGGTCATAGTGTCTTCCAGAGCGCCTCGACTTGGCGGCGCGTGTCTTCCATGCCCCCGTCCGTCCTGATGACGACATCCGCCCGCACCGTCTTCTCGGCGAGCGGCCACTGGGCGGCGAGTTGATGGTGGACCTCTTCCGCACCGAAACGGCCCCGCGCGAGCATCCGGGAGACCTGGTCGGAGCGGGGGCAGGTGACGACGACGATGCGGTCTACCAAGCTTTCCAAGTTCGCCTCGAACAACAGGGGAATCTCGGCGGCACCGGCGGGCGCCTCGTCCGATGCGCGCCAGAGGGCGATCTGCGCCCGCAGGGCGGCGATGATGGCGGGATGGGTCAGCGACTCCAGGCGAGCACGGGCGGCTTCGTCGGCGAAGACCAGCCGGCCCAGGGCGCGGCGGTCAATGGTCTGCCCGTTCATGTCAGTGGGATCGGCGCAAGCGGGGAAAGCCGTCAGGACGGCCTGCGCCGCCGCCGTCCCCGGCGCCAGCAGGTCATGCGCCAGAGCATCGGCGCTGACGGTCGGTGCGCCGAGTTCCGCCAGCATCCGGGTGACGGTGCTTTTGCCGGTGGCGATGCCGCCGGTGATGCCGAGGATGAGCATGGCGTTCCAAAAAGCGAGGCCAAGAAAAAAGCCCCTGCACGGGCAGGGGCTTGGCGCGCGGGCGCTTATTCCTTCTCGGCGTCCCCTTCGGTCGCGGTGTCGGCTTTGGCTTCGGTCTCCGGCGCGGCCTCGGCGAGATCCGCGCCGAGCTTCCCAAAGACATCGGCCAGGCTGGTCCCGAAGGTCTCCTCGCGCTGGTTAGCGCGGTAGTTCTTGAACTCCTTGTAATCGTCCTCGGAGTCACCCCCGTAGTTCATGTCACGGCTGCGCCCGCCGCCGCCACCGCCGCTGCGCTCGCGGCGGGGCCGGTCACGCGGGGGGGCGGGAGCCAGGCCACCTTCGCGGTCGCCGATCACGGGCCGGCCCTCGCGGCCGCCGCGATCACGGCCGCCGCGCTCGCCGCCGCGACCGCCGCCCAGATCCGGCTCCGGCACATACGGCTGCGGGGCCGCGTTCTCCACCATCCGGCGGATGGACAGGGTCATCTTGCGCTCTTCGGTCCGCATCTCGATGATGCGCGCCTCGACGATCTCGCCGGGGTTGACCGCGTCCGACGGCTTGGCGATCCGCCGCTCGGCCAGCTCGCTGGTCGGGATGATCGCCTCGACGCCTTCCTCCAGCTCGACGAACGCGCCGAACGGAACCAGGCGGGAGACTTCCACCTTGACGACGTCGCCGACATTGTACTTCTCGCCGATCTGAGTCCACGGGTCCGGCAGGATCTGGCGCAGGCCGAGGCTGATGCGCCCCTGATCCAGCCGAAGCTTGAGAATCATGACGTCCAGCTCCTGGCCGTTCTTCAGGACTTCGTTCGGGTGCTTGACGCGGGACCAGGACATCTCGGAGACGTGCAGCAGGCCGTCAATGCCACCCAGGTCAATGAAGGCACCGTAATCGGTCACGCGGCGGACGATGCCTTTGCGGACTTCGCCTTCTTTGAGCAAGGCCAGCGTGGTGTCTTTGCGCTGCCGCCGCTCATCCTCTGTCGCCTCGCGGTTGGACAGAACGACCTTGCGGCGGTCCCGATCCACCTCAATGACCTTGAGCGCGATGCTCTGGCCGACGTACTTGTCCAGGTTCTGGTGCTTGAAGTCGCCCGATCCGACGTGGGAGGCGGGGACGAAGCCCCGGATGCCCAGGTCCACGACGAGGCCGCCCTTGACCCGCTCCGTCACCATCGCGTGGAGGAGTACGCCGCTGTTGAGCGCCTCGATGACCTTGTCCCAGGCTTTCTCAAAATCCGCGCGCTTCTTGGACAGGAGGAGCTGGCCTTCATCGGTGCGCCCAATGACGACCACCTTGACCTCCTCGTTCACCTTGACGACATCCTCGATGTTGTCATAAGGCTCGCGGGACAACTCATTGGGCCGGATAATGCCTTCGCTCTTGCTGCCGACATCCACCAGGACGCCGTCCTTGTCGATGTGGACGACGGTCCCGATGACGACGTCCCCCTCGGCCAGTTCCTTGAACATGCTTTCAAAGTCGGACTGACTCATGGGCTTGTCGTCACGCACGGGCGCGGCGGCTTGAGGAGCGGGGGCCGGCGGCGCGGGCGCGGCGGGCGGCGCGACGGCGGCAGGCAGAGCGGCAGCCGGCGCGGTCCCATTGACTT
>CAXTWM010000303.1:0-6261 GCA_964247915.1 uncultured Armatimonadales bacterium | reverse complement strand
GGGCTGAACCCCCGTGCTTCGGTAAAGCAACTCCCCGCCTTCGCGGGCAGAAGAGAAAACCGTAAGGGCGTTGCTTGGCTACGGCCCTTGTCCTCGCCCGCGCAGGCGGGGGCTTGCACTTCTGAAGCACGGGGGTTCAGCCCCGTGGCGCCTCTTCCCACAAATCCAGGCCGAGCAGTTTGCGCCCGAGCGGGGTCAGTCCCGCCGTCTGTCCGTGTTCCTGCTCCCAATGCCGGGGGTCACCGGGCGCCCAGGAGGCGGCGGGCGGCAGGCGGTCGCGCCAGCGCAGGATTCGGTCCTGCCGCGCCTCCTCGTCGTCGGGGCGGGCCGGGAACATGGAGATGTACTGGGCCAGCCGGGGCCGGTCCGAGACGTTGTGGCCGTTGCCGTGCGGGAACAGGGCGTCCCAGATGATCAGGTCACCCGCGCGAGCCGGGATGGGCGTGATCCCGAAGCCGGTCAGGTCCGGGGCGAACGGGTTGCGGTCGGCGGGCTGGGTCGGGAGCCAGGCGTCGAGGCGGCGGTAGAGTTCCGGGACTCCCTGGAAACCGCCCATGTCTTCGGTCGTGTCGGTCAGGGCGAGCACGCCCTGGACGCTGAGGGGCTTGGGCAGTTTGCGGGTGTCGGTGTCCCAGTGGATAAACCCCTTGTGGTCGTATTCGGGGTGGTCCGGGTGCCGGGGCGGCTTCAGGTTGGCCCGGTCGAAGCTGATCCAGAGATTTTCCGTTCCCAATATCTCCGAGAACGCCTGGTGGACGCGGGGGGATTGCCGACCGTCCCACAGGGCCTGGTGCTGGTAGACTTCCAGCATCCCGCCGGGGGACAGCGGCGGACGATACCAGTCGGCGGGGTCGGCGGGGTCCATCCCCAGGAACTCCCAGATCATCGCGACGGTCGCGCGCAGGGTGGCGGCGGGCACGACGTCGCGGGCGATGACGTAACCGTTTTCCCGGAAGAAAGCGTGATCATCGGCGGTAAAGACGGTCATTACGGAACTCCTTTGGCTGGTCGTATCACCAAGACACCCCGGAATGAATTCCGGGTCTTCGGTAAAGCAAACGTCCGAGGGTAAGGACTAGGGACCTGCCCCGAGGCCGCATCTTCTGTCCGCGAAGGCGGACTGCTGCACTGCTAAAGCCCTGGAATTCATTCCAGGGGACTGAGGCAAGCATTCGATACAATGCAGGGAGAAACGTATGACGTCCACTACACTGCCCGGAGGCGCTTTCACGCTCGCCGACGACCTCACACTGACTCGCATGGGGTACGGCGCCATGCAGCTCGCCGGCCCGCACGTCTTCGGACCGCCCAAGGATCACGACGGGGCGCTCGCGGTCCTGCGCGAAGTCGTCGCGCTCGGCATCACCCACATTGACACCAGCGACTTCTACGGCCCCCACGTCACCAATCAGCTCATCAAGGAGGCGCTGCACCCCTACCCCGAGTCGCTGCGGATCGTCACCAAGGTCGGCGTGCGGCGGGACGCGCAGGGGAACTGGCCCCAAGCGCTCGCCCCCGACGAACTCCGCCAGGCCGTCCAGGACAACCTCACCAACCTCGGCGTCGACGCGCTCGATGTCGTCAACCTGCGGGTCGTCGGGCTGGACGCGGCGACGCCGGGTTTGATCGCGGAGCCGTTCACCGTGCTCGCCGAGATGCAGCAGGCGGGCCTGATCAAGCACCTCGGGGTCAGCACGGTCAGCGCCGCGCAGGTCGCCGAGGCGCAGTCCATCGCGCCGGTCGTCTGCGTGCAGAACTTCTACAACATCGCCAATCGGCAGGATGATCCGCTCGTGGACTCCCTGGCCGAACAGGGCATCGCGTATGTGCCGTACTTCCCGCTCGGCGGCTTTTCGCCGCTGCAATCCGAGACGCTGTCCCGCGTAGCCGCCCGCCTGGAGGCGACCCCTATGTCCGTCGCCCTGGCGTGGCTGCTGCAACGCTCCCCGAACATCCTGCTCATCCCCGGAACCTCTTCGGTGGGGCACCTCCGGGAGAACGTCGCCGGTGCGGGCCTGCGACTGCCCGAGGACGCGGTCCAGGAGCTGAACGGCATCGCCGGGTGACAACTCCACGCCCATAAATGGGCAGGCTTCTACGCTCCCACGGAAGCGATGCTCTGTTGCCCCAGAGCAAGAATGTTGACGGCAGCGTTGGTATCGCGGTCCACGGACAGGCCGCACATCGGACACAGGTGCCACCGGTCGGACAACTTCTTTTTCGTGTGGCCTTCCAGCCCGTCGGGGCGGTAGCCGCAACCAGAACAGTCCTGCGATGTGTACCGAGGGTCTACGGCGAGAACCTTACGACCAGCACTTTCAGCCTTCGACGTAAGGACGGAACGGAACTGTGACCAGGAAGCATCGGCAATGCTTTTTGCAAGGCAATGATTGCCAAGCATATTCTTGACGCTCAGTTTTTCCACGGCGATGAGGCCGAAGCGGTTGACGATACGCCGAGCGTTCTGGTGGCAGAAGTCATGCCGCCGATTGCGAATCCGCTCATGGATGCGGGAGACGACCTTTCGAGCCTTTTTGCGTACACGGCTCCCGCGTTTCTGTCGGGATAATTTGCGCTGTGCTTTGGCAAGAGCCTTTTCTTCTTTACGGAAGAAACGCGGGTTCTCGATGAACTCGCCGTTGGACAGGGCGGCAAAGGTTTTCAGGCCAACGTCTATGCCAATCGCCTCATCGGAGGGCGGCAGGGGTTCAGGTTCGACTTCTTGACATAAGCAGGCGAACCACTTGCCGTTGATACGCCTCACCGTGCAGGTCTTGAGTTCGCCCCACGGCCTGCGGTGCAATTTGGCCTTCACCTGCCCAATCTTGGCAAGCCGGAGGGTGCTGTCCCCGACCCTGAAACTGTCGCTCTGCGTGAACGTGATGCTGTCGTACTGGCCCCCACCTTTGAGTCGGGGGAAGCCAGGCGTCTTCTCAATCTTTCCTTCACCTTTGGCTACGCGGTCGAAGAACGCCTCGAACGCAAGGTCTACGCGGTGAACCACATCTTGGAGAACTTGCGAGTAGACCGCCTTGAGTTCGTGATGGTCCTTCTTCCACCTGGGCAGATAGGCTTGTTGTGTGTACCGACCGACAGAAATCTGCGAGGTGTCGTATTGAAACTTCCTGTCGTTGACCAGGCTGTTGTAGACCAGGCGGCAGGTTTCAAGCGTCTCGTTCAACGCCCGCTCCTGCGCCCTATCGGGATAAAGCCTGATTTTTAGACAGTAGCGGTTCACGGGTTAATGATACCCGGCACTGCTTAGATCTTATGTGTTGCCGCGATACCAAGCCGTAGAAAGGAATGTATCGTCTTCGGAAGGACGATGCGCTATCCATTTCCCCCTTGAAAGGGGAAGACTTCCGTGCCTTTCGTTAAGCAAAAGCCCGCCCCTTACCAGTCGTGGACGCTGCCGTCCGCGCGGCGCGTCGTGGGCAGGTAGGCGCGCTTGTACGGGTACTTGGCCGCCGCCGCCTCGACGATGTCGCAGCCCAGGCCCGGCACCTCGCTGGGCCAGAGCGCCCCGTCGTGGTACACCGGAGCGCCGGGCATGACCTCGTGGACGACGTCCGGGAAGAACACCATCTCCTGAACGCCGAAGTTCGGGATCGCCACGTCCAGATGCACGTTCGCCGAATGCGTTATGGGCGCGATGTCGCCCGGCCCGTGCCAGGCCGTCTGGACCTGGTAGGTCTCGGCCAGCGTCGCGATCTTGCGCGCCTCGGTGACGCCCCCGCAGTGCCCGAGGTCGCAGCGGATGAAGTCTATGAGCTGCTCCGAGATCAGGGGCAGGCAGTCCCAGCGCGTGTGGAACAGCTCGCCCATCGCCAGCGGGGTCGCGCTGGCCGCCCGGACCAGCCGGAAGCTCTCCTTGTGCTCGGGCCGCAGCGGGTCTTCCAGGAAGAACAGGTGGTACGGCTCCAGTTCCCGCGCCAGGCGCGCGGCCTGGACCGGGTTCAGCCGCTCGTGGACGTCGTGGATCAGCTCCACCTCGTCGCCGACCGCGCCGCGCAGGTGCTCGAACAGCTTGGGAATGGTGCGGAGGTACGGGCCAGGCTCCCAGGTCTCGACCTCGGGCATCCCCTCCTCCACGGCCCCCGTCTGGGGGTCCGACATCTGCGTCCCATACGTCCCCCGGTTGCCGGGGATGGCGACCTGGACGCGGACCACTTTGAAGCCGCGCGCCGTCGCGCGCCGGACGCCGTCTTCCACCTCGGCGAAGTCGCGCCCGCCGACGTGGGTGTAGGCCAGCGCGCCCTCGCGCGTCTTGCCGCCGAGCAGCGAGTAGAGCGGCAGGCCCGCGCGCTTGCCCTTGATGTCCCAGAGCGCGAGGTCAATGCCGGCCAGGGCGGTCATCAGGACGGGGCCGCCGCGCCAGTACGTCCCCCGGAACAGCGACTGCCACACGTCCTCGATCCGGTCGGGGTCGCGCCCGATCAGAAGCGGGCAGAGGTGGTCCTCCAGCGCGGACGCCACGGCCAGCTCGCGCCCGTTCAGGGTCGCGTCCCCCACCCCGTACAGCCCCGGCTCGTCGGTCTCGATTCGGAGCAGGACGTAGTTGCGTCCGGGGCAGGTGACGAACACGCGGCAGTTCGTGATTTTCAAGCGTTCCTCCTCATCTCCCCCGCCCTGGGAGGGCCGGCGCGGGGCCGTCAAAAGTATTTTCCCTCAGCGGCACTTTTCTTATCATACAGGCGTAACAAGGGGAGACGTAACAAAAGAACTGATGACGGGAGACACCCCTATGGAACTGCTGCGCTCATGGTCGCTCAACAGGCTGCTGGTCTTGATCCTGACGGCGGGCTTCGCGCTGCTGGTCGTGGACCTGCGCTCGGAACACGTTGACGTGGTGCGCCGCCACTGGACCGCCTGGATACCGATCGTCTACTCCGGGGTGATGGTCGCCGTGTGCGCGGCCGGCCTGGCGGCGTGGGAGCGCAGCGGACGTCCGATGCTGCTGGCCGCGTTCGCCTCCGCGTTCGTCGTGGGCGGGCTGGGCTTCTGGTTCCACAACCACGGGCACCTGATTTCCGCCGTGATCACCGTGCTTGACGCCTGGGTTCTGCCCCTGCACCACGAGAAGGGGCCGCCGCAGCTCGCCCCGCTGTCGTTCGCGGGCCTGGGCCTGCTCGGCGTTCTGGCCTGCCTGCGCCGCTTCCAGCCGCCGCAGACGGCGGCGCAGCCCGCCGAGCCGGCGGGGGCACGGCAGCCCGCGCTGCGGTGAAACCGAATCAGGGACGGCTCAGAACGTCAGGTGCAGCCGCAGCGACAGCAGGGAAACGGGGCCTCGGTCCCGGTTGCAGCCGGGGCTGCTGATGAACTGGTAGTCCGGCGACAGCGAGGCCTTCCCCGACACCTGGTAGGCGTAGTACAGCTCGGCGATCCGCTCCGGGCCGTAGGCCAGCTTCCCGTCGCCCAGCGACAGCCCCAGGCCGCCCGCCGCGAGGTAATCCTTGTGCGCCCCGGAAAGGTCACTCTGCGCGAGCGCGGCCCCGAGGACGTCCTTGCCCCGCCCCCAGTGCGCCCCGGACAACTGCCCGCCCAGGGAGGCGAAGCGGTCACACTCGGCGTAGCTGAAGCTCTCGGTGCGGCCGTCGTTCCAGCCCAGCCGCCCGAAGACGCCCGACGCCCCGCCGTCGCCCAGGGCCTGCTCGAAGTTTATCCCGAACCCGTACTTGACGGCCCCGCGCCGGCGCACGGCGGTGACGTCCGGCGGCGCCCCCCCTTGCCCCGCCCGCCGGGCCTCTCGATAAAGCCCCATCGTGCCTTCGTTCCGGTAAGCCAGCAGCCGCGCGATCAGGGGCGAGGAGTCGTGCCCGCCGAGGAGGCGCGGGTGAATTTCCAGCTCCGCCTGCTCGCTGTGCCGGCTCGCGAGGTCGTAGGCCAGGTCGGGGCCGCCCGCGTCCGTGGGCATGGCGATGCTCCCCAGCCGCAGGGTGAACGCGGGGCGGATCAGGCCGACGAGGAGGCCGTGGTTGTAGCCGCGCGGGTCCGCCGCCTTGTCATAGGCGAGGTTGTTGATGAAGGCGTTGTTCAGAAACTGGAGGCGCGGGTTGTTGGCATAGGTGTTGACGTCAATGTGATCGGAGATCGCGAACTTCCCCGCCGTGATGACCACGCGCGACGCGGGCAGGCTGCCGCCGATCAGGTTGTTTCCCGGCTTGACGCCCTGCTTCTGTTTCGGGGCGGTGTGGGGCTGGAGGGGGATGCGCCAGCGCACGAAGAGGCGCGCGAGATAGGGCTGCGGGCGCAGGGTGGGCT
>CAXTWM010000302.1:0-6272 GCA_964247915.1 uncultured Armatimonadales bacterium | reverse complement strand
GCGGGGGCGGCGGAGCCGCGGGTAAAGCCTCCACAGGCGGCGACGCGGGCGGCGGGCCGGACAGCAGCCACCGGCGGCGCTCCTGGTACACGTCGTAAAGCCGCCGCGCCTGCTCCGGCCCGACCCAGCCCTGCCGCACCCACTCGTCAAGCTGTGTCAGCAGGAACTCGATGTGGCCGACGTTGGGGTCGGCCCCGACCGCCCCGGCCAGCCCACGCATCCCCGGCAGGGCCAGCCCGCACGAAGGGCAGAAGGTCTGGTCCGGCGGGTAGGTGCGGCCACAGCGCGCGCAGGTCTTCATGGTCGGTCCGTCTCCCGATTGGGCGCTGGGCGGGGCAAAACAGTGTCCGTCTGCCGTGCCCGTCTGCCGCTACTATACCCGATGCTGGGTACACTGTAGAGAGGAGTACCGTTTCCACGGGGCTGAACCCCCGTGCTTCGGTAAAGCACATCCCCGCCTGCGCGGGCATCAATGCCGTTGACGCTCGCTCTTTTCTTCGCCCGCGAAGGCGGGGGTTTGCACTGCCAAAGCACGGGGGTTCAGCCCTGTGGAAACATCCCGCCGTTCAGGGCGGGACACGAGACCGGAGAGAACACCCAATGGCGAAACCGCCCAAACCGCAGACGGCGGGAAAATACGTCAAGAAGACCGCCGCGCCGTTCAAGGCGCGGCCCCAGGCAGTCCAGGCGGACGCGGCACCCGAGGGCAAGAAGCCCTTTACCTGGCCGCCCCCCACCCCGACGGGAGCCGCGCCGAAGCCGAAGGCACGGGCGTCCGCGCCGCCGTCGAAGTACCCGACGGCGAAGCGCGCGGTCCCATCCCCTAAGCCTGTCAAAGCAGCCCCGGCGCCGAAGCAAGTGGAGGCCGCGCCCGAACCGGAAGAGGAGGCCGAACTTCCCGCTTTTGCCGACCTCGCCCTGTCCGAGCCGCTGGCAAGAGCCATTGCCGATCTGGGCTTTGAAGCGCCGACGCCCATCCAGGCGCGGGCCATCCCACTCCTGCTGGCCGGGCGCGATCTGATCGGGCAGGCGCAAACGGGCACGGGCAAGACGGCGGCCTTCGGCCTGCCGCTGGTTCAGATGTGCGACCCTGCCAGCATCCAGACGCAGGCATTGGTGTTGGAGCCGACGCGCGAGCTGGCCGTGCAGGTGGCGGGCGGCATCCACGCCCTTGCCAGGCACACCGGCCTGCGCGTCGTGCCCGTTTACGGAGGGCAGCCGTTAGACAGACAATTTCGGGCGCTCCGGGACGGCGCGCAGATCGTGGTCGGCACGCCGGGGAGGGTCATGGACCATCTGCGGCGCGGAACGCTCTCCCTGGAGAACGTCAAACTGTGCGTGCTGGACGAGGCCGACGAGATGCTGGCCCTGGGGTTTTTGGAGGATATGGAGACGATTCTGGCCGAGCTGCCGACGCCGCGCCAGCTCGCGTTCTTCTCGGCCACCATGCCGCCGCGCATCGCCGCCCTGGCGCAGCGCTTTTTGCAGAACCCCGCCCACGTCGCCATTGACGTCAAGCGGCGCACGGTGGAAACGACCAACCAGACCTACTACGAGGTCGCGCCGGGCCGCAAGCTGGAAGCGCTGGCCCGCGTGCTGGACATGGAGACGCCCGGCCCGACCATCGTCTTCTGCCGGACGCGGCAGGAGACGAATGACCTCGCGGACGCCCTGCGCCTGCGCGGCTACAGCGCCGAGCCGCTCCACGGCGACTTGGGGCAGGCGGACCGGGACCGCGTCATGCGCCGCTTCCGCGAGGGCCTGGCCGACCTGCTCATCGCCACGGACGTGGCCGCGCGCGGCCTGGACATCGAGACCGTCACCCACGTCATCAACTACGACATCCCGTGGGACGTGGAGCAGTATATCCACCGCATCGGGCGCACGGGCCGGGCGGGGCGCGCGGGGGACGCGATTACATTAGTGGAAGGCCGGGAGCGGCGTCAGCTCCGGGCCATCGAGCAGATGATCGGGACGCCCATCAAGCCCGCCCGCATCCCAACCGCCGCCGACATCGCCGCCCGCCGCCGGGACCTCTTTCAAGAGTCCCTGCGCGAGACGTTGCAGGCCCGCGCCTTCGACGGACACCTTGCCACGGTGGAAGCCTTGTCCGAGGAGTACGACACGTCCGAGATCGCCGCCGCCGCCCTGCAAATGCTGTGGCAGAGTCAGCACTCCGGCCCCGCCGAGGCCGCCGAGGAATTGAACGCCGACTCGGAGCAGCCCGAGGTCGGCATGACCCGCCTGTTCGTCGGCCTGGGCCGCCAGGACGGCCTGCGCCCCGGCGACCTGGTGGGGGCGATCAGCAACGAGGCGGGCCTGCCGGGCAAGGCCATCGGCGCGATTGACATTTTGGACCGCACCGCCTTCGTCGAGGTGCCCGCGCCCGAAGCGCAGAAGGTCGTCATCGCCCTCCGCAGCGCCACCCTGCGGGGCCGCAAGGTCAAAGTGGAAGTGGCCCAGCCGGGGGTCGCGGGGCGGCGGCTTGGCTGACTGAAAGGACGAGGAACAATGGAAGACAAGAACAAAGACATGGACGAGCCGACGGAGCGGGCGGCGGTCTGCCGCGTCATTGCCGAACAGTTCGCCCTGCCCGAAGCGGATTTCGCCGGGGACGTGTCCCTGGCCGCCGACTGGCCCGGCGAGGTCCCCGAAGGCGCGGTTCTCCTGGTCAAGACCGGCGACGCCCTCCCCTCGGGCGACGCCGAAGCGGTCGCGCAGTCCTGGATGAAGGTGAACGACCGTCTGGAAGAGCAGGGCGTGGGGCTTTACTGTGAGGTCAAGGGCGCCGCGCTTACGGTGTTCTACCGCTACTATTAGCCCTGCCCCCGGCAATCAAACTCGCGGCGGGGTCGCCGAACCCTTCCGCGTTTCCCCAGCGTTATAGAAGGCATGAAACGCTCTGCCTTTACGCTGATTGAGCTGCTGGTCGTCATCACTATTATTGCGGTGATCGCCGCGATTTTGTTTCCCGTGTTCGCTTCGGTGCGCGAGCGGGGCCGCCGGGCGGCCTGCCTGTCCAACGAGCGGCAGCTCGGGATGGCGATGCTGCAATATGTCACGGACAACGGGGAGACGTTCCCTGGCGGCCTGATGTGGGCGGGCGACAAGTGGGTGAGCCAGACCTACCCCTATGTCAAAGCCGGCGCTGTGTTTAACTGCCCCAGCGCAGCGGGTCCAGCCTACTATGAAGCGGGAGTTGCTGCCGCCACTCTCTCAGTGAGCTATGGCCTGAACTCCGACCTAGCACGCCATCAGTTCGAGACGGACCCCAATTCCGGCAAGATCATGCGGCCCGCCGAAGGGTCCGGCCTTGCTGCCCTCACCGCCCCCGCCAAGAGCGTCCTCTTTTTCGAGATAGCCCACGGTGGGGCCTATCTCAATCTGGGACCCGGCATTTTGGAAGGCTCGGTTCTGGGCAATGCAGGCACGACAGGGAGCGCAGAAAGCGACGGCAAGGGGGGTACGCTGACTGACCCGACTTATCCCCTAACCACCAGCGCCTTCGGGTCTGCCCTGTATGCGACCGGGAACGTCGGCGGGCGCCTCCTCAACGGGGCGACGAAGGACGGCAAGACGCTGAACGGCGGCAGCACGCCGCGCCACGCCGGCGGGGCCAACTACGTCGCCTGTGACGGCCATGCCGTGTGGCTGAGGCCCGAAGCGGTGTCCGGCGGCGACAACGCCGTGGCCGCGGAGTGCCCCCAAGGCACACAATCAGGGCAACCGGGGGGTTGCGCGGACCAAGGGCCGACGAAAGCGGCCGGCACGGCGGGCGGCAAGTACGTCTTAACCTTCAGCCGCAATTGATCGCCTAACCGCCCCACTTCTCCCACGCGGCGCGGACGGTGGGGCCGGGGTCGTCGGCTTCGATCAGTTGCTCCCGGTACTGGTCGGCGCTCGTGATCGGGTCCAGGGTCGTCCCGTCCGACGCGCGGGTCAGCAGGACATGGCTGTCTCCATTGGGGCCGTCGGTCTTGGCTTTGGCCTCGAAGCGCTTGTCGTGGTCCTTGACGAACTCGGCCAGGCGCAGGGCGTCTTCGTGTGTCATGCCTCATTGTCTCCACTTCGCCGGGGCCGGAAACGCGCCGCCCGGCGGGTATAGTGGGGAAAAGCACCTGCCCTGAAGGGCAGGTCTACTGCCGGCTCCGCCGTGGGCCGCCCCTTCGGGGCTGTAGACCAGGCCACGATGACGGGAGCCTTGTCCCTAGCCCCGAAGGGGCGGCCCATCCGTGTAGCCTGTCCCTTCAGGGGCAGGGGATTTCCGAATAGGCCCGGCCTGAAGGCCGGGCCGGACGTCGCACAACCGTTCACCAGGTAGGAACCCCATGACCGTAACCATAGACCGCTTCACCCGACTGATGCAGGAACTCGGCAGCCCCGAGGCGCTCCGGGCGTGGGCCGGGGAGGGGCTGGCGCCGCCCGCCCGCCCGCAGGTGAACGCCCACCTCCATCTGCCGCCGAACTTCAGCGCCTTCGAGACGACGCGGCAGGCGGTTGAGCTGGCGGACGCGCAGGACGTTCGGATTCTGGGGGCGAGCAACTATTACGACTATTCGGTCTACGGGGAACTGGCCGCGCGGGCGAGCGAACGGGGCATTTTTCCCATCTTCGGGCTGGAGATCATCGCGCTCGTGGACGATCTGGCCCAGGCGGGCGTCAAGGTCAACGACCCCGGCAACCCCGGCAAGTATTACCTCTGCGGCAAGGGCATCACGCGGTTTGATCCCATGAACGCCGAGGCGCACGGGCTGCTCCAGACGATCCGGGACAACGACTCGGCGCGCATGGCGGCGCTGGCGGACAAACTGGCCGCCGTTTTTGCGGGGGGAGGGCTGGAAACGGGCCTGGACGCCCAGGCGATAAAGGACCGCGTCGTCGCCCGGCACGGGTCGCCGCGCGAGACCGTCTATTTGCAGGAGCGGCACGTCGCGCAGGCGTTTCAAGAGGTGCTGTTCGAGCGCATTCCCGAGGGCGACCGCACGGCCTTCTTGGAGCGGGCTTACGGCGTCCCGCCCAAAGCCAAGCCCGAGGACGCCGTGGGGACGCAGAATGAGATCCGGTCGCAGCTCCTTAAAAGCGGCAAGCCGGCCTATGTCCCCGAAACCTTTGTAGACTTCGACCACGCTTACCGTTTGACCCTGGCCTTGGGCGGTATCCCCTGCTACCCGACGCTGGCCGACGGGGCGACGCCGATCACGGAGTACGAGGCGTCCCCGGACGGCCTGGCCGCCGACTTGGGGGCGCGCGGCGTCGTGTGTGCCGAGTTCATCCCCAACCGCAACACCCCGGAAGTGCTGTCCCGCTACGTCCACGTCCTGCGCCGGGCGGGCCTGTTCGTGACGGCGGGCACGGAGCACAACACGCTGGATCTGCTGCCCCTCGCGCCGACCTGCCTGGACGGCCAGCCGATCCCCGAGGACGTGCAGGCCATCTTCTGGGAGGGCGCGTGCGTCCTCGCCGCCCACCAATACCAAACGCAGACGGGGCAGCCGGGATTCGTGGACGGCATGGGCACGCCGGACCCGGCCTACCCGTCCGCCGACGCACGGATCGAAGGCTACCGTGCCCTGGGCGCGGCGGTCCTCGCGCGGTACGGAGAAGTCACCCGGAAATCGGACGCCTGAGCGACACGGAATGCGCTACGCGGGCGGGAGGGATTCCTGGCGCGTCGGCCTCCCCAGGCGGTAGAAGAGCAGACCGAGAAGCGCGAACAGGGCCAGCGGCACGTTCTGGATCAGCTCGTAGGCCAGCCGCTGGTGGGCGAAGCCGCCCGGCAGCGAGTCGTCCGCCCGGCCCGCCGTGCCGAACCACCCGATGCCGAAGCCCGGCCAGATCAGCCCCACCGTCGCGAGCAAGGCCCACAGCGTCGTCAGCCCGCCGCAGACCCAGGCGCCCGCCTGCCCGCCGGGGACTCGGTAGGGCCGGGGCGCGTCGGCCCGGACGCGGCACAGGCGGAGGAAGGCGGGGAAGATGGCGAGGTAGGCCAGCGTCTCGGTCGAGATCGCCAGCGCGATGGCGGCGGAGAAATACTTTTCCGCACTGCCCTGCGAGAACCGGAACGCCAGCAGCATGGTCAGCGTAGACACGGCCCCGGACAGCAGGTTGACGGTCAGCGGCGTCCCAAAACGAGCCGAGAAACGGCCCAGGGCGCGCGGCCCGGCCCCGTCATAGGCGGCCACGGCCAGGATGCGGTCGGCCCCCATCAGCCAGGCGCTCCCGCTCGACAGCGTCGCCAGCAGGAAGGCCAGGGTGGCGAACTCCCCCGCGAC
>CAXTWM010000301.1:0-6295 GCA_964247915.1 uncultured Armatimonadales bacterium | reverse complement strand
GTCTTCGCGCCCGACGCCCGCCGACGCGCCCGACCCCCCGGCCCTGTCGAGCGAGGAGAGCCACGCCCTGGCGCGGTGCCTGCGCGCGTTCTTCGAGAGGAACAGCTATGTGCGCGACCATGCCGCCGGCCTGGCCGTGAAGATCGGCCGCGCCGAGGACGACGTGCGCGCGGTCGCCGAGGGCCTGTGCGGCGCGGGTGTCCTGATTAAAGAGGTCTGCCACGGAATGACCATCTTCCATCAGGCGGAGCAGGAGGCGTCCCATGCGTGAGCGCGTTGAGGACGCCAGCGGGACGCTGGGCGGCCCGGACGCCTTCCGGCGGGAACCCCTGGGCATCCCCCAGTTGGATCGGCTCCTGCAAGGCGGCCTGCCGGAAGGGAACTCCCTGCTGGTGGAGGGCGCGCCCGGTACGGGCAAGACGATCCTCGGCATGCAGTTCCTGTACGCCGGGATCACACAGCAGGACCTTCCCGGCCTGCTGGTGACTTTCGAGGAGCACCCGCGCCGGCTGTACCGGGACGCCCGCGCCCTGGGCTGGGACTTCGAGGCGCTGGAAAGCGAGCGCAAGCTGCTGATCGTCTTCACCTCGCCGGATGCCTTCCTGCGCGAACTGGCCGCCGACCAGTACAGCCAGATGATCCGCGACTACGGCTTCGGGCGTGTCGTGGTGGACAGCCTGACCAAGTTCGAGAGCTACCCGGACATGGCCGAGGCCGCGCGCGTCCGCTTCGAGCGGATCGTCAACGCCCTGCGGCTGGACGACCTGAGCGTGATGATGACCCGCGAGACCGAGTCTCGGGAAGCGCCCTTCCTCGTGACGCCCGAGGAGTACCTGGCCGACACCGTGATCCAGCTCGAATACCGGCGGCTGGGGGACGCGCGCGACGGGCGGCGCGTCCGGCTGCTGGAGGTCCTGAAGAATCGCGGCTCCGGCCATTCGTCGTCCCCGCACCCCTTCGAGATCGCCGAGGGCGGCCTGCACCTCCAGCCGATCCCCCCTATCGAGTAGCGCCGCCATGTCTTCCGAACCGTCCGTTGAGCAGACCTGCCCCCTTTTCGCCCCCGAACTCGCCCGCCTCGATTCGCCTGCGGCCATCGCCGCCTACCTCAAAGAGTGGCACGGGCGCATCAACAGCGCGGACGGGCTGGAGGGGAACATCGGGACAAACCTGCTGGCCCACAACACCGCCCTGGTGGACGCCGTGCTGCGCCGGCTGTTCAGCCTGGCGGCCGAGCGCGCCGGCCCCGCCGAGCGGGAACCCTCGCTCGCCATCATCGCGACGGGCGGCTATGGCCGCCGCGAGCTGGCCCCGTTTTCCGACGTGGACGTGACGTTCGTCCCCGCCCTGGAAGACGACCCCTACCTGAACGTCCTCATCAAAGACATGTTCCAGATGGTGATGGACGTGTTCCTGTACGGGGCCGACCTCAAGGTCGGCTACGCCTACCGGCTGCTGGGGGATCTGGCCCGCCTGGACCACCAGACGCAGACCACGCTGCTCGACGCCCGCTTCCTGTGCGGCGACCAGGGGCTGTTCAAAGAGTTCCGGTCGCAGTTCCGCGCCCACCTGCTGACGGCGGACTTTCTGTTCCAGAAGTGGGCCGAGCGGCAGGCCGTCCTCGCCAAGCACGGCGGGGACCAGGTGTACGGGGTCGAGCCGAACGTCAAGGAGGGCGCGGGCGGCCTGCGCGACATCCAGAACGCCGAATGGATGGGCGAGGTGCGCTGCCACGCCGGCCTGTCCCGGCTCTGGCCGGCCCTGGTGGACGCCGGGTTCGTCTCGCCCGACGAGTCCGCCCGGATCAAGACCGCCCGCGACTTCCTGCTCTGCGCCCGCGCCGCGCTGCACATCGTCTCGGGGGAGGCGCGCGAAAGTCTGACGGCGGAAAAGCAGGAGGCGGTCGCGGCGCTGCTGGGCTATGTGGACACGCCGGACGCCCCCGCCGTTGAAGTTTTCATGCGCGACTACTACACCCACGCCGCCCAGTCGCGGCGCATCGCGCGCAAGGTCATGGCGCGCTGCCTGGACAGCGACCTGCCGCTGGGCCTGGGGCTGGTCTCGACGCGCCGCGTCCTGTCCCTCTCCGACGCCGACGCGGCGGGGCGCGACCCGGCCCTGCCGCTGCACGTCGCCGAGCTGGCGCAGGCCTACGGGCTGGCCGTCTCGGGGGAGTTGGAGGAGGAGATCGGGCGCTACCTTCTGGCCCAGCCCGCCCCCGCCGATCTGCCCGTGGCGGGCCGCGTCTTCGCCCGACTCTTGACGGCGGGGCGGAACGTGGCCGACGCGCTGGACCGGCTGGAGGAGGAGGGGGCGCTGGCGTGGCTGATCCCCGACTTCGGCCCGCTGATGGCGCTGATCCCCTACGACGCCGCCCACGACTTCACGGTCGGTGCCCACTCCCTGCGCGTCGTCCGCAACCTGGAGAGCCTGAAGACCGACGGCGCCTCCCCCGAGGCGAGGCGGCTGATGGGCGAGGTCGCCAAACCCGAGACGCTCTACCTCGCCGGCCTGATCCACGACATCGGCAAGCAGTGGTCCCACGGCCCCCACGCCGAAACCGGGGCCGAGGCCGCCGCGCGCCTCTGCGACCGCCTGGGCTGGGACGATGAGCGCCGCGACAAGGTCGTCTTCCTGGTCCGTCACCACCTGCTGATGTCCGAAACCAGCCGCCTCCGGGACCTCGCCCTGGACGAGACGACGCGCGAGTTCGTCCGCCAGGTCCCCGACATGGACGCCTTGAACATGCTCTACCTGCTGACCCAGGCCGACACCGCCGCCGTCGGCGCGGGCGTCTGGACCGACGTGCAGGGCCGCTTCCTATCCGAGCTGTACGCCCGCGCCGAGGCGATGCTGGCCGCGCCCCCGGCCGACGACGGCGGGCCGCCGCCCCCTTATGTCCCCGACCTGAAGCGCCAGCGCGAGCGCATCCGCAAGGGCCTGGCCCAGCACAACCTGCCCACCGACCTCGTCCTGGAACACACCCGGAACCTGCCCGCCCAGTACCTGCTGAACACGCCGCTCGAAGAGATGTACCTGCACATCGCCATGATCGGCCGCCTGCGCGAGACGTTCGCGCCGTCGGTGGACTTCAAGCACGACTTCGGGACCGACCACACCGAGATCACGATCTGCGCCTACGACGACCCCAGGCCGGGCCTGCTGGCGAAGATCACCGGCGTCCTGTACGCCCACGACGTCAACCTGCACACCGCCCAGGTCTTCACCCGCGAGGCCAGCGTCCGCATCGCCATTGACACGCTCTGGGCCGACTACCGGGGCAAGCCGCTCTCGACCGGCAAGCGGGCCGAGCTTCAGGAAAGCCTGCGCCGCGTCCTGCTCGGCGAGGTCGGCATCGGCGAGCTGCTCCAGGCGCACCGCAAGCCGCTGAAGGAGCAGACCATCTACGCCGCCAAGATAGACGAGAACGCCTCGGAGCGCTTCAGCCTGCTGGAAGTCAGCGCCCCCGACGAGACCGGCGTCGTGTACCGCCTGGCCCGCGCGGTCTCCGCCCTGGGCTGGAACATCCACGCCGCCCGCCTGTCCGTCTGGGGCAGCCGCGCCCGCGACGCCTTCTACATCACCGGCCCCGACGGCCGCAAGGTCCCCGCTGGGGACGCCGAGCGCCTGCTGTCCGCCCTGCCCACCGAGGCGTTCAGCAAAAAAAAGCGGCCCGCGCCGCCCCCCCGGAGATAGGATTATGCCACTCACGAAGCACAGCCACGGCGGGGGGGGCGGTTCCGACGAGACCCGCCCCCTCCGCGCGCCCAGGGACAAAGGCCCCGTCTTCCCCCGCCGGGGCGCCCACGGCTTTTCCCCGCCCGACGTGCTGCCCCGCCAGACGCCGGGCGCCCCCGGCCCGCGCCCCCGCCGGGCGGGCGGCGGGAAGACCCTCCAGGAAGCCGAACAAGACCATGCCCAGTGACACCCACAACGCCACGGAATACAGCGAGAAGTACCTGCGCGTCAAGCGGAAGGCCGTCGAGCGCGCCCAGGCGCGCGGCGAGACCGGCGCGCGGATCACCGCCCCGCGCTCGCAGCGCCTGCCGCCCGGCCAGTATCTGACCGAGAAGTTCCCCGTGCTCGACCTCGGCGTCCAGCCGATGTTCCTGCCCGACAAGTTCCGCCTGACCATTGACGGGGCCGTCGCTCACCCCGTCTCCCTCAGCCTGGACGACCTGAAGCAGCTCCCCGCCCTCGACCTGACGGCGGACTTCCACTGCGTCACCCACTGGAGCCGCTACGACCTGCACTGGACCGGCATCCCTTTCGAGAGCCTGGCCGATCTGGTCGAGCCGCACCCCGACGCCGCCCACGTCATACAGTACGGCAAGGACGGCTACACCACCAACAACGCCCTGGCCGAGCTGATGCACCCCGACGTCATCCTCGCCTACGCCCTCGACGGCGGGCCGATCCCGCGCGAGCACGGCGCCCCCCTCCGCATCATCACGCCCCACCTGTACGCCTGGAAGGGGGCCAAGTTCCTCAACCGCATCGAGTTCCTCCCCGCCGACAAGCGCGGCTTCTGGGAGCAGCGCGGCTACCACAACCACGCCGACCCCTGGGCCGAGGAGCGGTTCGCCTGAACCAACCCTTGACAGCCCTGCGTGGACCGACTATAATACGAGGAGACAATCTCAAGACAACTTTGTGAGGCCGCTGGGGGTGCCGGACGCGGGTCCGGCTGAGAGGCGCGTGTTCCGCGCCAACCCCAATCAACCTGATCCGGGTCATGCCGGCGGAGGGAAGCGGGCGTGAGGCGTGGGCAAACACAATGCACAGGCCGCCGTTCCGTGTTTTATGGAGCGGCGGCTTGTTCGTGTTTATCACTGTGTTCGGTGGACAGAAAGAGGAGCAGCGCATGGCATCGGCAACCCAGAACGGCAACGGCAGCAACGCGGAAACTGCCAAAGCGAACGGCAGGCTGGATCAGGGCAGGACCCCGGAGGGGGCAGCCAGCGATTACAAGTTCCCCGCCTCGCGCAAGGTCTACACGACCGGGACACTGCACCCGGACGTCCGCGTGCCTCACCGGGAGATTTCGCTGTCGCCCACCCGCGACCAGATGACCGCCGTGCTCGAAGCCAACGCCCCCGTCCGCGTGTACGACACCAGCGGCCCGTACACCGACCCCGACGCTCGCATTGACATCCGGCAGGGGTTGGCACCGTTGCGCGGGCCGTGGATTCGAGGCCGTCAGGATGTCAGCTACACCCAGGCCGAGGCCAGCTACCGACCCGTCGCGGGCCATTCGGACCCCGGCCTGCCCCTGCCCCCCAAGCGGCTGGCGTGGCGCGGAACCGGCATGGTGACGCAGATGCAGCAGGCGCGGGCGGGCATCATCACGCCCGAGATGGAGTACATCGCCATCCGCGAGAACCAGGGGCGGGACCGCGCGCAGTCCGTCGGCCAGCACCCCGGCCAGTCCTTCGGCGCGGCCATCCCCGAGGTCATCACGCCCGAGTTCGTCCGGTCGGAAGTGGCGCGCGGGCGGGCCATCATCCCCGTCAACATCAACCACCCCGAGTGCGAGCCGATGATCATCGGGCGCAACTTCCTGGTCAAGATCAACGCCAACATCGGCAACTCCGCCGTGTCGTCCTCCATCGAAGAGGAAGTCCACAAGATGACCTGGGCGACGCTGTGGGGCGCGGACACGGTCATGGACCTGTCCACCGGCAAGAACATCCACGAGACCCGCGAGTGGATACTCAGAAACTCGCCCGTCCCCATCGGCACCGTCCCGATCTACCAGGCGCTGGAAAAAGTCGGCGGCAAAGCGGAAGAACTGACCTGGGAGATCTACCGCGATACGCTCATCGAGCAGGCCGAGCAGGGCGTGGACTACTTCACCGTCCACGCGGGCGTCCTCCTGCGCTACGTCCCCATGACCGCCAAGCGCATGACCGGCATCGTCTCGCGCGGCGGCTCCATCATGGCGAAGTGGTGCCTGTCCCATCACCAGGAGAGCTTCCTCTACACCCACTTCCACGAGATCTGCGAGATCATGCAGGCGTATGACGTGTCGTTCTCGCTGGGCGACGGCCTGCGGCCCGGCTCGATCTACGACGCCAACGACGAGGCGCAGTTCGCCGAACTCAAAACGCAGGGGGAACTCAACCAGATCGCCTGGCAGCACGGCGTCCAGGTGATGAACGAGGGGCCGGGCCACATCCCCATGCACCTCATCAAAGAGAACATGGACAAGCAGATCGAGTGGTGCAAGGAGGCTCCGTTCTACACGCTCGGGCCGCTCACCACGGACATCGCGCCCGGCTACGACCACATCACC
>CAXTWM010000300.1:0-6306 GCA_964247915.1 uncultured Armatimonadales bacterium | reverse complement strand
ACCCCAGACCTTCCCCCGTTGTCGCCTGCGGCTGGAAGTCCGCGACCAGCCCCCGCGCCGCCAGGGCGGCCGCCGTCGCCGGCCCGACGGCGGCGATCTGGGCCGCCGCCCGCGCCCGCGCGTCCTTGCCCGCCCGCGCCAGCCGGTCGCAGAAGGCGTGGACGGCGGGCGCGGAGGCGAAGCACACCCAGTCATAGGTCCCCGCCCGTACCACGGCGTCATCCAGCGCCGCATACCCGTCCTCTGGCGGAACCAGGCGGATCAGCGGGAACTCGACGGGTTCCGCGCCGCGCGCCCGCAGCTTCTCCGCGAACTCCGACGCCTGCTCGCGCGCCCGCGTCACCACGACCCGCTTGCCGGCCAGCGGCCCGGTGTCGAACCAGCGGAGCGTCTCCCGCAGACGCACCACCTCGCCCACCACCGTGACGGCGGGCGCTTTGAAGCCTGCCTCCCGTACCCGCTCCACCACGTCGCCCAGGGTCGCCACCAGCGTCTCCTGCTGCCCGGCCCACGTCCCCCAGCGCACCAGGGCGACGGGCGTTTCGGGCGCGCGCCCGTGCGCCTGCAACTGCCCCGCGATCTCCCCCAAGTTCTCCACACCCATCAAAAACAGCAGCGTGTCGGCGGCGTGGGCGATCTTGTCCCACCGCCGCCGCCCCTCCGCCTGCCCCGCCGTCCGCGTCCCCGACTCGCGCGCGTCGTCTCGCTCGTGCCCCGTGATGACCGCAAACGACGAAGCTGCGTCCCGGTGGGTGACGGGGATGCCCGCGTAGGCGGGCGCGGCAATGGCACTGGTGACGCCCGGTATCACCACGAATGGCACATTGCGCTCGCGCAGGTATTCCGCCTCCTCGCCGCCGCGTCCGAAGACGAACGGGTCGCCGCCCTTCAGCCGCGCCACCGCCTTGCCTTCTTTCGCCCGGCCCGCCAGCAGGGCGTTGATGTCGTCCTGCTTCATCGCGTGCCGGTCGGCCTGCTTGCCCACATACACCCGCTCCGCGTCGGGGCGCGCATGATCCAGCAGCCTGGGGTGCGCCAGCCGGTCATACACCACCACGTCCGCGAGTCGAAGCGCCTCCGCCCCGCCCACCGTGATGAGCTTCGGGTCACCCGGCCCCGCGCCGATTAGATACACTGTGCCTGTTGTCATGCCTTTGTCAGTGCCGCCTCGGGAGCCTCCGCTGCGGCCTCTTCCCATTGCTCAAATTGTATCCCGTGGTCGCCGGGGTAGGGTTGCCGGTGGTTGTTCTCGCCCCCCCATATCGGGAGCGGGATGCCGCCGGGGAACGCGGCACAGCGCCGCGCACCGCTCTCGTCCAGATGCGCGCAGAGATTACAGACCGGGCTGTAGAGCGGAACGTCCTCATAGCCCCGATCGATGAAAACCACTTCCCGTTCTTTGAGTGCCATCTTTATCCCTCCTGCTCTCTGCCGTATACCAACCCCCACTCGGCGGCAACGCGCTTCCATATCTCATGGGCGGTTTCCGCGCCCGCTTCCTCCGCCGTCACCTGCTTCCGGGCAAGGAGAAGCCAAAAGTGGCGGCGGACATCGGCTTCGTGGTGCGCGTGACTTGGCTCCAGAAGCGCATCCCAGTATTCCAAATTCCAGCCATGCACCGGCGGGCGCACAAAGTAGCGGTGTCTCGGAGTCACCACGCGCATCTCTGCGAGTTCCGTTTGACACGCAAACCTTACATCCGTGTCGGAAAAGGAGCTGCCGGCCCGGAGAGGGCTGCCGGCGGGGTATCCCCATCCACGTGGGTGGTTGTGCGTGAAGATGACGCCCCGGCCTGCCCGCAGCCGATCTACTTCTTCCTGGGTGAAGCCGACGTGGAACTGCTCGCCTGCTCTGTCCATGAGTACGTCGCCGGTTTCGTCCACGGCGAACGCCGATTCAAAGCGGTTGAACTTGATTTCCTCTTCTTTCGCCCGAACAAGTTCAATCGGTGACACGTCCCGGCTCCTCCATGCTTTCTCCTCCGTGCTCCTCAACCCTGCCCTATTATACCCCCGGCGCTCCCCCGGCGCTTGCGGGCGGGGCGGGGTATATCTCTCCCATGCAAGACATTGACATCGTGAACGAGGCGCTGGACGGGGAAAGTCTGGTTTCGGCGACACTCAGCGAGGCGCGGAGCCGCGAGCCGGACGGCGTCCGCAAGGTGACGGTGCGGCCCGTCCTGCTCCGCAAGAAGCGGCTGTACCAGTTCGAGTACCAGTACGCGCAGAAGGTGCAGCACCGGAACCTGGAGCGGGCCGAGGCGAGGGCGCTGGTCCAGACCCTGCTGGCCGAGACGTTCCGCCAGGGCTACTTTTACACTCAGTCGGGCGACTTCCAGGTGTCCGTGAGCCGGGCGGGGAAGGTGGCCGTTCACGGGCGCGGGGCGTCTCAGTCCACGGAGGGAGCCGCCCCGCCGCCCGCGCACGACCGGCAAAAGAACTACCTGCTGGCCGAGGGGACGCCGCACGACTTCCTCGTCCGGCTGGGCGTGATGAACGCCGAGGGGCGGGTGATCGCTGCCAAGCGGGACAAGTTCAAGCAGATCAATCGGTTTTTGGAGATGGTGGACGACGTGGCCGGCAGCCTGCCCATGACCGGCTCGCTGCACGTCATAGACTTCGGCAGCGGCAAAGCGTATCTGACGTTCGCCCTGTACCACTACCTCTCGGCCATCAAGGGGCGGGACGTGCGGCTGGTCGGCCTGGACCTGAAAGAAGACGTGGTGGCCTTCTGCGGCGAAGTCGCGCGCGATCTGGGCTATGCGGGCCTGACCTTCGGGGTGGGGGAGATCGCGGGCTACGCGAGCGACGCGCCCGTGGACATGGTGGTGACATTGCACGCCTGCGACACGGCCACCGACGACGCCCTGGTCCAAGCCGTCGGGTGGGGCGCGCGCGTCATCCTGTCCGTGCCCTGCTGCCAGCACGAGCTGTTCGGCCAGCTCAAAAGCGACGTCCTCGCGCCGATTCTGAAGTACGGCATCCTCAAGGAGCGCCTGACGGCTCTCGTCACCGACAGCGCCCGCGCCGCCCTTCTGGAAAGCGCCGGCTACTCCGTCCAGATTTTAGAGTTCATCGCCCTGGAACACACCGCCAAAAACCTGCTCATCCGCGCCATCAAGCGCGGCAGCCGCCAGGGGCAAAACCAGCCGTCTGAAGAATACAACGCCTTCCGCGACTTCTGGCACATCAAACCGACAATGGAGGCTGGCCTAAAGAAGCTGGCGGGCGAGCTGGAAAAGGAAACGCCGTAGGGCAGGGGACCCCTGCGTCATATCCCTTTTCGCCGCGCTGGGCGGTCACAAGGTGTCATCCTCTTGGGCAAGCCCCGCCGCATAATCTGCCATGCCCGCTTCGGCCAGCGTGCGGTCTGCCTCGGCAAACTCCGCATACAAGGCAGTCATCTTTGTCTCGTCCCGCAGTTCGCCGTTGTCGAGCCGCTTTAAATTCGCTTTCAGGGGTCCGGCTTCCATCGCCATTATTAATGCCATCCTCCTGTCGCATGACTAGCCATGCCTGTCCTTAGATGCATTGAAGTTAGTCAGCAACCGTCGGTGGGTGACGCGGCAGTGCAATCATTTTCTCCATGCCACGATCACGATTCAGTTTGTAGACCGTTTCGTTCGTCCAGATGGTGACATATCCGTAGTCATCTATTTCCATCACTTCGAACTCCTCTCCTTCGAGAAGAACAGCTTTTCGTGTGAGGACGCCTGCCTCCCCAGCCCGGTATCTCTCCCGATTAAAAACATCCGGGACGTTCTGCGTCATCAATCGCTGCTCTCGGCTGTGAACGCGCTCAGGCTCAAGGGGGTAAACCACGAAATCAACCCAGCGCTTGAATAGTGTCATAGTGGCTCATGCCCTTGTTCCGCCCAGCATCTGCGCGTACAGGGCTTCCTGACGGGCGCGGGCTTTGGCGTAAATCTCGTGGCGGGCGGGGTCGGGTGCGTAGGTCTTGCCCAGATACGCCGGCACGTCGCCCAGGTCGGCGATGAGGCCGAGGCTGTCTAAAGCTAGCAGGGCCGCGCCCCGGCTGGAGGCTTCAAAGACGCGGCTCGTCGTGACGGGGACGCCGAAGGCATCGGCCATGATCTGCGCCCAGGTGGAGTCGTGGGTCAGCGCGCCGCCCGAGGCGACGATCTCGGTCGCCGAGGGGTACTGCGCCATCAGCAGATCGCGCACCTGGGCGAAGGTGTAGGCGACGGCCTCTTGGGAGGCGCGCAGGATGTCGGCGGGCGTCGTGTGCAGGTTCATGCCCGTGACGGCGGCCCGCGCGCCGACGTGCCATCCGGGCGAGCGCTCGCCGGCCCAGAACGGCAGGACGGTCAGCCCGTGGCTGTCCGGCGGCACCGCCGCCACGGCCCGCGCGGCGGCTTTGGGGTCGCCGAGCTGCAAGGTCTTCTGCGCCCAGGCGAAGACGTTGCCGCCGTTGGCGAACGCCCCGCCGATGAGCATCCGCTGCCCGTCCACGCGGTAGCAGAACAGGCCGGGCGGGATGTCCACATGCTCCGCCTTGACGGCCACGCGCATCGCGCCGGACGTGCCCAGGTTGATGGCAATGCGGCCCGCGTCGGTCGCCCCGCTGCCGACGTTGGAGCAGGCCCCGTCGCCCCAGGCCGGGAACCAGGGCAGGTTCTGGAGCGCCCCCAGCGCCCGCGCCCATTCTTTCGTCAGCCCCGACTGCGACTCCTTCTCGCCCGCGACGGCGTTGAGCTGGCCCGACGCGATGGGGAGGTCCTTCAAAGTCGCGTCGTCCCAGGCCTTCGCGTTCGGGTCGAACAGGCCCGTGCCGGACGCCATCGAGAGGCTGCACTTGGTTTCCCCGAAGAGCCGCAGGGCGGCGTACTCAGCGAAGGACATCCAGCGCCGGACTTGGCCGAACGTCTCCGCCTGCGTCTCGTGCAGCCAGCGCAGCTTGGCGGGCCAGTAGGAGGTGTGCAGGACGCACCCGGTCCGGGCGTGGTAGGCGGCCTCATCCAAGTCCTGCTGCAACCGCTCCGCCTGCGCCCGCGCGCGCGTGTCCGCCCACGACAGCAGCGGCGTTACCGCCCGGTCGTCCGCGCCGACCCCGACCAGGCTGTGCCAGAAGCACGAGATGCCGACGCCCGCGATCCGGCCCATCGTTTCCGCGTCCGCAGTCTTGAGCAACTGGACCAGGCAGCGGACCGTCAGACTGAGCAGCGCCTCGGCGTCCATCTCGACGCCGCCGTCCCCGGTCGTGGTCTGCGCGTAGGCGATCTGCGCCTCAGCCTGGGGCAGCGCGCGCCCGCGCGCGTCGAAGAGCATGGCCCGGACCGAAGAGGTCCCCATGTCCAGGGTGAGAATGATCGCTTTTTTCATGGCTGACGCCTCATCACGCGGCTTGGGACATCTCCGGGCGCGTTCCGACGACTGCCTCCAGCCGCCACTGACCGCTCGGCTCCACAATGATGCGTGCCCCCAGCGCCCGCGCCAGCCGGGTGAGCGTCACCGGATCAGGGAGGTCCCCCTGCTGTACGCGCAGGAGGGACTCGGGCGAGACGCCGGAAAGCGCCTCGACCTGCGCGGGCGTCAGCCCCAGTTCCTCGCAGCGCAGGCTGATCTGGACTCCAAATCTGAGTGCCATCAGCCCTTCCTCGTATTCACGGCGCTTTTCCGGGTCATCCAGGTAGCTATCCAGAATGTCGGTGAATCGGGGCAGAGATGCGGGATCTCTCATAGCAAGCTCTCCATGCGTCTTTTTGCCGTCGCGATCTCGCGAACTGGTGTCTTTTGGCTCTTCTTTTTGAATCCGTGGAGCAAAACGATCAGGTCTCCTGTCCAGAGGAAGTAAAACAAGCGCATCTCCACGCCGCCGAACTCCGGGCGCAGTTCCCAGAGGTCGCCTTCAATATGCTTGATGTATTGGGCCGGAAGACGGCCCTCGAACTCGCTGAGGATGTCTATGTACTGGAAACATTTGTTGCGCTCTTTCTCCGAGAGCGAGAACAGGAACTCAGACACCGGCGTATGGTCCGACTCATCGTTGTAGAAAGCGACATCCAATGCCATAACCTCCCTGTCTTTCACGAGGACTGTTACAGCCAACTCCTGCCGTGCCTCGCTTGTTCGCCGCCGCGCCCGCCATTTCCTCCTATCGGCTGGAGCGGCGGGCGGGGAATCGGCGCGGGCATGGGGTATAAAAGGGGGCATGAGTGTCTTCCCGACGCGGCCTGCGTGCGCCCTGGCCGCCCTGGCCGTCGCGGCGGGGGTGGCCGGGGGGTGTTCCAAGCCGCCCCCGCCCGCGCCCGCGCCCAGGCCGGTGGGCGTGAGCGTCACTGCTGTG
>CAXTWM010000299.1:0-6393 GCA_964247915.1 uncultured Armatimonadales bacterium | reverse complement strand
CCCCCCGCAACCCTCCGGGCGGGCGCCGGAACATGACCTGGAGGTGCGGCCGGGCCAGCACCACAGCCAACTGGCCCCCGCACGGCTGGCCGCCGCCCTGCGCCGCGCGGCGCAGGCTCCGGCACACCCCGCCAACATCGAACTCCTGGATTCTCTGCCACTGGTCGTTTATGTCCCGCTGGTGTAGAAGGTTTCCAGGTAAGACGTGACAGAGGGAAAGCGCCGCCAGTAGCGGCCCGCCTGATCGACCTTGGTTCTCAGGAGAATGGGGCGTCGCCCGCGCCCGTCCAAGGTTCTGAGATAGGGGACGAGTCGTTCGGAGCCGGGTTCCCCCTCCACGCGCACCTCGTCAAAGAGGGTGCGTAAGACCAGATTCTTTTCAGCCGTGGTGAGGTCTTCCCAGCGGCTGACGCGCTCCTCCAAACCGACGATGGCCTCTTCCGGCATCAGCGCGTCGAGTCGGCGGCGTGCCTCCCGTGCTTGCTGCTCGAAGTCGGAGATTTCTGTGTCCAGGGGAGCCAGCAACTGGGCAATGACGGAGCGGACCAGATCGGGGGTCGCGGCCAGGTGCGCGGTGCCCAGGCGTTGCCGGGCCGTCTCGGCGGCCGTTCCTGACGCCTCCGCCTCGCGCCGCTGCCGCGCGGCGTGGGCGGCCGCTTCGAGACGCCGCACATCGTCCAGCAGGGCGTTGCGCTGCCTGGAGTCCTTGTAGGCCGCCAGGAGCACCGCCGGATGCTCCCGCAACAATTCCTCGAAGAACTGATCCGCGTCCCGCATGTTGACCTGAAAGGCATGGCCGGGGTTGGTCATGCGTTTGACGGACCCCGCCAGGCAGGCGTAGGTCGCGTATTTGGCCGACGAGCGCCGGTTTCCCGCGATGGCCGCGCCGCACGAGCAGCGCAGGATGCCGGAAAGCAGGCGGACCTCCCCGTACCGGATCGTCGGATACTCTTCTTTGCGGCGGTGCAACTTGGCCTGGACCGCGTCCCACTCCTCGGGCGCGATCACGGGCGGCAGCACGTTCCACTCCACGCCGAAGACGATCTGCTTGCCGATCAGCGCGGGATTAGCAAGGGTGTAAGCGACGTAGCGCACCGACCAGGCCCCGCTGCGCGGGGCGGCGTGTCCTTCGCGCTGCATCTGCTTGGCGATCATGCCATACCCCAAGTTCTGGTGCAGGTAGAGGTCCACGAGGCGGCGCACCACCGGGACGATCTCCGGCTTGATCTGGGCGAAGCCACCCTCATCCCGGAACAGCCAGAACGGCAGCAGGCCGTGCGGCCGGCCCGTCTGGAGCAAAGCAGCCAGGCCGCGCAGTGTGCCGGACAAGACCTCGCGAAGCTTCATCTCCGCCATCTTCGACAGGACGAAGGCCGTGATCCCGAGGTCGTCCTGCGCGATGTAATCGAGCGACTCGATGAAGCCCACGACGCCGACCTTGTGGAAACTCAGGCGCTCCGTCAGTTCGGCGAACAGCATCTGGGAGCGGCACAGGCGCGACAGGTCGGAAACCGCGATGGTATGCACCTGACGAAGTGATTGGAACAGCAGCGTCAGGGCAGGACGATACTTCGCGGTGAAGCCCTCCACGAGCGGCTGGGCATCCACCAGATCCGGGTCCAGATTGACGCCGCGCAGGATTTCTTCCTTTTGCGCGGCCAGATAGGCTTGGAGGCCGGTCCGCTGGGCTTCGTTAAAGCGGCTGTGTTCGTAGAGGAAAAGGCTGGCAAAGACCTTTTCGTAGCGCGTGGCTTTGGCGAGCGCGAGCTTTCGGATGAGACTCGGCTCGTTGATCGCGAGGCCCCCGGAGAGCGAGGCATCCGAGAAAATGCGGAAGGCTTGACGGTGACGCAGGAAATGTTCGATGCCGCGACGTATCTGGTCGTCGGCACTGTAGCCGTCTTCGGCTTGGCCCAGTGTCGATACCCGGACGTAAAGCGCGCCGTAGCGGCCCTCGATGTGGCCCAACTCTACGGCACTGCCTCTCTCGTCGATCAGGCAGGTGATTACGTCGGTCGTACATAGCCGGGCCTGATCGCCGTTGGTGTAGCGGAGCGCGCGGCGCGGATCGAGGTCGAGCGCAAGCGCGGTGATCTCGTTGACCGTGAGTAAAAGGCTGTTGCCATTGATGGAAGGTTTCACATTAGGCTCCTACCCGGTGGCCGGGAAATGTATGCGTATTGTGAAGTTCACCGAGGGCGATGTGATCCGAACCATCGGGGATCATCACGCCCATTTCCTGCATTACCACACGGCGGGCAATCCGGGCCGCCATGATCTTGATGACGCCCAGGAGCTGAACTACCCACTGATCGTGAAGGCCATCGCCGCCACCGGCTACGGCGGCTATGTTGGGCACGAGTTCATCCCCAAAGGCGACCCGCTTGCGGCCCTGGAAGCTGCCCACCGCCTGTGCGACGTGTAAGCGATCCCATTCCCGGCACGACGAAACTGCGTCGCCTGGAGGGGAACTGAGAAAGCACGGAGGGAACTATGGAAATCAAAAGGAACGGGTCCCGGCCCTCCGGCAAGGGGCCGGAGGAGTGGTTCACCGGCACCGTGCGCGTTGACCCTCTCTTCCAGGCGGATGCGCCTGCCCGCGCCGCCGGCGCGAGCGTCACCTTTGAGCCGGGCGCGCGCACCGCCTGGCACACCCACCCATTGGGGCAGACGCTGATCGTGACGGCCGGGTGCGGGCGGGCGCAGCGCGAGGGCGGCCCGGTTGAGGAGATTCGGTCGGGCGACGTGGTCTGGTTCCCGCCGGGCGAGAAGCACTGGCATGGGGCGGCACCGACCACCGCCATGACGCACATCGCCGTTCAGGAAAATCTCAACGGCAAGGTCGTTGACTGGATGGAGAAGGTCGGCGACGAACAATACCAGGCACGTCCCTGATGCCTCCGTAAGAATACCCTGGCAGGAGCGCCCCGGCAGGCGCTCTTTTCGCGCAAGCCGCCGGGCGGGAAGCAGTCACCGGACCCGATGGGCGGACACGCCGCGCGAGCTTTCCAGGGCGCCGGCCCAGAGCCGGTCCCAGGCCGCGTGGTCGGTCAGCACTAGGTCGGGATAGGACCGGCTGCGGGCGACGAAGGCCGGGTGGAAGGGGCGGCCCGTTGGGGTCCCGACCGGCTGGTAGCGTAGGTCCAGGCTCCAGCGGACGGCGTCGGTGAAGTTCGGCGTGGAGCGGTGGGGCGTGTGCCGGTGCATGAACACCACGCCGCCCTTGCGGACCGGGACCGCGCGGGGGGGTGTCTCGGGCAGCAGGTCGGGCCGGATGGTTGTCCCGCCTTCCGCCTGGTGCTCCCGGAAGCCCTGCGCCCAGACATCGGGCATGACCTCCATGCAGCCGTTCTCGACGGTCGCATCCACCAGGGCGAGCCAGCACGTCACGATGTCTGAGTCACCGGCCTCGGCCCAGGTCACGCCGGCGTCCTGATGCCAGGGGACGTTGAAGAAGCCCGCGCCTTCCCCCGTCAGCGCGGCGGGCGGCTTGGCGCGGATGTGCTGGATGGGGCTGCACAGGATTTCGGGGCCGATCAGGCTCTCGACGGCGTCCAGCAGGTTCGGGTTCCGCAGAAAGGCGAACGTCGCCGGCCCGCGCATCTGCATGACGTCCATGCCGCTGCCGATCTCGGGCGTCTGGGCGTACAGGCCGGCGAAGCGCCGTCCGAACGCCGCGCCCTCATGGAGATCGGTGAGCCTGTCTTCGGCCTGGAGCGCGCGTGCTCGCCGCTCGATCCACGCCTCGTATTCGGCAACCACGGGGGCGAGGTCGGCGTCAGTGACGACGTCCTCGGCGACCAGGTAGCCATGTTCGCGGAACGACTGAACCTGGGTTTGGGTCAGTTTCATGGGGCCTCCCTTGCAGAATCTTGTCCTGTCGGGTAAATTGCAACCGCCCCATTATGCCCGATTCTGTTCGGCCTGACAATGGAATCGCTGACCGCACCTTTATACTTTTTGCTCACCCATGAATGACCCCGCCATCACGTTCCTGGCGACCACCCGCGAGCGGCACTGCGCCGTCTCCATTGACAAGCATCTGGACGGCTACAGCACGATTCAGTTCATGTCGGCGGGGGGCGTCGCGCTGGCCTACGACGACCGTTCGTATCTGCTGGAAGGCGCCTGGTTCTGGCCGGCCGCTCCCGGCCCGCGCACCCGATTCCACGTCGCGCCCGGTCATCGGACGTGGTTTCACCGGCACGTCGGGTTTCAGGGGCCTCTGGTTCACCAGTGGGCCGCCGCCGGTCTTTGGCCGGAAGGTCCGCAGGAGGCCCCGGCGGGCCGGGAGTGGGCGGCGCTCTTCGACGCCCTCATCATCCAGGCCCGGCGCACGGACCGCTGGGGCCGGCTGCGGGCCGCCAACCTGCTGGAACAGCTTCTTCTGGAACTGGCCGAGGCGCGGGCGCAGCCGGCGCACGGGGAGAACGGGTGGCTGGACCGGGCGCTGGGCGCTCTGGGTGGGGAGGCGCGGCTCCCCTCCGGTTACGACGCGCTGGCCCAGGAACTGGGGATGGGCCTGAGCACCCTGCGGCGGCGGTTCAAGGCGGCGACAGGCCTGGCGCTGCACCAGTACGCGCTCCAGTCCCGGATGGCGTCCGCCCGGACCCTGCTCGGCGAGACCGACCTGCCGATCAAGGCCGTCGCGGAGCGCCTGGGCTACGACAACGTCTATTTCTTCTCCCGCCAGTTCCGCCAGCACCTGCACGTCACGCCCGGCGCGTACCGCAAGAGCCGCCAGACGTAGGGGGGTCGCTCGCGGGTGCCCATCTGTTTCGTGGTCTGCCCATAAAAACCGCCTCGGATGGGTAAGATAGAGGAGATGACAAAACGCACCAATATCCTCCTCCTCGCCGCCCTCTGCCTCGGACTGGTCGGCACATTCACCTACCGGCAGATCCAGAGCGCGAACGCCGCCAGCCAGATCCACTACCGCACCGACACCGTCGCGACCGGCGACGTCACCGATGCCGTCGAGGCGAGCGGCGTGGTCCAGCCGCTGACCACGGTGGACGTGAAATCCCGCGCCGGCGGGCGCATGATCAAGCTCGCTGTGGATGTCGGGACGCGCGTCAAGCCGGGGACGCTGATCGCCCGGATTGACCCTTCGGACACGCTCTCGGCCTACAACCAGGCCGAGGCCGACCTGATCACGGCCCGCGCCCGGCTGTCCCAGACTCAGCAGCAGGCCCGGATGTCGGGGGTGCAGGACACGCTCACCGTCTCGGGCGCGCAGCAGGGGCTGAGTTCGGCCCAGGCCAAGCTGACCCAGGCGGAGCGTCTGGCGCAGGTCCAGCCCGCCCTGACGGACAGCGCCATTTCCGAGGCCCAGGCGAATCTGGCCTCCGCCCAGCAGCAGTACGAGCAGCTCCGCGCCGCCGCCAACCCCCAGGCCCGCGCCTCGGCGCAGTCGGTCTATGCCCAGGCGCGCGCCAATGTCGTCGCCGCCGATGCCGCCTATGGTCGTCAAAGTTCGCTGCTGCAAAAGGGATTCGTCGCCCAGCAGGCCGTGGACACCGCCCTGGCCTCCCGCGATGTCGCCCGCGCCACCCTGGCCGAAGCCCAGCAGCGGCTCCAGACCATTGACGCCGACCAGAAGGCGGCCCTGGCGGGGGCCGCCGCGCGGGTCAGCCAGGCCAAAGGCGCCCTGCTGGCGGCGCAGACGAACCGCTATGAGATCGGGACGCGCCGGCAGGACGTGACGGCCTCCCAGGCGGCCTTGAGTCAGGCGCGGATGGCCGTGCAGAACGCCCAGGCCGGCCTGATGCAGAACAGCATCCGCCGGTCCGACATCCAGGCGGCCCAGGCGGCCGTGTCGAAGGCGCAGGCCGAAGTCAACAACCGCTCGATCCAGCTCCACGACGCCACGATTTATGCCCCGCGCAACGGGGTCGTCCTGCAAAAGTATGTCGAGGAAGGCACGATCATCTCCAGCGGCGAGTCGCTGTCCGCCGACGGCACCAAGATCGTCCAGATCGGCGATGTCAGCCGACTGTTCATTGATGTCAGCGTGGACGAGTCCGATGTCGGCAAGATCGCGCTGGGGCAGAAGGTTCTGATTGGTCTGGACGCCGTGCCGACGGTCAAGCCCGAGGGCCGCGTCGTGCGGATTGACCCGCAGGCCATCAACGACCGCGACGTGACGACGGTACACGTCCGGGTCGAGATCCGAAACCCCGACCCCCACATCAAGCCCGGCATGAACGCGACCTGCCAGTTCATCCTGCGCGACGTGCGCGGCGTCCTCGTCGTCGCCAGCGATGCCGTAAAAGAAGGCCGGACCGGCGGGAACACGGTGCGCGTCCTCGCCAAAGACAACAAGGCCGAGACGCGCTCCGTTGAGGTCGGCGTGGTCGGCAGCGAGAAGACGGAGATCAAGGGCGGCCCCGG
>CAXTWM010000298.1:0-6415 GCA_964247915.1 uncultured Armatimonadales bacterium | reverse complement strand
TTTCAGCACCGGCTGCCACAGCCGCTCCCGCCAGCCCCCTTCCAGTTCCGCATCCGCCAGCGATGGCAGCGGCCCGGCGGGCGCTGAGGGCCGCGCCAGCCCGTCCAGCCGCCGCGCGACGGCTTCGCGCTCCGCGCCGAGAATGCCCGCCACGGCCAGCGCCAGAAGCGCCCCGGCGAGGAAAGCGAACAGGAGGATTAGCAGCAAGGGCATGGACATGGCGGGGCTACTTCCTGCGGCGCTGCCACAGCCGCAAAACTAAGGAGATCAACATGAACACGGCAACAGTCGCGGGAACTAAAGCGTTCAACAGCATCGCATGACTGATCGCATGAACCTCTGCATAGGGCTGGTGTTGCCTTCTAGCCTCATCACGCGCAGCGTCGAGATAGTACGAAAGGCCAACTGAGGCAAGCATGATAAGGCTCAAGGCAACTAGGGAATATGCCATTGCCCGATCCACCCGGCTGCTGATTAATGCCCTGTGTCTGTCGCAATAACTGTTCACAACGGTGATTGCCTGCCTCAAGTCCAACCCCTCTTCCCGCAACGCCTTGATGAGCGCGAAACGGTTCCGTCTCGCCTCTGGGAGCGCAGCGATTTTTGCCGCGATCACGTCATCATACTCCGTCAGCGGGTCGGGCAGATCGGGCTTGGGGGGCCATACGTCATTCTCAGGCATCTCGTGCTCCCTTATCCAGCGAAGGACGATCACCAGACAAGTTCCACACGAGGCAGGCAGGCTCCTTCTACAAGTCCAAAGCGACCATGCGGCGGATGATTAGCCCGCCGACGATCTGGCCTGCGACCGCGCCGCCGAGGAGCCAGTGGCCGGTGGGGTTGTCCAGCAGGGGCCGGAAGTAGGCCGGGTCGCGGAGGGACAGCAGCAGGGCCAGGGCGGGGGCGAGGACGATCAGGATGACGGCGGACAGCTTGCCTTCCGCCGTCAGCGTCCGCACCTCGCCGGCCAGGCGGACGCGCTCGCGGATGGTGTCGGCGATGGCGTCCAGCACTTCCGCCAGGTTGCCGCCCAGCGGGAGTTGGATCAAGATGGCGGTCACGACCAGATCCAAGTCCGGCGAGGGGACGCGCTCGGTCATGCGGCTCAGGGCCAGGTCCAGCGGGACGCCCAGCGTGGCCTCGCCGGAGGCCCAGGCGAACTCGGCGGCCAGGGGCGACGGCAGTTCGGCAGCGACGATCTGTAGGGCCTGGGAGAAGGAATGGCCCGCGCGCAGCGAAGCGGTCAGCAGCATCAGGGCGTCGGGGAGCTGATCGTCGAAGCGGCGCAGGCGCAAAGCCTGCCGGGATTGGAGGACGAGCAGCGGGACCGCCAGCCCGAGCAGGCCCAGGACCAGACCGATGAGGGGCTGGCGGGTCGCGACCAGGCCGAGGGTGCCGGCGGCGAGGGGCGAGGCCGCGCAGAGGGACGCCCATTCGGCGGGCCGCAGGCGCAGATCGGCCCGCAACATGGCACGCCGCAGACGTTTCTCCAGGTCACCGCCGCCCAGCCAGCGCGTCACGGTCGGCAGCACGTCCGGGCGCGGCGCATCGTGCGTGTCGGAGGCCGGGGAGGGCGCAAACTGGAAGCGGCCCGTGATTCGGTCCAGACGGTCGCGCAGCCGCCGGGCCGAACGCGCCCGCGTCTCGACGACGGCGTAAACCAGGCCCGCCGTCAGCAAGAAGCTGGAGGCAATCGTCAGCAGGGGGTTCATGTGAATAGCTCCGGGGGCAGCGCCAAGCCCTGCTCCTCTAAAAGTGACGCGCAGGCGGGGCGCAGGCCCGTCGGGCGGGGGGCGGCTTGCGAAGTGTCCCAGCGGAAGATGTCTTGCAGGCCGATGACGTCGCCGACGATGCCGGTGATCTCGCTGATATGCGTCACGCGGCGGCTGCCGTCGCGCGCCCGCTCCTGGTGGAGAACAAGGGACACGGCGGAGGCGATCTGCTCCCGGACCGCCCGCAGGGGAAGCTCGGTCCCGGCCATCAGGGTCATCGTTTCCAGCCGGGCCAGCGCGTCGCGCGGGCCGTTGGCGTGGGCGGTGGACAGGGAGCCGTCGTGGCCCGTGTTCAGCGCCATCAACAGGTCCAGCGCTTCGCCGCCGCGCACCTCGCCCAAGATGATACGATCTGGGCGCATCCGAAGGGCGTTGCGGACGAGCTGGCGGATCGTGATCTCGCCGCGCCCTTCCAGATTGGGCGGGCGGCTTTCCAGCGTGACGACGTGCGCCTGCTGCAACTGGAGTTCGGCGGCGTCCTCGATGGTGAGGATGCGCTCACCATCGGGGATGAAAGACGAAAGCGCGTTCAGCGTGGTCGTCTTGCCGCTGCCCGTGCCGCCGGACACGAGGATGTTCAGGCGGCCCACGACCGCCGCGCGCAGGAAGGCGGCGGTCTGGGGCGTCAGCGTCCCCAGCCGGACCAGATCGGCGACCGTCAGTGGCTGCCGGGCGAACTTGCGGATGGTGAGGGTCGGTCCGTGGACGGCCAGCGGCGGCAGGATGACGTTGACCCGGCTGCCGTCCGCCAGCCGACCATCGCAGAGCGGGGAGGACTCGTCCGCGCGGCGGCCCAGGGGGGCGAGGATGCGCTCGATGATGCGGCGCAGGTGGGCGTCGTCGTCAAAGACGACCTCGGTGCGCGTCAGCCGCCCGCGCCGCTCGACATAGACGTTCCCCGGCCCATTGACCATGATCTCGGACACAGTCGCGTCTTCCAGCAGCGGCTCCAGCGGCCCCAGGCCGGTCAGCTCATGGACGACGGCCTGCGCCAGAGCGTCCCGCTGCCGCCCGGTCAGGGCGATCCCGTCTTCGGCCAGGAGGCGCACGGCCAGCGCCCCGACCTGTTCCGCCAGGGCGGCGCGCGGCAGGCGGCTCAGGCGGGCGGCGTCCGAGTCGGCCACGAGCTGGGCATGGATGCGGCGCTTCAGCGCCGTCGCGGTCGAAGACAGGGCAGATCCGTCGGGCTGGGGCAGCGTCTTCGAGGCCAGGTGGAGCGAGGGCATCGTTTATCCCTCCCGGCGCAGCCGGGAGGGCAGGAAGGCCACCGGGCGTGGGGGGGTGCCGGGCGGGCTTCGGGAGCGGCAGCCGGGTCCGATGCCAGCCGCCTGGCCAGGCCGTAGACGCTCTGGGCGACGCGGCTGGTCGGGTGCGACAGGACGAATGGATCGCCCGCGTTGACCGAGGTGGGCACCAATTTGCCGTCGTTGGGGACGAGGCAGGCGGCGGCGCGGCCTAATGTCC
Source organism: uncultured Armatimonadales bacterium (assembly GCA_964247915.1). Classification (GTDB taxonomy): domain Bacteria; phylum Armatimonadota; class Armatimonadia; order Armatimonadales; family Capsulimonadaceae; genus JANXMY01. The sequence continues at coordinate 3,179 of CAXTWM010000298.1, read as the reverse complement.
GCTCGATGTCGGGGATTTGCAGGCGGTTGTGGGGCGCGACGCGGTTCAGAAGGACCTGCACGGCCTCGCGGGCGACGTGCTGCCCCGCCATCGCTTCCAGCCACAGACGTGAATCGGCCAGCGTCGTCAGGTCGAAAAGGTTCGCGATCAGCAGGACGACATGGGCGTGCGCCAGGGCGTGGAGCGTCGTCGCGTGCAGGACCGGCGGCACGTCCAAGACGAGATACCGGTGATCTCCTTTGAGAAGGCTGAGAACACGGTCGAGACAGGCCGGAGTCAGCGCGTCCAGCGGCAGCGGCGCGCCCGCCCCGGCGAGGAGGCGCAGGCCGGAAGGGTGGCGCTCCAGATGGTCCTCCAACAATTGCTCGTCCAGTTCGGCGGGGTCCAGACGGACCAGGTCGGCCAGCGTCCGGCGCGGAGTTAGGTTCAGGAGCAGAGCCGCGTCGCCGAACTGCGTGTACAGGTCCAGTAGGACGGTCGGTTCGCCGGTCTCGACCGCCAGGGCGGCGGCGAGGTTGACGGCCAGCGTCGTCTTGCCGATGCCGCCCTTCGCGCCGCTGACGGCCAGGACCCGTGCCCCGGCGTGGGGGTCGGCGGCGGCAGCCGCAAAGCCGGGCGAGCGCCGCCGGAGGCTGTCCTCGTGGACCGCGCGGAGGGTCTCGCGCAGGTCGGCGTCGGAACACGGCCACGGCAGGTGTTCGCGCGCGCCCGCCCGCATCGCCCGGCGCAGGCTGTCGGGGTGCGCGTCGCCGGAAAGCAAGACGCTTTGCACCGCCAGCCCTGAAGAGGCCAGCAGTTCCGCCGTCGCGAAGCCGTCCTGCACGGACAGGTCGGCGGCCAGCAGCGCGATGTCGGGCTGGAGGGCATACGCCCGCTGCACGGCCTCCTGGCCGTCGCGCGCCTGCCCCACGATCTCCACCTCCCCGTCAGCGGCCAGCGCGGTACGGAGCTGTTCCCGCCGGGCGGCCCGGCTGTCGGCGATCAAGACGCGGATCATTTCGCCTCCTGGGACGGGGGCAGCGGCTTTATCAGCGGCGGCAGGTTCACCGGCGGGCCGGGATGCTCGCGGTCGCCGCCGCCGTGCTGGAGTTCGGGGAAATCCTTGTCGAAGTCCCCGCGCCGGACATCCGGCCTGGCAGTGGGCAGGTTCTCCAGGCTGCCCGGCGCCGGCGGGTGCGCCCCCGCCGTCTGGGGCGTGACGATCTCGGGCTGGATCAGGATCAGAAGTTCGTTTTCCGCCTTGCGCGTGACGGTGTGCTTGAAGAACTCGCCCAGAACGGGGATCTGGCTCAGGAGGGGGATGCGCTCGACCTCGCGCGAGGCCGTGCTGCTGTACAGGCCGCCGATGACCAGCGTTTCGCCGTCCGCCATTTGCAGCGTCGAGGTCGCGCGCCGGACCGTCAGGGACGGGACGACGAAGCCGCTGATCTGCACCGAAGCGGCGTAGTTCAGGTCGCTGACTTCCGGCGTCACCGTCATCTGGACCATGCCCTCCCCGACGAGGGCGGCGCTGACCAGCAGCCGGACCCCGTAGGGTTTGTACTCGATCGTGACCGACGAGCTGCTGCCGCTCGTGCCGCTGCTGGCCTGCGCGACGGGGATGGGGATCTCGCCGCCGACGAGGATGCTGCCCTCGCTGCCGCCCAGTACCATGAGACTCGGCTCGGACAGCACCCGCGCCTTGTTCTCGGTAACGAGCGCCGCCAATTGAGCGGCCAGCGGGGACAGGCGGCTGATCGGGCCGCCCCCCGTGGCGCTGTAGCCGAAAACGCTCGCCCCCTGTCCGGCGGCCTGTCCGAACAGGATGGGCTGCGGCGTAAAAGCATAGCTCGTGCCGCCGCGCACGGCGCTGCCTTGCAGCGACCCCCACCGGATGCCCAGCTCCTTTGTCGCGTTCCGGTTGATGTCAATGATCTTGGCGTGGACCAAGATCTGCCGCGTCGGGCGGCTGTCGAGGTTGACCAGGTCCACGACCTTGAGTTCCGGCGGCAGGGACTGGATCAGGCGGTCCAGCGAGTCTCGTGGCGGATCGGCTGTGGCCCGCCTGGACGCGGCTTCTTTCAGATCCATCAGCGGCGCGCTCTCGTCGGGCGCGGCCTCCGGCGCGTCGGCTCCCGCTTCGCCTTGGCCCGCCCGCTTGGTCTTCCGGGCCTTGCGGGCACGGGCGGAGGGCGCGGAAGCCCCCGACGACACTTCCAGGCTGGCGACATGGGAAGCGTACTGGCCGAGCAGGGCGATAGTCTTGTCATCCACCACCTGCACCCGAACGCCCGTCCCGGCGAGGTTGTCGGTCAGCAGGGCCGCATAGGTCTGGGCCAGCGACAGGCCGGACGCGCCTTCGGGCGAAGGCAGAACGACGATCAAATTCCTGACCTTGAGTGAGTAGACGCCGGCGATGGCTGACGCGCGCTGCAAGGCCACGACGCTCGTCACCCCGCCCTCCAAAAACAGCGTGTCTTTGACGGCGCGGGCCGTCACACCCGGCAGGCCGATCTCCGCCTGCACGCGGGCGGCGACGGGGCCGAGGTCGGGCGCGGGCAGGAGCACCGCCAGCCGCAGCGAATGCTTGCCCCGGCGGTCGTAGACGAACAGCGTGGTCTCCCCCACCCCTTTGGCGTTGACCAGCAGGCGGCGCGAGGAGAGCGGCACGATGTCCGCGACCGTCGGGCTGCCCACGGCAGCCGCCGTCATCCGGTCGAACTCGTAGACGTCCGACTCGCCGACGTACAGGGTCTTGGTGATCGTCCTCCCGGCAGGCGGTGGAGGGGCCGGACGGTTCTGCGCGCGCCCCGCCGCGAGCGGCAGCAAGAACAGGACCAAAAAAGCGCAGACTGTTCGTGTGTATGGCATCGGATCATTCCCGGCTTGAGCGGCGTGACAGGTTCACGGCTCCACCGAAACGGTCTGGCTCTGGCTGCCCTTGATCACCGTCACCAAAACGCGGGCCGGCGGCGGGGGCGGCAGGCGAACCGGCAGCGGCGGCAGGGGCAGTGTTTCTTCCGTGGCAGCCGCGCGGGCGGGCGCCGGTGCGCGATGGCGTCGGGGGCGCGGCGCGGGCGGGGCCGGTTCGCGCGGGGGCACCACGGCGGGGAAGGCGGGCAGGGAGGCGACCGAGTCGTCATCGGCGGCGCGCAGCGTCAGATGAATCTTGCCCCGCGCGGCGGCCAGCGCCAAGGCCG
>CAXTWM010000297.1:0-6445 GCA_964247915.1 uncultured Armatimonadales bacterium | reverse complement strand
GAGGGGACTTCGGGGGCGGTGGCGACTCCAGCTAACCTGATGACCCTGGCCGACGTCGGCGCACTGGCGGCGGGGCCGGAGGACGCGCCGGAAACGCTGCTGTACCTGCACGGCTGGGGCGGCAGCAAGGAACTCTGGTGGAACACGCTGGCCCGGCTGGCGGACACGCACCGGGGCGTCGCGCTGGATCTGCCCGGCACGGGCGGGACGCCGCTGCCGCCCGGCCTGCGGACGATGCCGGACATGGCGCGGTGGGTGGCCGGGACGTGTGCCCGGCTGGGCCTGGCGCGCGTCACCCTGGTCGGCCACTCGCTCGGCGGCAACCTCGCCGCCCAGGTCGCGCTGGACTTCCCGGCCCTCGCCCGCCGCCTGGTCCTCGTGGATGCCGCCCTGGACCCGGCCTGTCTGCCCGTCCGCGCCCGCTGGCCGTTGCACGGACGTCTGGGCCTGCCCGCCCTGCGCCTGATGCGGCTGGCTTCCCTGCCCCTGGCGGCGGCGGGGCGGGGCGCGGCCTCCGACCGGACGCTCGGCTTCTGGTGCGCGTATGCGCGCCGGACGCACTGGTACGCGCGGGCCAACCGCGACGACCGCGCCCTCCAGTGTCAACTCCAGGCCTTGACCGACAACCCCCTCCTGCCCGCCCGCTTGGCCTCCCTGCGCCTGCCGGTGCTGATCCTGCACGGCGCACGGGATTCGGTCGTCCCCGTCGCCGGCGCTCAGGCCCTGGCGCGGGCGTTGACTGGCGTGGAGTTGATCGTCTTCCCCACCGCCCAGCACTGCCCGATGGACACCAACCCGGCGGGCTTCGCGCAGGCGCTTCGGGACTTCTGCCGGTGACCGCTTCCTGCGGCTCCCTTGACGCGCGGCGACCCGCGTGCTACAATAGGCGTGTCACTCACTTCAAAGGAGAATCCATGAAGCTTCGCTCTCCCCGCCTGCCGCTCGCGTTCGCCGCGCTGGGCGCCGTTGCCCTCGCCGCGCCCGCCCAGGCCGCGCCGCCCAGGTCCGTACACCCCGCCGCTCCCAGCGCCCCCGTCGTCCGCATGGTGACGACCAAAGGGACGATCCTGATCAAGCTCTACCCCAAAGACGCCCCGATCACCGTCGCCAACTTCGAGAAGCTGGTCAAGAAGGGCTTTTACAACGGCCTGACGTTCCACCGCATCACGGATCTGGGTGATCCGGGCGCCTCCAAGATCGTGCAGGGCGGTGACCCCGCCGGCAACGGGTCGGGCGGACCCGGTTACAACATCAAGGGGGAGTTCAAGGAGAACGGCGTCAATAATCCGCTCACGCACGTCGCCGGTGCCGTGGCGATGGCCCGCGCGGGCGACCCGAACTCCGCCGGTTCCCAGTTCTACATCTGTGTCAACCCGGTCCATTTCCTGGACGGCAAATACACCGTCTTTGGGCAGGTCATCAAGGGCCTGGACGTGGCGGCCCATCTGCAAATCGGCGACAAGATGACCAAAGTGACGATGGCGAAGTAGCGGTCGGAGCGGCCACACGAAAGGGAATGCCATGACAAAGCGAGTGCAGGCACGGGTCTCAGGACGAGTACAAGGGGTCGGGTATCGCTACTTCGCGAGCCACGTCGCCCGCGAACTGGGCGTGGTCGGGACGGTCCGCAACATCCCCGAAGGCGGCGTCGAAGCGGTCGCCGAGGCCGAAGAAGAGACCCTCCACGAGTTCCTCAAGTCGCTCCGGCACGGCCCCCATGCCGCTGAGGTCACCGAAGTCGCCACCGCTTGGGGCGAGCCGACCGGCGAGTTTTCCAATTTCGCCGCCGTGGCCTGAAGCGCCCTGAGACGGCAAACGGCCCTGGGCAGTCCTGCCCAGGGCCGTTCCGCTGATGCGCGTTACTTCTGATGCTCCCTACTTCTTCAGCCGCGCCAGCCCCTGCGTGGCTTCCGGCTGGTGCGCGTCGAGCGTCAGCGCCTTCCCGTAGGCGGCGACCGCCTGGTCCTTTTTCCCCTGCTTCTCGTACACCTGGCCGAGAACGCTCTCGTACAGGGCGTTGTTCGGGTCGTTCTGCGCCGCCTGCGTGAGCAGCGTCGCGGCCTCTTCGGGGCTGTCCGGGGCCAGCAGGCCCGCCAGGCTGGCCTGCACCTGGGCCTGCGCCTGGGGCGTCACGGCTTTGAGCGTGAGCGCCTTCCGGTAGGCCGCCACGGCGCCCGCCTTTTTGCCCGCGTTCTGGTTCAGGACGCCCAGGTTGGCGGCGGCGCTGAAGTCCGCCGGCTTGGCGGCGGAGGCCAGCGTGTATTCCTGGATGGCGGCGTCGGTCTTGCCCGCTTTGGCGTCAATCTCCGCCAGGACCATGTGCGCGCTGTAGGTGTCCGCCGCGCCCAAGGCGATGGCCTTCTGGAGATCCGGGCCGGCCTTGGCGTCGTTGCCGGCTTGATGATAAAGCATCCCGGCGTAGAAAGGCGCACGCGCATCTTTGGGGGCCAGCGCGGCGGCCTGGTCGTAAGCCTGCGCGGCCTCGGCGCTCTTGCTGCTCTGCTGCAACGCTTGGGCGTACTGGAAGGCCAGCATGGGGTCCTTCGGGCTGCGCGCCAGGGCCGTCTGATAAAGCTGAACGGCCTTGTCGTACTGGGCGGTCTGGAGGTAGGCGACGCCCAGGTTGGAGCGCGTGGCGGTGTCTTTGGGGTCGAGCCGGACGACCTGCTCCATCTCGGGGACGGCCTCCTTGATCCGGTTCTGGCGGACGTAGATGTCCGCCAGCATCTGGTGCGCCGGCAGGCTGTTCGGGGCCTTGCGGACGATGCCTTGCAGCCGCGTCGCCGCTTCGGGGAACTTCCTGTCGGAGTACTCCTTGTACGCCTGCTGCAAGTCGCTCGACACATCGAACGTCTTGTTCTGGAGAGTCGCCGAGGCGCCCGTGTCGCCCGTCAGCACGTTGCCGGTGCCCGCCCGTCCGTTGGCGGTGCCGGTGTCGCCCGGCGTCCCGATCTGCGCCCAGGCCGACCCGCCGACGAGCAGCAGGGCGCCCGCCAGTGTCAGTATCTTTCTCATTGGTGTCTGCTCCGTTCTCGGCGCGCAGCAAGTCGCGTTCTCGGAGAGTGCTCTGCGGCCTCCCTTATTTTACACCCTGGCGGGCCGTTTTTGGGCGTCAGCGGCTCAGACGCGCCAAATTGTCCCCGGCGTCCGTCATCTTCGGGTCTAACGCCACGGCTTTTTTGTAGGCCGCCCTCGCCAGATCATTCCTGCCCTGCCGCTCGTAGAGCGCCCCCAGGTTGTACTGAGACAGCGCGTTCTTCGGGTCTGTCTGCGCGGCGAGTCCGTAGCTCTGGATGGCCTCCTCGGTCTTGTTGGCCGTCACATTGGCCTCGGCCAGCGCGGTGTAGGCGTTGAACTTCTGCGGGACGCCCAGGGCGAGCGCCTTCTGCAAGAGCGGCACGGCTTTGGCGTCGTTCCCCGTCTGATGATAGAGCAGCCCGGCGTACAGCGGGGCGCGTCCGTCTTTAGGGGCCAGCGCGGCGGCCCGCTCGAACGCCCGCGCGGCCTCGGCGTGCCTGCCGCCCTGCTCCAGCGCCGTGCCGAGCTGGAAGGCGAGCTTGCCGTCTTTGGGCGCGGACGCGGCGGCATCCCGGTAGAGAGCGACCGCCTTGTCGTACTGGGCGGTCTGGAGGTAGGCGATGCCGAGGTTGGAGCGCGCGTCCGTGTCTCTGGGGTCGAGCCGGACGATCTCTTCCAGTTGGGGGACGGCATCCTTGATGTGGTCCTGCCGGATGTAGATGTCCGCCAGCATCTGATGCGCCGCCAGGCTGTTGGGAATCCGGGAAACGATGCCTTGCAGCCGCAAGGCCGCCTCGGGGTAGCGGCCGCCCGAGTAGTCGTCATACGCCCGCTGCAAGAAGCCGCCCTGCTCCGTCCAGGCCGTCCGGCTGCCGGGGAAGTTGGTGGGCAGGCCCGCCAGGTGGTCGGTCAGGACGTTGCCCGTGCCGGGCCTGGCGTAGCCGTTGGGGTCGGACGGCGTGCCGATCTGCGCGTGTGCGGCTCCGGCCACGAGGATCAGGCCCGCCGCGAGTGTCATCACGTTGCGTGTCATCACTTTTTTCACGATCCGGTCTCCTGTTCTCGGCGCCGGGTGCTGCGTTGTCAAGAAAGTCCTCACGGGACGTTTCGGGCGCCTGCTCCATTCTACAGCATCCCGCCCCTGATTGCAAACGCCTCTCCCCGCCGCGAAGAGTTGCCGAAAACCCTTGACAAAGCCGCGCCGTGCGACTATAATAGCTTTAACGCGGGAGTAGTTCAGTGGTAGAGCGTTTGCTTCCCAAGCAAAATGTCGCGAGTTCGAATCTCGTCTCCCGCTTACCCTTTTATCGCTTTCTCTTCCGTTTCGCCTCGGTGCCGTGCCCAAGTGGTAAGGGAGAGGTCTGCAAAACCTTTATGCGCCAGTTCGATTCTGGCCGGCACCTCCAATTTGTTCTGGTTAAATTGATACAGCTTCCTTCTTGTTTGAGAAGGAAGCTTTTTTGTGCGGCGACTACAACCGCACCATCCCTCGCGCCGAGGAGTGGCCTGAGTAATCCATTCGGCCGTAGAGGAAGACGTGGCGGAGGAAAATGTTGAACGTGCTGGGCTTGTGATGATCGATCGGGAAGGGCGCTGATGTGTGACATGTGCGGGCTGCTTGGTTTTGTTTGAATGGGCGTTCGGCTTCTGGTTGTGGGGAGGCCGAATGATGAACGCCTCTCCCTGACTACGGCAGAATTGGGCGAAGTCATCTAACTCCTGGGCGAGAAGCTTGGATGCGGCGGGGTCAAGCTTCGCATCCAAATCTTTGTCGGCAACATAGGTGATTGGGACGGTGCTGTTGTGCTGCCATACCGTGATCCACTTGCGCAACGCGGGGGAGGCGAGGGGTCGAAAGGCTGTCCCGTCAAACCTGACCGCCTTATTCTGCGGTGACTTTATCGTCCAGAGGTACTGGGTAGGATTTGTGCCTGCCACGGAAAATCGCTGTAGATGGTAGGTGAAATCTGCCGCTGGCATGACATACCCCGCCGACGTTTGCGCCCGTGCCTCATTCCCAGGCAGCCCCGGCACGAAAAGCATTCAGGCAATGCCGACGATCAAGGCTTCTCTTTTCATCGCTTCCTCCGTGTCAGAAACGGGTGTAATTCAAGTCGAACCGAACGCCTTTGTTCTTGCAGAATAGGGCGAAGTCTTTTAAGCCGTATTCCGGGTCGTCGGGCGCAACCACCTTGGGGGTCAGGCCAAACCCAACCCCTCGGGGCGCATAAACGAGCCTTGTTTTGCGTGGCAGACGGCTGATAAACTGCTGGAGGTCAGGCGAGACCAGTGACGGGTACAGGGTTGGCGGCGGGACAGGGGCCGGCTCGGGCAGCCAGCCCATCGACGAATCAAGTTGTACCGCCCAGACGTACCGCGTTGGCTTTGTGTCTGCCACCTGAATCAACTCCAGTGAGTAGGAGTATAGTATCACAGTCGGGGAGTCTTGGGTCTGCTTGACCTCCTCACTCAGCCCAAGAACGGCCTCTAACGGCACGGTTATGGTCTTGAAGTCCGCGCCGTCACGCACCCCTTCCATCCGAACCTGAAAATCGCCGTGAGGACTGCTGGGCCGCACCAGCCGCCAATGGCCGTAGACATCCGCATAGTGAGTGATGCCGTTCTCTGCATACTGATACGATTGCCTCAGCCCGCCATCCGTGTCAAACCGTATCTGGCCGGACGGCCCCTGATAGGAGAAGCCGCCTTTACGCGGACTCCAACGCTCAAGGAGGCTTCCAAAGGCCGGCTGCTCTGAGTCACCAAGTTGCAGCTTGTCGTTATAACGCAGCAGAGTATAGCGGAAGGAAGTGCCTGCTGATCGCTTGCCGTTTGGGCCAATCTCTTCAAAGGCCATCGTCAGCGCCATGTCTGTGACATCGTAGTGGCCTTTATACTGCCGAGTGGCGGGAGTGCTGTTATCCCCTTCGGTCGTCACGACGAATGTACCGCTTTTCTCGAACAGGACCGTGTTGCGAACATATACCGTCACTGATGTGCCGTTCTTTTGATAATGAACGACTTTCGGCACGAACTGCCACATTTCGGTATGACCAGGCACACGGACATTGCCAAGCCATAAGCCGACAAGGTCTGCCCCCGTCAAAGAGGGGGTGGAGGGCGACGCACCCGCCGCAGTCAGGGGTTTGCTGGCGATTAAGCCCAGCATGAGCAGCAAGAACAGGCAGAAGTGGATACGCCGCACGATTACCAGCCTTCATTCAGCGAGGCTCCGCCCTGCCGTCGCGCCGACGGCCGTCACTCACTGCCCCTTCGCTGCCACATACCCCTGCTGCTGCGCCTGGGCTTCGGTCATGTACTGGCCCTGCTTGGTGTTGCCGTAGTAGGGGGAACCGGGGAGGAAGTATTTGCCGGACTTTGTGTTGACCCAGACCTGCGCGCCGGTTCCCGTGGCGGGGGCGTTGTT
>CAXTWM010000296.1:0-6510 GCA_964247915.1 uncultured Armatimonadales bacterium | reverse complement strand
CTACACGCTCGGGCCGCTCACCACGGACATCGCGCCCGGCTACGACCACATCACCAGCGCCATCGGCGCGGCCATGATCGGCTGGTACGGCTGCGCCATGCTCTGCTACGTCACCCCCAAGGAGCACCTGGGCCTGCCCAACAAGAAGGACGTCAAAGACGGCGTCATCGCCTACAAGATCGCTGCCCACGCCGCCGACCTCGCCAAAGGCCACCCCGGCGCGCAGTCCTGGGACGACGCCTTATCCAAGGCCCGCTTCGAGTTCCGCTGGGAGGACCAGTTCAACCTCTCACTCGACCCGCAGACCGCCCTGGAGTTCCACGACGAGACCTTGCCGCAGGAGGGGGCCAAAGTCGCCCACTTCTGCTCCATGTGCGGCCCCCACTTCTGCTCCATGAAGATCAGCCAGGACGTCCGCAACTACGCCGCCTCGCTGACCGTCATCAAGGAGGACGAAGTCGCCGCCGGCCTGGCCGAGAAGGCGAAGGAGTTCCGCGAGCAAGGCGGGGAGATCTACAAGTAGGGGAGGCGGCCATGTTCGAGCGGATCGTGACCAATCCTGCCATCCTTGCTGGCAAGCCTTGCATCAGGGGCACCCGGATCAGCGTAGAGTTCCTTTTGGAACTCGCCGCGTCGGGGGCTTCACGGGATGACATCGTGCGCGCCTACCCACATCTGACGCGCGAAGACGTGGAAGAAGCATTCCAGTATGCCGCTCGCCTGCTGAATAATGAGGTCTGGCTGACGGCGGAAGCCGCGTGATGAAACTGCGCGGCAGTCGTTTTCTCTCCGACGAGAACATCCACGCTGATGTGGTCGCCTTTCTGCGGTCTGAAGGCTGTGATGTTCTCGATGTCAAGGAAGAGGGATTAGACGGCTCCGATGACCTACCCTTGATTCGGCTCTCCATCGCGGAGGCGCGGGTCGTGCTGACGCACGACAGCGATTTCGGAAGTCTGGCAATTGCGGCTCAGGAACCGATCTTCGGTATCGTTTACCTGCGGCCTGGACACATCCATCCACAGTTTACGATCGGCATGGCTCGCGTACTTTTTGACCAGGAACTTGACCCACAACCGCCGTTCATCATCGTCGCGGTGCGGAGCGGCAGCCAAGTAAAAATCCGGCTCCGCGCCTTGTGAAGTCACCGTCATTCATCACAGACAAGAAGTTAATAGGCGTGTGTAGGAGACGATGAAGATGCCTGATGAAGTAGAAAATGTTGAGGAAAAACTGGCGCGTTATCTCTCGGATGGCGGATGGGAACTTTATGATGGTATTAAAACAGCCCAAGACTGCGAAATCACCATCAGCGATATAGTTCTCTCTGTGACACTCAACTCAAGATTAAACACACGCAGGCAGGTGTGGCAAGTCTGGAAAGGCAAACTGGCTGTAGAAACGGCTCTCACCCGCATTTCCGCAGATGCATCGCTTGAAGATGAAGCGATACCCTGGGAAGAACTTCGCAATCTCTTTAAGGCAATGTGTGCCATAGAAGATATTGCAGGGGCGAAGGCAACGAAGATACTCCACAAGAAACGACCGCGTTTGATTCCTATCTACGATAGTATCTTGGAAGGATACTGCAAGAAGCGTATCCCCCGCTGGTCATCGTTATCTTGGGCAGACGGTTTGGTCGAGTATATGAAAGTCTTTCGGGCTGACTTGCTGGCAAATCAGAACGAACTTCATGTGCTGTGCAACATGATGGCCGCTCGTGGCTGGCCGGTTACACCCGTTCGTGCTATGGAAGTGTTAATCTGGATCGAAGACGAGCCCAATGGCGAGTACCGGTAAGGATTAAACGATGGCTCTTGCGGAAGCCACGACGGGGCTGCTGACTTACGAAGATTACATGGCGGAGGGTGAGATCAACCGGCGCTATGACATCCTTGACGGGGTGCGCGTCTACATGGCAAGCGCCAGCGCCCGGCATTGTGACGTCATGCTCAACGTGGCGATCCTCCTGCGCGGCTGTCAGCGGGCGAGCAGGACGGGGAGGACCATTCTTCCTCCCTGCGACGTTCTCATCAGCCGAAGCCCGTTGCGGACGCGCCAGCCGGATGCGCTGTTCATTAGCCCCGCGCGCTTCGGGTCGCGCCCATTGTCCGAGATGGGACCTCTTGATCCGGCCCCGGAAAGCGTGGTCGAAGTGCTGTCAGGAAGCGACACCCATAGGGTACGAGCCGAAAAGATTGCCGACTACTGCCTTATCGGCGTCAACGAGTGCTGGCTGGTCAGCCCGGAAGGTGAGACGGTGGAAGTGCTGCGGCTGACTCTAGATGGGCCGGAGCGCGAAGCCCTGTATGGGTTGGGGGAGACGCTTCAGAGCCTCACATTCCCCGACCTGACGCTGGCGCTGGACGATATTTTTCGCATCGAGGAGTAAGACCAATGGCTCTTATGGAAGCACTCGCGCCCACGGCGCAAGCGCAGGAAATTGTCAAAACGAACCCCGACGACTTGCTGACCATCGGCGGGAAGACGTTCCGGTCGCGGCTGATGCTCGGCACGGGCAAGTACCGCAACGCCCAGGAGATGAACGCCGCCCTGGAGGCGTCGGGCTGCGAGATCGTCACCGTGGCCCTGCGGCGCATTGACCTGGACGCGCCCACACGTTCCATCCTGGACGAGATCGACTGGCGGCGCTACCACATCCTGCCCAACACGGCGGGGGCGCGGACCGCCGACGAGGCCGTGCGGACGGCGCGGCTGGCGCGGGCGATGGGGCTGTCGGATTGGATCAAGGTCGAGGTCATCCCCGACCCCAAGTACCTCCTGCCGGACCCCATCGGCACGTTTGAGGCGTGTCAAACCCTGGTCAAAGAGGGCTTCATCGTCCTGCCCTACATCAACGCCGACCCCGCGCTCGCCCTGCGGCTCCAGGAGATCGGGACGCATACCGTCATGCCGCTGGCCTCGCCCATCGGCAGCGGGCAGGGGCTGAAGACGCGCGAGCAGGTTCAGATCATTTTGGAGCAGGCGACCGTCCCGGTCGTCGTGGACGCCGGTATCGGCGTCCCGTCGGAAGCTTCGGCGGCGATGGAGATGGGCGCGTCCGCCTGCCTGGTCAACACGGCCATCGCCCGCGCCGCCGACCCCGCCGTGATGGGCGAGGCCATGCGGATGGGTGTCGAGGCGGGCCGCAAAGCCTACCGCGCGGGCCGGATGCCCGTCCTGCCCTATGCTTCGGCGAGCAGCCCGCTGGAGGGCGTCGTGCGGTGAAACTGCCCCAGCCGTGCCTGATGCTGGTCACGGAGCCGTCGCCGCGCCTGCCGCAGATCGCCGGCGAGGCCGTTGGGGGCGGGGTCAACGTCGTGCATCTGCGGGACAAGCGGGCCGCCGCGCACGGCCTCCGGCTGACCTTCAAGGCGCTGGGCCAGTCTTTGCGCGGGGGAACGGTCGTGGTCGTCAACGCGGACTGGCAGCGCGCGGTCGGCTTCGGCGCGCGCCACATCCACCTGCCCGAGCAGTCGGTTCCCGTCGGCGTCGTCCGCCACCACCTCGGGACCGGGGCGCTGGTCGGCAAGTCCGCTCATTCGGTCGAGGCCGCGCGCAAGGCGGCCTCGCAGGGCGCGGATTACGTCATCGCCGGAACCGTCTTCGCCTCGCGGAGCCACCCGGACATCGAGCCTTTGGGTCTGGACTTCCTGCGGGACGTGTGCGACGCCGTCCCCCTCCCCGTGCTCGCCATCGGCGGGGTGACGCCGGAGAACCTGGGGGCGTGTCTCGAAGCGGGCGCGGCGGGCGTGGCCGTGCTGTCACCGATCATGCGGGCGACGGACCCGAAGGCCGCCGCGCAAAAGTATCGGGCGGCGCTGGACGCCGCCTGGGAGGAACGGGAATGCAGCTCATCGTGAACGGGGACGTGCGCGACGTGGAGGGGACGCCGACGGTCGGCGCGTTCCTCGCCTCGCGCGGCCTCAACCCAAAGATGATCGTCGTGGAGCGGAACGGCGAGATCGTGCCGCGCGGCCAGTACGACGAGACGCCCCTTCAAAGCGGCGACGTGCTGGAGATCGTCCAGATGATGGCGGGGGGCTGATCGCGTGGCGGCGACCGACTTCCTCATCCTCGGCGGCGGCATGGTCGGGCTTTCCATCGCCTTCCACCTCGGCAAGCAGGGCGCATCCGTGACGGTGTGGGACGCGGGCGAGCCGGGGCAGGCGTCCCCGGCGGCGGCGGGGATGCTCGCGCCGCTGGCCGAAGCCGCCGAGCCGGGTCCGTTCCTCCACCTGGCGCTGGACAGCCTGCGCCGCTACCCCGCCTTCCTCTCCGCCCTGCGCGAGGCGGGCGGGCAAGACCTGAACATTTACGGGCCAGGGATGCTGCGCGTCGCCCGGACGGAGGGGGAGGAAGCCGCACTCTGCCGCGCTCTGTCCTGGCAGCCGCCCCTGGGCCTGCCGCTGCACCGGCTGACCGGGGCCGAAGCGCGCCGCCTGGAGCCGGGCTTGGCCGGGGACGTTCAAGCCGCCGTATTGTCCCCGATGGAGAAACACGTCGAGCCGCGCCGCCTGCTGGCTGGCCTTGATGCCGCCTGCCGCGCGCGGGGCGTCCAAATCCTGTCAGGATGCCCCGCCACGGACGTAGAAACATCGGCGGAGCGCGCCCATGCCGCCCTGTCCGGCACAGGGCGGCACACATTCGGAACCCTGGTCCTCGCCGCCGGAGCGTGGAGCCGCACGCTGGGCCAGCGTCTCGGCTTCGACGTGCCCGTGACCCCGCTCCGGGGACAGATACTCGCCCTCGGCCCGCAGTCGCCCGCGCCGTTCGCGCACACGCTCTATACCCACGGCGCGTATCTCGTGCCGCGCGCCGATGGCCGCGTCGTGGCGGGCGCGACCGAGGAATGGGCCGGTTTCGCCGTCGCCACAGATGACGCGGCCATTCACGGCCTGCGCGCCGAGGCATCCGCCCTCGTTCCCGCCCTTGCCGACTGGCCGCTAGGCAGCGCCTGGGCGGGCCTGCGTCCGGTCAGCGCGGACGGCCTGCCCCTGCTGGGCCGCGTGCCGGGCTGGGACAACGTCCACGTCGCGACCGGGCACGGGCGAAACGGCATCCTGCTGACACCCATCACGGGCGCGCTGATGGCCGACCATCTGTTGCACGACGCGCCGCTCCCCACTGCCTTTGACCCCGCCCGATTCGGAAGCCATCCATGACCCCTGTTGCTCTCACCATCGCCGGCTCGGACCCCGGCGGCGGGGCCGGCATCCAGGCCGACCTACGGACCTTCGCCGCCCTGGGCGTGGTCGGCGTTTCCGCCATCACGGCCCTGACGGTGCAGAACAGCCTCGGCGTCCAGTCCGTCCATCCCGTTCCCGCCGACGTGCTGGCCGCCCAGCTCCAAGCCCTCCTCAGCGATACCAAAGTCCAGGCCGTCAAGATCGGGATGCTCGGCGGGGCCGACCAGGTGCGCGCCGTCGCCGCCGCCCTCCGCAAGTACGCCCCCCCGAACGTCGTCCTCGACCCCGTCCTCGCCTCCACCGGCGGCGTCCCGCTGCTGGACGACGAAGGCCGCGCCGCTCTGCTGACCGAGTTAATGCCGCTGTGTGATCTTATCACGCCCAATGTTCCAGAGCTAGGCGAGTTGACAGGCATGGCTACCAAATATAGCGGCGAACGGGCCGAAGCCGCTCAACGCCTGCAATCACTCGCGGTGAAGGCTGTACTGGTCAAAGGCGGGCATCTGCCAAATTCCGTAGCAGACCGGCTTTTCCGGGCCGGTAATCATTCCCAGGCATTCACAAGCCCTCGGGTTGGGACTACACACACGCACGGGACTGGCTGTTTGCTTTCATCAGCGATTGCCGCCATTCTGGCGTCCGGGCGAACGCTGGAAGAGGCGGTCGCCACTGCCAAACAGCTAATCGTTCGCTCATTACTGTTCCCCGTCCGCACTGGGGACGGGCGTGGCTATCCTGATGTTCAACAGGGGGTGCTTCAGGCAAGGGATATTCGTCGTTCCCATGCTACGCTCGTGTCAGCCATTAAAGGTGTTTATGTCGTTACCGACCCGGCTCTGCGCCCAGATCGCAAGTTAAGTGACATGATCTCAGCAGCTTTGATAGGCGGCGCACACTCTATACAACTGCGGGCTAAAGGGCTTTCAGATAGCCACTTGGCGTCCCTTGCGCGGAGCGCCTGGCTCCTCGCGCGTGAGCGGGAAGCCGTTTTTGTTGTCAATGACTGTGTGGAGATTGCCCGCGATTTCGCTGATGGAGTCCACCTCGGCCCGGACGACATGAAGCCGGAAGATGCGAGGCGTCTAATGAGAGCGAATCAATTGATCGGCGTTTCCGTCGCCACCGTGGAAGAGGCCCGCGCCGCCGCGCCGTATGCCTCCTACTTCGGCGTCGGGGCCATCTTCGGGTCTAAGACGAAACTGGACGCGGGGGCGCCGATTGGGGTGGGGCGCATCCGGGAGATCAAGGCGGCGTTCCCGGACATCCCCGTCGTCGCCATCGGCGGGATCGCCGCGGGCAATGCGGGCGCTGTCATCGCGGC
>CAXTWM010000295.1:0-6565 GCA_964247915.1 uncultured Armatimonadales bacterium | reverse complement strand
GCTTCGGGGAAGGTGAGGGGGCGGGTGACGGTCTGGCCCTTCGCGTCCGTCACGTAAAGGCGGTAGTCGCCGTAGAAGACGCGGCGGGTGAGGGTGCCGCGCGCGTCGGTCTTGGCCGCCAGGTTCGTCCACCACTGGCGGTGGATCAGGTCCAGGAGGCGGGCGTAGGCGGGCTTGGGGGACATGTCCTTGCGGACCAGGCCGGCCGGGGCGCCCTGCCAGGCGTTCAGGTCGCTGAAGTCCCACCAGGTGATCGCGCGCACGGACGGGTGACTGAACAGGACGGTGTAGAACTTAGCCACATAGTCGGCCTGTTTTTGCTCGCCCTCCGGCGTCGTGTCCCAGTCCGTCAGGGTGGCATTCGTCGGGTTGTCGCGGCGCGGGCCGCTGAGGACGGTGGTTTCGGTGAAGTGGATCGGGCGGCCGAACCGGGCGAAGGTCTGGCAGACGTCCCACACCTTCGTCAAGGGCCACTCGCCGCCGTGCATGTGCGACTGGAGGCCGATGGCGTCCGGCAGCTTGCCGTCGGTCTGGAGCCGCGTCAGGAGGGCGACGTTGTCCTGGCCCGTGTTGTAGTCGTTGTACAGAAACGTCTCGGGCAGGCCCTTCCCCGCCTGCCGCGCCCAGCCCAGGGCGGTTTCCACCACGGGGGCGGGGCCGTCGCGCTTGATCCATCTGCTTTCGCCGTTCGGGGGTGTCTGGCCCGACGCCCCGTTGGCCTCGTTGAGCACGTCCCAGATGTGGATCGTGTCTTTGTAGCGCGGGACCAGATCGGCGACGCGGGCATAGAGCAGCGGGATGGCCCGGTCGGGGTCGGTCGGCGCCCACCGGGGCCAGACCTCGTGCCAGACCAGCGGGTGCCCCTTCACCGCGACGCCGTGGGCGACGCTCCACGCGGCCATCGCCTGGAGCCGGGCGTAGTCCGGCTTCCCCTCCGTGTTCTCGAACGACCCCCAGTAGAAGGGCAGGGTGCCGTAGTTGAACAGGGCCGTGAACTCGGCCTGATAGGCCCTCTCGGCGGGCGACGTGTTGGCGGGGTCCAGGGCGAAGAAGTTGCAGCCGAACAGGAAGGCGTGCCGCGTCTGGGCCAGGCGCACCGACGCCCCCGGCACGGGCCGCCCCTTCGCGTCTACCACCCGGACCGTCAGCGCCCCCTGGCGGTACTTGGCGATGCGCGCCTGAATCGCGGCGGGCTGGAGCGCGGCCTGCGCCTGGGCCACGGCGGGGTCCACGCCCTCGTCGGTCAGCGCGGTCTGCATCAGGTCCACCCGCCCCGCCTGCCCGCCCATCTGGAGGTGCGCGCTCAGGGCGTAGCCGGGCGCGACCCCCTCCACCGTGTACGTCTTCCACTCCGGCGTCAGCGTCACGGCCCGCTCCGCCGTAGCGTCATAGGGCGGCCCGTTGCGCTCCACCGTCGCCCGCAGCGGGCTGTGGGTGGCCGAGCGCGCCCAGAAACGGAGCCGGACCCGGTGCCCTTCGGGGACGACGCCGGGGACGTCGCGGACGAGCTGGATCAGGTAAAACGGGTCGGACGGGTGGGTGACGACTACGCGCAGGAGCGGCGGGTCGCCGTCCGTTTCGGGCACCTCGGTCAAGGCGGCGTCGCCGGGGTGGGGCGCGGCCAGGTGCCACCCGCCCGGCGCCAGCAGGTCGCTGGCCGGCGGGTCGGCGGGCGCGCGCAAGGCAAGTACGGCGAGCAGCGGCAGGAGCAACGGGAAGGGGAGCAGGCGGAACGGCGGTGTCATGGGCGGGTCTCCAGCGCGGAAGTTCTGGCGGAAGATACGCGACCAAGGCCGCGATTTCCTGCCGCACCGGACCGTGACGCCGCCAGCGTTCGGCTTGTTGTTTGCTATTTTTCTTGCGACCCTCGCACTTGGCACGGTTTGTGCAGGTAAGGATACCAGCGCCGCTTTCCGGCCTCGCTCTTTGCTTTCATTCGTCCTGTGACTGTTTCGGGCGCTGTAAAGGATGTTCACGATGCCCTTCGCCTCCCTGTGGCCCGCTGCCGCCCCCTCCCCGTCCGTCGGGCGACTCCCGCTCCCGCTGGCTGTCCCGGTTCTTGTCCTAGTCCTGCTGGCCCTCGCCGCACCCGGACGCGCCGCTACGCTCAATGTCCCGGCCCAGTACGCCACCATTCAGGCCGCGATCAACGCCTCCCTGAGCGGCGACACGGTGGTCATCGGGGACGGCGTCTACACCGGGCCGGGCGACGTGGACGTGGACTTCGGCGGCAGGGGCATCACGGTGACCTCGCAGAACGGGCCGGGGGCGACCGTCATTGACTGCGGGGGGAGCAGCGCCGCCAATCATCGGGGCTTCTATCTGCACAGCTATGAGACGAACGCGGTCATCCGCGGCCTGACCATTAAGAACGGCTACGAGGATGGCGGCTACGGCGGCGCCTTCGGCGGCGGCTCCGGCGGGGCGATCTACAACTTCGGGGCGGGCCTGACCGTGCAGAACTGCATCCTCAAAGGCAACACGGCCGTGGGCGGCAGTGGCGGCGGCCTCTACAACTACACAGAAGGAAGCAACCCGATCACGCTGGTCAACTGCGTCCTCACCGGCAACTCGGCAAACTACGGCGGTGGTCTTTACGCTGCCACCGTTCTCAGCACGATCACGCTGACCAACTGCACCCTCACCGGCAATTCGGCGCTCGCCGGCCACGGCGGCGGCGTCTACAGCTACAACTTTGGTTATCCCGCGAACAGCGGCACGATTAGGCTGACCAACGACATCCTTTACGGCGATGCCGGAGGCGAATGCGCGTTCAGTGGGACGGCCATCGCGGCGAGTTACTGCGACATCCAGGGCGGCTATGCGGGGACCAGCAACCTCAGCGCCGATCCGCTGTTCGTAAACACCCCTACCGACCTGCACCTCCTGCCCGCTTCCCCTTGCGTCGGCGCGGGAACCAGCACGGGCGCACCGACTACTGACCTGGACGGCAGCCCGCGCCCAAATCCACCCAGCATCGGCGCGTATGAACCCCTGGAACTGGCTTTCCTGGCGTTCCCCTCGCCCGTGCCCGGCGGCATGGTCGTGACGGCCACCGTCACCCTCAGCGGCCCCGCCGTCACGGACACCGTCGTCGGCCTGTCCAGCAGCGACTCGTCGGTGGTGCGCCTGCACCGGGCCGTGGTCATCCCGGCGGGGTCACGCAGTGCGACGTTCACGATCAGCACCTACCCCGGTGCCGTCACGCAGACGGTGACGGTCCGGGCGACGCTGGGGACGGTGGTTCTGACGCAGGGTCTGACCATCACCGGGGGGTAGCAGTGCCGGGCCGAAAGAGCGGGATGCAAAAAAGGGCCTGCCGCGCGGCAGGCCCTCTCTCCGTCACACGCCTTCGTGCGCCGTCAGTGGCGGTCGTCATTGTTCCGGTCATGGCTCTTGGTCCAGCCCAGATGCCGCCCGTTGTCGTGGCGGGCCTGGTCCCGGTCATAGTTGTTGTTGTAGTCGCGGTTGCTGTTGTAGTCGTTGCGCCACTGGCTGTTGTTGTCGCCGTTGCGCCACTGGCTGTTGTTGTCGCCGTTGCGCCACTGGTTGCTGTTGTCGCCGCTGCGCCACTGGCTGTTATCACTGCCGCTGCGCCACTGGCCGCCGTTGGCGTCATAGCTGCCGCCGCCGTTGTAGTACCCGCCGCCGCTGCCGCCGCCGTTGTTGCGGTAGCTGTTGCCGCCGTTGCTGCGGTAGCCGTTGGTGTCCGTGCGGTGGTAGCGGCGGTCGTAGCGCCAGTTGCTGTCCTGCGACTGCTGCTTGCGGTCCTTCTCGTACTGGCTGCCGGCGATGGCCGCGCCCGCCGCGCCCAGCAGGGTGGCGGTGTTGTTGTGGTTGAGCAGGCCGTAGCCCGCCACGGCGGCCCCGGCGATGGCGAGGTTCCGCATGTTGTTCTTGTCGCTCTGCCCGTCCGCCAGGACCGGCCCAGCGGCGGCGGCGGCCAGCGTAGCCAGCAGGCCCCAGGCGGTATAGTGTGTGGTGCGTGTCATTTCGGTTTGCCTTTCGGTGGTCGGTTTCAGCTCTCAGTTTCAGAAGGCCCCTCGCCCCACGGCGGGAAGGTCGGTGTTATGTCCTTGACCTCCGGGGAACGCGGAATGTTCCCCGCCTTCACCGATACCGCGCCAGCAGACGCCGCGCCTGGGCCGTCGCGGCGGGGTCCCCCTGCCTCACGACCTGATTCCACTCGCGCCGGGCCTGCGCTGTTTGGCCGTCCGCGTAGAGGGTGATGCCCAGGTGCAGGCGTGCGTCGGCGTCGCCTGGACGGCGGGCGAGGATGGCATGAAGGGCGGCCTCCGCCTCGCGCTCTCGCCCCGCGCGGGCCAGAGCGAGGGCCTGGGACAGCCCCCCCGCCGCCAAATCTGGGGGAGTCAGAGGGGAAGGGCGGGGGGACTCCGCCCCTACACCCACACCCGTCTGCGGAATCGCCAGCGCCCGCAGCGCCTGGGCCGCTTCGGCGAAGTCCGGCCTCAAGCGCAGCGCCTCCCGGTACTGCGCCGCCGCCTGGACACCCTGCCCCGCGTCGGCCAGTGCCCCGCCGAGGTTGAAGCGCAGGCGCGGGTCGGACGGCAGCAGCGCGACGGCCTGGCGGTACTGAGCCAGCGCGGCCTCCGACTCGCCCCGGTCTTCCAGCAGGCCCGCCAGGGCGTTGTGCGCGGGCGCGTTGTCCGGGCGCAGCGCGATGGTTTTCTCATACTCGGCCTTCGCCTCGTCCGCCCGGCCCGCCGCTTCCAGCACGCCCGCCAGGGCGTAGTGTGCATCGGCGTCGGCGGGCCGTAGACGGGCGGCGGCCCGGTACTCGCGGGCGGCCAGCAGGGGCAGGCCGGCGCGCAGGGCCGCCTGCCCGGCCCGGAGGTGCGCCCCGAAGGGGTCCGAGGGCGTCTGCGCGAGCGCGGGGCGGGCGGCGAGCAGCAGAAGGGGAAGAAGCAGGGCGGGACGTGTCATGCCTCCATGATACCCTGCCACTCGGAAAACATAAGGGCCGGGGCATCACTGTTGATGCTCCGGCCGAGGGCTGAGGCTCCAGGGGAACAGCAGGTGGAACGGAGCCGCATTGGAAACCAGTATGGTCTAGAAAAGGGCGCCGGGCCGTGACACGAGTCACGCCGCGCCTGTGAAATCGGTCACAGCGCCCGCCCACCGGCAGGACTCGCGCCTGCGCCTGTCGAACAAAACAGCCATGACTACGAAAGCCATAACCCTCAACCGGAACATCCGCCCCCGCCAAGCCGCCCTGCTCGCGCTCCTCGTCCCGCCGCTGCTCCTTCCCTCGGCCTGGGGCGCACCCACCCGCAGGGTGCCCGCCGCCAGGCCCCCGGCCACGATGTCGGGGACTCTCCCGACCCCCTGGAAGGGGGGGGACATCGGCAAGGTCGGCCTCCCCGGCACGGCCCGCGCGTCGGGCGGGACGTGGACGATCTCCGGGGCGGGCGAGGACATCTTCGGCCCCGCCGACTCGTTCCACTTCGTCTGGCGCCCCTGGCACGGCGACGGGCGGATCACCGCCCGCGTCGTCCGCTATCAGCGGCGCGACATGTGGACCAAAGTCGGCGTGATGGCGCGCGAGTCGCGCGCGCCGGGGGCGAAGTTCGCCGACGTGCTGGTGACGCCCGATAAAGGGGCGGAGATGCAGTGGCGTGTCAAGCCGGATGGGGAGACGCAGACGACCGACCAGACGCCCTCGCCGGCCCCGTTCTGGGTCCGTCTGGTCCGCACGGGCGACACGCTGACGGGCTACGCCTCCCTCGACGGCCGCCACTGGCAGCCGCGCGGCAAGGCGACCGTCCCCATGTCCGAGGACATCCTGCTCGGCGTGTGCGTGACGAGCCACAAGAACGACGCACTGACGGAGGCGACGGTGGACTCGGTAGAGGTGGACGGCGGGTAGGCTCCTAAGCCGCCCTCTCCACCCGCCCTTTTTCCTCCGCCTCCGCGTCCCCCGGCCCGTCCGCCGCGCTCCGGCTGCGGACCGTCAGCACGAGCTGCGTCCCCTCCGCGCCGGTGCAAAGCGCGACCGTGTCCGCCAGGGCCAGCATCAGGCGGAAGCCCATGCCCAGGCCGTCGCCGTCCCGGCCTTCGCCGAGCGGGGAGCGCAGCAGGGCGTCAGGGGCTAGGCCCGCGCCGCAGTCCGACACCAGGATCGTCAGCCCCCCATCCGCCGCCCAGACCTGCGCGACGCCGCCCCCGCTGTGGCGGACGGCGTTGGCGGCGGCCTCCGAAACGCACGAACACAGGTCGTCCAGCCGTCCGTCCTCGAAGCCCCGCCCGGCGGCGATGGCGCGCAGGTGACGGCGGAACCGCGACACGTCCGCGCCGTCCAGCAGCGGCAGGCTCCACAGCCGCTCGCCGCGCAGCAGCGCGGGCACGTCGCCAGGCTCGCAGAGGCAAAGCCGCCCTCCGGTGACGGCCCGCAGCGTCTGCCGGTGGAAGTCCAAAATGCGCGCCTGCGCCTCCTGGCGGCGGGCCGCCTCGGACGCCCACGCGCGCCGCTGAAGGAGCAGGGCGATGCCCATCCCCAGCGCGGCGGCGAGGCTCAAGGTCGAGAGGAGCAGGGCGGGTGTCGGGT
>CAXTWM010000294.1:0-6569 GCA_964247915.1 uncultured Armatimonadales bacterium | reverse complement strand
GGCCAGACGCCCTCCGGCGGGTCGGGCGGGGTGCCAGCCACGGCGGGCCAGCGTTCGGCGATCTGCGCCAGCTTTTTCGGGTCGGCGATGTAGCTCTCGACGTAGCCGCAGCGGACGCAGACGTAGTTGTCCAGCCAGGCGGCGGAGTTGCGGAGGGCGATGGTGACGGGGATGCGGTTGCCCATGTACCCGCCTTCCTTCTCCTCTAGGAACTCCCCCGAACGCACGTCGGAGGACCCGCACTTGGGACACAGCCCGTCTTTCATCGGCTTTCCCCTACTCCCGCCGGGCGCTGCGGACGGGGGCCGGGAGGGGCCGGCCGGGGCGCAGGGCGTGCCAGAGGATGGCGTTCAGGGCGTCCGGGTCGGCGCGGTCGGGGCCGGAGAAGTCGAGTTTGGCCGAGGCGGTCGCGCCCGCGCCCTTGCCGGGGTTCTTGGCTTCCAGGTCCACGCGGGGGCCGATATTGGCCCAGGCGGTCAGGTCGGGCGCGGCGGTGAAGCAGGCCAGCATGGGCGTGGCCCCCCGGTCGAACTGGGTCATCGGGGGCAATTTGAGGATCATCTCCATCGTGCGGACCATCGAGGCGGTCGTATACTGCGTGCTGTCCACGGCCCCGCGCTTGACGTAGGGGGAGATGACCAGGCCCTCCGTCCGGTGGGCGTCCACATGGTCCGGGCCGTTCTGGGCGTCGTCCTCGATGACGAAGATGGCGGTCTCCTTCCAGAACCGGGAGCGGGAAATGCCCTCGACGATCTGGCCGAGCGCCTGGTCGTTGGAGGCGACGGCGGCGACGGGCGTGTACGCGCCGGCTTTGAGGCCCGCCGTGTGGTCCTCGGGCAGCCAGGCGACCATGAACTGCGGCCACACGCCGGTCTTCTCGGCCTGGTGCAATTCTCCGAGGAAGAGGGCAGCTCGCTGGGTGTCCCGGCCCTTGCCGAAGGGGAACTGGGACCACGCGACGTTGGCGTGGCCGGTCAGCCCCTTGCTGCCCTGGAAGACGGGCGCGGCGTTGGGGGTGGACGTGAAATCCGCCTCCTCGCCGTAGGAGCGGTAGGAAACGCCGTGCCGGGCGCAGTTGTCCCAGATCTCCCCGGCGGGCGAGTCGGCGACGCGGGCGTCGCCGTCCGGCTCGCCCCGGCTGCTGTAGGAGGAAGGCCAGGCGCGCTCGATGAAGTCGGTGGCGTAGGCGGCGTCGCACCACTTGTGGCCGTCCTCGGACACCTCGCCGTTGCAGTAGAGGTTGTCCAGCAGGACGTAGTGGGAGGCCAGCGCGTGGGCGTTGGGCGTCACGGACGCGCCGAAGATGGTCAGGCGCGGGTCGCCGTTGCCCTGCGCCATGTCCCCGAACACCTGGTCATAGGTGCGGTTCTCGCGGATGATATACAGGACGTGCTTGATCTTGCCCAGGGCGCGCAGACCCTGCTGGTACTCCAGGTCGTCGCCGTGCAGCTCAGGGATGCTCCCCGGCGTGTTGGCGTAGACCTGGCGGGTGTAGGCGGCCAGCCCCTTGGCGTCAGGCAGGCGCACGGCGGACACCGCGCCGCTGAGGAGGCCGGCGATGTAGTCGTACTTCTGCCCCGAGACCGGCTGCGTCCGGGTCCACGGCGTCGTCGCGCGGTCATTGGCCCGGAAGGACAGGCCCTTGCCCGTCCCGACGTAGAGCGTCCGCCCGTCCGGCGCGAGGGCCAGCGCGGAGGGATACCAGCCGGTCGGGATAAACCCGAGCACGCGGGAGCGTTTGGGGACGGACGTGTCCACGACGGCCACGTCGTTGTTGTCCCCGTTGGCGACGTAGAGCCGCTTGCCGTCCGGCGAGACGGCCAGGGCGTCCGGGGTCGAGCCGACGGGGTCGGCCGGCGACAGCGACGTTTTGACCGTCTCCGTCACCGCGCCGTTTTGGATGATGCTGACGCTGTTGGAGCCGGCGTTGGCGACGAACAGCCGCCCGCCCGTGCCCCAGGCCAGCTCGTTCGGCTGGCTGCCGACGCGGACGCGGGTTCGTTCCGACAGACTGGCCGAGTCCAGCAGGCTGACCGTACCGTCCGCCATGTTGGAAACGGCCAGCGTCCCGCCGTCCGGCGACAGCGCGGCGGCGTAGGGCCGGCTGCCGACGCGGGCCGACGCGGCGAGGGCGCGCGTCGTCCCCGCCAGCTTGTAAACCGTGTCGTTCTGGATGTTGACCGCGTACAGCGCCCCGTCCGGCCCCGAGGCCAGCCCCGCCGTCCACCGATCAAACTTCTCATGGTAGTCGTTCGGGATCTTGGAAACGGCGTCGCTCAGGCCGGGGATGTCCAGGGGCGCGGCGGGCGCCAAGGCGCCGCCCGAAAACGTCAGGTGCAGGATCGGGTGACGGAACGACTCGGTGAGCGCCGCGTCCGCGCCCTCCTTGGCGGCGTTGGTCAGGAACTCCTGGGAGGGCGGCCCGCCGCCCGCGACGTACAGGTCGCCGCCCCCGGTGCCGAAGCACATCCCCGCCCAGACCTTGCCCAGATTGACGCTCTGCGTGACCTTATTGGTCGCAGGGTCAATGACGCTGACGCCGTGGTCGTGGTAGCCGCCCGTCACGACCAGCAGGGACTTCCCATCGGGGCTGAACGCCATCTTGAGCGGCAGGTCGCCCGGCAGCGGGATGGGCGTCCCGGCAGGCGTGACGTGCCAGCCGTTCGGCAGCCGCGTCCCCGTGCCGCCCCCGTCGGGCCGGTCCGGCAGGGCGGCGTCCTTGGCCGCGACGACCTTATGAACGCTGTGCGTCAGGCTGAATCCGGCCAGCCCCGCCGTGAGGGCGAGCGTGAGCGCGGTGGCCAGCGAGCGGCCCAGCGAGCGGGTGTGGAAAGCTTTCATGGCGCTATTATAGCCGAAAAAGGTTAAGAGTGTATTAAGAGGAGTTCACCCCCCGGCCCCCAATTCTGGGGGAGCAGGATAAGAAAGAGCAAGACGGCGAACACAAGGTTCGCCCCTACGGGATGATCCTTCCTGTCCCCCCAGGATTGGGGGCTAGGGGGCGATCTGCGGCGGCGCAGCCAACTTGACCGACAGCGGCTCGGCCCGGCCCGCGCGCGTCACCGCGAGGGTGATGGACTCCGACGCCTGCCCCATGATCTTTATGAGTTGATCCAGGGGCATATCAGCCACGGGCGCTCCGTCCATGCGCGTGATCTCGTCCCCGGCTTGCAGCCCCGCCCGGTCGCCGGGACAGCCGGGCAGCACGCTCACGATGACCCACGGGCCGAGGCTGGGCTTTCGCATCGTCAAGCCGTATACGGCATCGCGAGGCGCGCTGAACTTGTCAAGCGGGGTCCAGGAGACATCCAGAGGCTTGCGCCCCATAGCCTTGCCCCGCCGCAGCGTCACCCGCAGCGGCCTGCCCGACAGACCGGCAATCAGCATGTCGGCCTGCCGCAGTGTCAAACCCTGGATTTCCCGACCGTTGACCGCCAGAACCTCGTCCCCCACCCGCATTCCGGCCTGCCTGGCGGGTGAAATGCCTTCGAGTTCCTTGACCGTCCAGCCTGTCCCGGTTCGCGTCAGGTCGAGTCCCGACCAGCCCCGGACGTAGCGCCCGCCCGCCGCTGACGGCTCCAGCGAAAGCTGCCCGTTCGGCCCGTCCAGCGTCATCCGGTAGCCTGCCAGTATGTTCAGGCCCAGCGGCATCCTGCCCCCAGGCGGTATGGTCCCGACCACGGCGTCCGGCACCTGCAATGTTCCTAAAGTCAGTCCGGGCAGGCGCAAGTCCGGGCTGGAGTACAAGCCATCAATCTGTTCTGTAAACGAGCCGTAGGTTGTCGCCGTTGGGTGCAGCGTCCCCATAACGGCGAGGGGAATTGTGGTAGCGTTGCTGCCGGTGTCCAGGGTCAGATCAGCGGCCGTGCCGGGCGCGAGAGTCACATGGACCGTGAACAGCCTATCCGGTGTCGAACGCAGGGGCAGGACTGTCGCGCCGGGCAGGCGCAGCGGCGGGTGGGGATAGGAGAAGAGGGTGAGCGTCTTGGCCGCGAAGTCGAAGCGCGTAGTGGATTGGGAGAGCATCCCTAGCCCGACGATTCCTGCCACGCGCCGGTCCATAAACGGGTCACTGAGGATACTTAGATCAACGACCTGAGCCTGTTTAGGGTCAAATTCGGCATTGTTAGCCTGACTCATCCCCTGCAAGACGACACCCTGGATGGGCGCCGTGGCGTAGTTGTAGCCGTTCGCCTTCCCCGTGAGGTCCTGCTTCCTCAAGCCAAGTCGGGCGGCGGCCCAGGGATCAAGCAAGAGGGCCGCCGTCGCGCCGGTGTCCACCATGAACGGGAGCGGCGGCTTTCCGTTGACACTGACTTGGACGACGGGATAGGGAGTGGTGACCGGGTCGTAGAGGAACGGGATGATCTTCCCCTGCGTCTCGTCCAACTTGTCCAGCGTGGCGGCCTCGCGCTCGACCACGGGGATCGTGACCGCGATCTGTCCGGGCGCGGTCTCCGTCCTGATGTCCGGTCCCACCGTGTTGAATTCGCCCATCTCATAGATCGCGCCGAGGTCTTTCGCGACGGCGTTTTCGTCATATAGGTCGCCAGGCTTGGTGTGCATCCGAGCCAGGATGTCCGCCGTTTTGACGCGCGCGTTGCCCGAGACCTGGATGGAGTGGACATAGCCTTCCACGAGCGGGATGGTCAGAATGCCGGTCGGCGGATCAATGTTGATGTCCTTGCTGACGTCAAACAGATAGCCTTGATTGCGGACGTAGCCTGTGTCGTGGTCGAAGAGGGCTTTGAGGTCGCTGACCAGCACCTTCGTGTTGAGCACCTGGCCCGTCCGGGTCTTCATCCGGGCGAGCAGCGTCCCCGCCGGGACCGTCGGCTCTTTGGTGGGCGTGTCAGCGGTGAACCGGATGCTCTTGACGAGGGGGTACTCGGACACGGTGTAGGTCAGGTCCACGCCGCCGGAAACGGCCGTCGCGGTCACGGATGTTGTCTGAAAGACTCCCATGCCGTTGAGGGCGGCGGAGTCCTTATCGGTGGTTTGGGGGGTATAGGAGGCGCCGACCCTTGAAGTCAGGCTCGCGCGGATGAGGTCCGTGCTGATGTTCTTGTTGCCGAGGATGGTGACATGAGCGATCTTACCGGTCAGCGGGACTGTTGTTTCCGCCGAAGCAGGCGGGGCGGGGACAGGCGGCGGGGCGGCGGGCGCAGCGTTCAGCCCTCCGAGGAAGAAGACCAGCCCCAGCGCGAGGAGGCCGCGCGTCGTCAGCCATGCGTCGTTCATGCAGGCAAGTTCACGCCCGCCTGCCGGAAATCCTTCCCGGCTTTTTCCGAGAAGCCCTGCCTTTGGCGGGGCCTCGGAGACACGGGACTGACAGGCTGCCGCGCATCTGCTATAATGAAAACGAAAAGGCCGCCCGTGCAGGCGGCCTTCTCAATCTTGTCGAAAGGATGTACGTCCTATGCGACAAGGTAACTGGCGCAAGACTCTGAAACTCAGAGCCATTGCTCAGACCATCGCAGCGATTGCGTCGGCAGTCGCCGCGATTCATCAGCTACTCAAAAAGTAGCTGGGGGGCGAGGGGGCGCTGTTGGAGCAGCGCCCCCTCGTTTCATGTCTATTATGGCGTATAACGCGGAGAAAGTAAACCGGCGCAGCTGCCGGGTCCACGGGCGCTCACGGCTCCGTTGGTGGCTCATCCCTCATTTGTTCGCGCGCCTGCTGCTTCCGCCGGAACCACAGGTCAAGCCGGAAGATCAGCGGGACGAATGCAGCTGGGATCATCGCGCGACCAATCCCACCCGTGGCGATGAGAAACACCGAGGCTCCCAGGCAGAGGAAGCATAAGGCGAGGCACAGGCAGGAGACGATGTTGGCTAGCCGGGTCGGCGTCATCACTCGTCTCCGGGCGGCAGTTTGCCCGCGTCGCGCAGGGCGCGCAGGAGGGCGGTGTGGGCGTCATCGAGCTGGCGGATGAGGCGGCGCAGCCGGCGCAGGGTCTCGCCCGGCAGGTGGGCGTACATGGGGCCGCAGACGAAGGCGGTGCAGCCGTAGGGGCGCAGGTCGTCGGGGAAGGTGCAGCGGCCTTTGTGGAGGTAGTCGCACGGCTGGAGCGGGGGCGATTCGCCCTTTTCGCCCTTCTGCGGGGGCAGCATCGGCAGGGGGATGGGGGCCGCCAGCCGGTTGCCCGCGTAGGCGACGGCGGGCGCGTAGGCGTCGTCGCCGTCCAGGTGCGGGAAGGTGTGGCCCAGGCCGACGGCGAGGGCCACGTCCACGGGCGTCACCCGCGTCGGCTGGATGCAGCAGGGGGTGGCGCAGGTGGGGCAGTGTTTGGCGGTGAACGGGTCGAACACCTGCCGGATCTCGCGCTGGAGGCGGCGGTACTCGCTCAGGGGGTTGGGGCCGGCGCGGCGGCTTTTGTGTCTCATAGGCTCTGTGGGCAGATCACACGGGGCTGAAGGCTTTATTGGGGTAACCCCCGTGCTTCGGTAAAGCAACTCCCCGCCTTCGCGGGCAGAAGACCGCAATTGTTTCCTCGCCCTTACCCTCGGGGGCTTGCACTTCTAAAGCACGGGGGTTCACCCAATAAAGCCTTCCGCCCCGTGTGAAAT
>CAXTWM010000293.1:0-6570 GCA_964247915.1 uncultured Armatimonadales bacterium | reverse complement strand
GTCTCGGGGATGAGCACCTGGACGGCCTGGGGGACGATCTCGACCGTCAGCTCGCGCGTCATGCCGCCGTCCTCGCCGTCGAACTCGACGGGCTGGGGGTGGCGCAGGTGCAGGGTCACGCGGCGGGCTTGGTAGACTTCCAAAGACGGGTCGTGCTGGGCGCGGCCCAGCAGTCCGTTCCCCAGCAGGCGCAGCCAGTCGGCGGGCGTGGCGGCCTTCAGGATGCCGATGTCGAGCAGGCCGTCGTTGGGCGAGGCCGTCGGCATGGCATCCAGGCCGCCGGTGATCTTGCCCATGTTCGCCAGCAGGACGGACTTGACGCGGCGGTGCAAGGGGGGCTGGTCGTCCAGGTGGACCTCCACAGCGGCGCGGCGGCGGGGCAGGTTTTTGACGGCGGCCACGAAGTAGGCCAGCTTGCCCAGCTTGTCCTTGGCCTTGCGGTCGGCGTCGTGGATCATCTGGGCGTCCATGCCCAGCCCGCCCATGATGGCGAAGTAGCGCCCGTCGCCCGTGCGGGCGAGGTCCAGGGCGAACTTCCGCCCGCCCAGCGCGACGTCCACGGCGTCCGGGACAGTCATGGGGATGCCCAGGTTGATCGAGAGCAGGTTGCCAGTGCCGGCGGGGAAGACGGCGATGGGGGTGTCCTTGCCGACCAGGGCGGACATGGCCTCCATCACCGTCCCGTCGCCGCCGGACACGGCCAGCAGGTCCGCGCCCTGCGCCAGCGCCTCCTCGGCGCACGCCTTGGCGTCCTGCTGCTTCGTGGTGGCGATGAACTGGCTCGTGTAGCCATGGGCGGCGAGCGCCTCGGAGATGACCTTCCTGCGCTCCTCCGGGTCGCTCTTGCCCGAAACGGGGTTGAAGATGACGTAGACGCATTTCTGGTCTGCCGGGGGAGGCGTGGGGGCTTCGGTGTTCGGGTTAAAGGTGGTTTGTGTCATAGAACCTGCACTATACCCGAAAACGGGACGTTTAACCGGACAGAAATCAGGCCGCCCGTGCCAAGCCGGGGCGGGCGTGGGCGTGCAACCGGCTGCCGTAGAGGCTCTTGAGGACGGCGACGCAGTCCCGGTCCAGCGCGTCCCGGTCCAGAATGGCGAAGACCTCGGCGGGCGGCAGGGCGGCACGGTAGGGGCGGTCAGCGGAAAGGGCGTCGAAGACATCGGCGACGGCCAGGGCGCGCATGTCCAGGTCCAGGTCGTCGGCGTCCAGCCCTCGGAAGTAGCCCCGGCCGTCCAGACGCTCGTGGTGCGCGCCCGCGATCTCGGTCAGCCGCTCGAAGCCGGTGATCTGGCTCAAGATCTGCTGGGTGTGGTAGGGGTGACGGCGGATGCAGGTCCATTCCTCATCGGTCGGCCTGCCGTTCTTGTCCAGGATGGTGTTCGGGACGGCCAGCTTGCCGATGTCGTGCAGCAGGGCGGCCCGCCGCAGGGTCGTCCGGCGCGGCCCCGCGATGCCCAGGCCGTCGGCGATCTCCAGCGCGGCCTCGCAGACGCGCGAGGAGTGCTCGCCGGTGAAGTGCGATTTGGCGTCCACGATCCCGGCGAACGCCGTGCAGACCGAATCCAGCCGCTCCTCGGTGGCGGGCTGGGTCGCCGTCTCGACGTCCAGCCCCAGCAGGGTCGCGTGCGGGCTTTCGCGGACGGAAAACCAGAAGGCGTCGTCCTGGCGGAACGAGTGGGCGACGCGGACCAGTTCGGGGTCAAACCAGCGCCCCGACCGGGCGCGCAGCATCTCGTAGGCCGGCCCCAGGCCGAACGTCGTGCTGAACACCTCCAGCGTCTGGGCCAGGCCTGCGATCCGCGCCAGGATCGGAATCTGCTCGCCCTGGAGGTGATGCGGCGTCCCCTGCCCGTCCCAGTGTTCGTCGAGGTATCGAATACACTCCGCCGCCTCCCCGCCCAGCCCCAGCGACAGCGCGATGTCCGCCCCGCGCGAGCAGCGCGACTCCATGAGCTGGTCGGTGATGCCGCCCATGCCGGCGATCTTGAGCATCCGGCGGGCGCGGGCGAGCAGGCCGCTTTCGGGCAGCGCGTGCGCGGCGGCATATTTGACCGCCTCGACGATGTTGCTCCAGTCCACGATCTTCGCGGCGTACTTGGCCTCCACGTCATCGCCGCCGTAGATCTCGAACATGCGGGCGGCGTTGCTGGAACACCCCGAGTCTTTCAGGAGAAGCGCGTGGTAGAGGCTGTTCATGGCCCTGTCGTCCAGTCCCAGGGCGGCCCCTACCCGCATCCCCAGCAGGCAGGCGCGTTCCGTGTGCCCCGGCACCTGCCCGCTGGTCAGGTCGAGGGCGTAGGAGAGGGACGACAGAACCTCCGCCAGAGCCAGCGTCTCCGGCGGCTCGTCTTCGTCTTCCAGGGGCAGCAAAAAATGGGTCGGCATCGTCTTCCCCGCAATTATCGGCAGGGCAAACGCGCCATGATACTGTTCGATTTACCGGCCTTGCCGAACCAGGCGAACTGTTGGGTATACTGTGCCTAGGGACTTTAATCCATGTCACGCAGGGCCGGGGATCGAGGGCTGAAGGCTTTATTAGGGTAACCCCCTCGCTGGGGGGCGAAACGCCCAGTCCCCACCTGCGTGGGGAAAGAAAAGGTCAACAGAGTCCGGTGTTTTGCCCGCGCAGGCGGGCAGTAGGCGTCTGCGCCCCTCCAGCGAGGGGGGCAGCCCCTCGGCTTTCTCAGTCTAAAGGAGCCTGTCGCTTGAACCTTGACCGCTACAAAACCCTGTGTCTGTATGCCTTCCAGAAGGGCGTCAGCCTGCGGGCGCAGACGCCCCAGGCGCCGCAGAACACGAAAATCCTGTTCGACAGCGGGATGCTGTACCTGCCCGCCATCGTCGCGCGCGAGCCGGAGTTCCTGGACCAAGTCACGGCCCTGGCCCTGCCGGACGACGTGGCGCTGGGCCTCGGCGGCCGGTTCCCGGCCTTTGACGCCAAAGCCTACCTGACGGCGCGGGCCGAGGCGAAGCGGCTGGACGAGAAGATGAAGGCCAAGAAGCCCTTCGGGCCGTCGTCCTGATGCCGCACGGAAATGTACCCGAATCTTGGCCGCCCCCGGTCCCGCAGCCTCCCAGAACAGGGAGGCAGGAACCGAGCTTTGCGCCCGGCTGGCGGGGCTGGCAGCAACGCCTGCTCTACGTCTCGGAGGGGGATCGCGGTGCGTGGGATGTTGTCGTATGGTGGGAGAAGCGGCGTATCCCAGTCAATTTGCTTATCGGTAGTGTCGGGTCCGTCAGCCTTGTCTTATTTTTCTTGTTTATGTCAGCGCCGGGTATGCTGAAGCCGGGCGAGGACGCGGTGGAGCCGATGGCCCTGCTCCTCGCGCCGTTCGCGTTCAACTTCTTCTACACAGCAGGCTGGGTCGTTGAACTGTTCTTGCGATTGTTCTGGCCGGATGGGCAGCGGGCCATTGGGCCTGCCCTGCTTGGGATGGGCGTCTTGTTCTCCCTGATGGTGGTTTGCCTGCCGTCGCTCATCACTCTGCTGGCGCTTCTGGGGCGGTTCCTATGAAAGTGCGGCGGCTGGGCAGGACGGGGCTGCAAGTCTCCGAAGTCGGCTTCGGCGGCTGGGCGGTCGGCGGCAACGGCTGGGGCAACTCGTATGGGGACACGGACGACTTGGTCTCCAAAGCCGCCATCCGTCGGGCGCTGGAACTGGGCGTCACGCTGTTTGACACCGCCGATGTCTACGGGCAGGGGCACAGCGAGGCGCTGCTGGGCGACGTCTTGACGGAGTGGGAGGGGCCGCCGCCGGTCGTTGTGACCAAAGGCGGCATCAACTTTTACCGTAAAGACGGAACGCTGGAGCCGGACTGGACGCCGCTGGCCCTGGCCCATGCCGTGCAGCAGAGCTTGATCCGCCTGCGGCGCGAGGCGCTGGACGTGTTCCTGCTGATGAACCCGCCCGTCGAAGACCTGGACCGCTTCCGGGTCTGGGGGACGCTGGACGCCCTACGCCGGGCCGGCAAGATCAAATGGATTGGGGTGTCCGTGGCCGAGCCGGCGGACGGCGTGTGGCTGCTCCAGAACGATCTACCCGTAGATGTCTTGGAAGTCGGCTACAGCCTGTTCTATCAGGGCGCAACGACGGACCTGCTGCCGCTGGCGCGGAAGCGCAAGGTGGGCGTTCTGGCGCGGGAGCCTTTGGCGAACGGCTTTCTGAGCAGCAAGTATGGCCCGGACGCCGTGTTCCCGGAGGGCGACATCCGGGCGTCCCTGCCGCCGGAGTATGTGGCGGCGATGGCTCAGACGGCGGCGCAGTTGGACTTTCTGCGGCGGGACGGGGCGCGGATGGCATCGCAGGCGGCCCTACGCTTCGTGCTGGACGATCCCGCCGTTTCCTCCGTCATCGTCGGCGCGAAGACGCCGGCGCAGGTGGAGGAGAACGTCGGGGCCGCCGACGTGCCGCCCATAGATGAAGCGGAGCGGGAGCGGATCGCGGGGGTGTTTTAGTGCTCAAACTGACCAGTGCGGCGCAGATGCGCGAGATGGACCGGCGCACCATCGAAGACTTCGGCGTCCCCAGCCTCGTCCTGATGGAGAACGCGGCCCTGCGCGTTGTAGAGGTGATTGCCGAGCGGTTCGGGCCGCTCCGTGGCAAGCGGATCACAGTCGTCTGCGGCAAGGGCAACAACGGCGGGGATGGGTTCGCAATCGCGCGGCATTTAGCAACGCGGTATGCGGCAGACGTGACAGTGTGGCTAGCGTCGGACCCGGCGGGTCTGACGGGTGATGCTGCCGCGAACTACAAGATGGCGCAGGCTTTTGGGTTGAACTTCGGCCTCTCCGATGTTCCCAGGCGTGGGGAAGGGGAGGCTGATCTCATTGTAGACGCCCTGCTTGGCACGGGTATTAGGGGGGGCGTGGCCGGCGACCTGGTAGAATCCATCAACGGCATCAACAACAGTGGTTGCCAAGTTGTCGCCGTGGATGTGCCGTCGGGGCTAGACGCGGACACGGGCCGGGTGGAAGGCGCGTGCGTCAAGGCGACGCTGACGGTGACGTTCGCGCTGCCCAAGTTCGGGCTGATGGTCTACCCCGGCGCGGAGTATGTGGGCGAATTGATTGTCGCCGACATCGGGATGCCCCGGCAGGTGATGGCGGCGGACGATGTTCAAGTGGCAGCCACGGAAGCCGCTGATGTGGCCCGGTGGCTGCCGGCGCGGGTCAACGGGCGGGACAGCAACAAGGGGCAGTTCGGCCATGTGACCGTCTTCGCCGGATCGAGCGGCTTCGTCGGCGCCCCGACGCTCACGTCCGAGGCAGCGGCGCGGACGGGGGCGGGGCTGGTGACGCTGGCCGTCCCGGAAGGCATCCACAGCGCCGCGATGGCCCGCGTCAGCCCGGTCGTGATGACGCGCGGCCTGGCGCAGACCCCGTCGGGCACGTTCGCGCGGGCTGCCGTGGAAGCCGCGTTGAAGCTGGCGGGGAAGGGGACGGCGGCGGCGTTAGGACCGGGCCTGGGCGGGCCGGACAGTGACGAAACGCGCGCGTTCGTGCGCGAGTTCGTTTCCCGCTGCCCCGTGCCGTTGGTCGTGGACGCCGACGCGCTGAACTGCCTCGCCCTGGAGCCGGATCGGGGCGCGTCCGTGGTGAGAGGGCGGCCAAATGCGACGGTTCTGACCCCCCATCCGGGCGAGATGGGGCGGCTGCTGGGGACGGACACCAAAGCCGTGCAGTCCGACCGCCGGGGGGCTGTGGAGCAGGCCGCCCGTGAGTACGGCTGCCCCGTCCTGCTGAAAGGGGCGCGGACGCTGATCGCTGACCCGTCCGGGCGGCTCGCCGTCAACACGACTTCCAACCCCGGCATGGCGACCGGCGGGTCCGGGGACGTGCTTTCGGGCGTGATCGCCGCGCTGCTGGCGGGGAAACTGGACGCCTGGGAGTCGGCCTCTGCGGGCGCGTTCCTGCACGGGCTGGCGGGGGACCTCGCTGCCGCCGCGCAGGGAGGCCCCGCCGGATTGATCGCGACCGACCTGCTGGACCGCTTGCCCGCCGCTATCGCTCGCTGTCATGCCGAGGCTGCCCATCTATGAGACTGCATCACAACTCGGAACCGGCGGTTGAAACCGCAGCAACAAAGGCACAAAACCGGCCTTCGCCGGTTCCAGTCTTAGTCGCCGAAGGGCGACTTCGTGCCTTTGTTGCCGCGACTTCAGTCGCCCGATACGCACTCCTCCTATTGCTGCTGACGGTCTCGTCCGTCCTGGCGGCCCCGCCGCTGACGCTGACGCTGCCCGACAGCGGCGCGTATTCGTATTGGATTCAGTCAAAATCCGGCGCGGTGACGAACCTTCCGGCCAACGTTTCGCGTACAGGAAGTGTCAAGATCGCCGTGCCGGTCGCGGCAGGGGACCGCCTGTATGTGCTGGACGCCCACACCGGGCAGATCGCCGCCCGCGCGGTCACGGTCGGGGCGGGAGGCGTCCCGGCCCCGATCGCGCTCGCGACGGCGGACTTCCAGCCGGTGGCCCCGCCCGCCGCTGCTGCTCCCGCCGTGATCGTCGTGCCTCCGTCCCCGGCGCCCGCCGCGGGCGCGGGGGGGGGGGGGGGGGGGGGGGGGGG
>CAXTWM010000292.1:0-6633 GCA_964247915.1 uncultured Armatimonadales bacterium | reverse complement strand
CCCACTCCTCGCTGATGTAGGCCATCGTCACCGCGAAGATGCCCGGCATGAACAGCCCTTGCAGCAGCCGCCAGAAGATCAGGGCGTGCAGCGTGTGCGCCGTCGCGGCCAGGGCGGTCGGCACGACCAGCCCGAAGAGGGAGGCCGCGATGACCGGCTTGCGCCCGACGCGGTCCGCCAGCAGGCCCGCAAACGGCGCGGCCAGCGCGACCGCCAGCGTCGTCGCGCTCACCGTCAGGCTGACCTGCGCCGTCGGCGCGTGGAACAGCCGCACGAACAGCGGCAGCAGCGGCTGGGTCGCGTACAGGTCCAGGAACGTGCAGAAGCCGGCCAGCGCTACGGCCACGACGCGCCGGTCCCGCGCGCTGGTAGCCAGAGTGGGGGAAGCCATGCGGCTATGTTACCCGCGCCGCTCGCCCTAGGAACGGCAAAAAACTGCCGCCCACGGCTTGCATTTTCCGCCCCCACTGAGTATAATAGGCTTTGTCTTTCACCTAAAGACACACAGCGCCTCCATAGCTCAGTTGGTTAGAGCATCCGCCTCTTAAGCGGAGTGTCGTAGGTTCAAGTCCTACTGGGGGTATCTTCTGATAGCCGTTGCTTATAAAGCAACGGCTATCGTTTTTTGGAGACTACGGATGGCACCGGCAGAAAAGAGATGTAGTGGTTGCGGAACCGTGAAGGCGGCTTCGGCTTTTGGCGTTGACGCCGCCAAACATAATGGCTTGCAAACGTACTGCCGGGACTGCAAAAGGGAATTTCAAAACCGCTGGTATCACAAAAACAAAGAGCGTCATATCGTCAATGTCGTGCGGCAGCGGAAGGAACGTGTTTCCGCGCTCCGGCTGCGCGTCCAGGCTTACCTCGCGGAACACCCCTGCGTGGATTGTGGGGAGGCTGAACCACTGATGCTGGATTTTGACCATGTGCGGGGCGACAAGCGCCAAACGATCTCGGTGATGGTCCTGGCTTGCTTCTCCTGGGAAACCATCCAGGCGGAGATCGCCAAGTGCGAGGTGCGCTGTGTCCGCTGCCATCGCCGCAAGACCGCCGCGCAGCTCGGCTGGCATCAGCCCTGACGGGCTGGGAGCGCGCAGGAGAACACGCTGTCCCTGCGGAATAGCAGGACATGAAAACACTGGCGTTTATCCTTTGTTGCTTGGCCCTGGCATCTGTGGCGGCGGCGCAAGTGCCCAAGGCCGTCACGCTGTACGTCAGCCCGCAGGGGCGGGATAGCTGGCCGGGGCGGCTCGACAGGCCGCTGGCGACACTGGCGGGTGCGCGGGACAAGGTGCGGGCGCTGCGGCGGGGAGCGGCATTGGCCGGGAGGCCGGTTACGGTGCTGGTGCGCGGCGGCGTGTATCCGCTGGCCGCGCCGCTGGTGTTTGCGCCGGAGGATTCGGGGACGGCGGACGCGCCCGTCACCTATGCCGCCTATCCCGGCGAAAAGCCCGTCATCAGCGGCGGGCGAGCGATCACGGGCTGGCGCACGGCCCCGAACAGGCTGTGGGTGGCGTCCGTGCCGCGCGACGGCGGCCAGCCGTGGGAGTTCCGGCAGCTCTTCGCCGGCGACGCCCGAAGGCCCCGGACGATCCTGCCGCGCACGGGCTACTACCACATCGCCGACGCCGCGCCGCCGTCCGAGGCGGGCCGCCCCGCCGACGGCTTCCATTACGGCGCGGGCGAGTTGGACCCGAAGTGGCACAATCTGGGCGACGTGGACCTGCTCTGCTTCCAGATCTGGAGCATGGCCCGGATGCGCGTCAAGTCGCTGGATGAGGCGACTCACCTGGTCCGCTTTGCGGGCGCGACGGTCAGCACGGACTACTGGGCGTCCCTGCCCAAAGGCAACCGCTACCAGGCGGAGAACGTCTTTGAAGCCCTGCCGGACGAGCCGGGCGCGTGGTATCTGGACCGCGCGGCGGGGCTGGTCTACTACCACCCCCTGCCCGGCGAGCGGCGCGAGTCGTTCGCCCCCATTGCCCCCCGTCTGACCCAGCTCCTTCGCTTTGCGGGCGACCCCGGCGCGGGGAAGTGGGTGGATCACATCGTCCTGCGCGGGCTGGCGTTCCGCCATGCCGACTGGACCATGGGGCCGAAGGGCCGCTCCGCCGCGCAGGCCGAGGTGGACCTGCCCGCCGCCGTCACGGGCGAGGGCGCGCGGGACTGCCGCCTGGAAGGCTGCGAGGTCGCCCAGGTCGGCACCTACGCCGTCGAATGGGGGCGCGGCTGCCGCCGCAACGTCCTGACCGACTGCCGCCTGCACGACCTGGGCGGGGGCGGGGTCAAGATCGGCGGGTTCAGCGCCGACGCCGCCGGGGACGCCCTGGCACGGGACAACGTCGTTGCCCACTGCCGCATCTTCGACGGCGGGAAGGCGCACCCCGCCGCCGTCGGCGTCTGGATCGGCCAAAGCCCCGGCAACCAGATCCTCCACAACGACATCCACGACCTGTACTACACGGGCGTCTCGGTCGGCTGGACGTGGGGCTACGGCCCGGCCCTGGCGCAGAACACCCTGGTCGCCTACAACCACATCTACAACATCGGGCGCGGCGTCCTCAGCGACATGGGCGGCATCTACACCCTGGGCAACCAGGGGGGCAGCGTCCTGTCCCACAACCTCATCCATGACGTGAACACGTTTGATTACGGCGGCTGGGGCATCTATCCCGACGAGGGCACGACCGGACTGGCCGTGCGGGACAACGTGGTCTACGGCTGCAAATCGGCGGGCTTCCACCAGCACTACGGCAAGGACAACGTCATCGAGAACAACGTCTTCGCCCTGAACAAAGAGGCGCAGCTCGCCCGGACACGCGCCGAGGATCACCTGTCGTTCACCTTCGCCCGCAACATTGTCTACTGGAACGGGGGCGACCTGCTGCACGGCAACTGGACCGGCGGGCAGATCGCGCTGGACGACAACCTGTACTGGCGCGAGGGCGGGGGGCCTGTGACGTTCGACGGCAAGACGCTGGCGGGCTGGCAGGGGACGGGACACGACGCGCACTCGCGGGTCGCTGACCCGCTGTTCGTCGCCCCGCAGCGCGGCGACTTCGCCCTCCGCCCCGGCTCGCCCGCCCTGGCGCTGGGCTTCCACCCGATCGACCTGGCCGGGGTCGGGGCCGGGGGTTAGCGCCATGCGACGAAAGCCCCCTGCACCCCTCAGCCCCAAGCGCCGCCGCCTGCGGCGCGTCTTGGGGGGCCTGCTGACGGCTCTGGGGCTGGGCCTCGCCTCCATGTTCCTGAACGTCCACAGCTACGGGCGGCTGATCTGTCCCACGGTCGCCGCCGCGCCGACGAAGCCCGTCGCCATCGTCTTCGGCGCAGTCAGCGTCGTCGTGATCGACCGCGTGGCGACCGGCGTGGAGCTTTACAAGGCGGGCAAGGTCCGCAAGCTGC
The DNA here is from genome assembly GCA_964247915.1 of uncultured Armatimonadales bacterium. Lineage (GTDB taxonomy): Bacteria > Armatimonadota > Armatimonadia > Armatimonadales > Capsulimonadaceae > JANXMY01. Next base: position 3,228 of record CAXTWM010000292.1, on the reverse strand, counting down.
TGCTGACCGGCGACAACAGCCGGGACGGCTACAACGAGCCGGCGGCCATGCGGCAGGAGGCATTGGCGATGGGCGTCCCCGCGCGGGACATCGTCTGCGACTACGCCGGCTTCCGCACCTACGACAGCCTGTACCGCGCCCGCGACATCTTCGACGTCCGCTCGGCCATCCTGGTGACGCAGGGCTACCACCTGCCCCGCGCCCTGTTCCTGGCCCGCAAGATGGGTCTGGACGTCGTCGGCGTAGACGCCGCCAAGCGCGCGTATGGGGGGCAGCTCGGCTTCGACCTGCGCGAGATCGGGGCGACCGAAATAGCGTGGGTCCAGGCCACGGTCACGCACCCCCGCCCCAAGTTTTTGGGCAAGCCGGAGCCGCCGCTCGACTAGGGTTCAGGGCGGACCGCCCTCAGCTCACCCGCCACAGCTTAACCACCCACCGTCCTTTTTCCGGGAAGGCATCCGCCAGGGTGTGGCCGTCCCAGGACAGGGCGTACTGATGGGTTGATCCCGCGAAGCTTTCCCCGTACCACCGGCGGAGTCTCTTCCTCGGGCTGAAGCTCCACGTTTCCAGAGGACCGCGCGCATTCCCATGGGCATTGAGGTGGCAGAACAGGAAGGTGTCGTTCGCGGTCTTGCCGATCAGCCTTAACCCAAAGACGGTTTCGGTGAACGCCTGGAACCGGGCGCCTGTCGCTCTGACGTCCATCGTCTTGTCGCCACAGATCAGCGTGTGCTGATCCGGGGCAAAAACGACCTGCCCATCCTCGCTGGAACCCTGCCGCAGCCGACGGTCACGGAGGCTCCAAACGGCGGTCCCGCCGAGGCCGGTGTCTGCGACGTAGCCCGAGGCGGCGAGGTAGCGCCCATCCTTGGAAAACGCGATGCTATAAGGGCGGGGGATGTTTCCCACCAGCGTGCTCTTCAGCGCCAGGGTCGCCGTCCGATAAAGCCACACCGCGCACGGCTTGCCGGCGCCGGCAGAGGTCCCGCACGCCAGCAGGCTGCCGTCGGCCGAGAAGGCGACGCATCCAGGATAATCGCCTATCGGAAGGATGACAGAGCGGAGGTGCTGCCGGAGTTTCACATCGTACAGGGACACGACCTCGCCGGTCTCCCCGAAGTGCGTGTAGGCGAGCAGGCGTCCCGTGGGCGAAAAGGCAGCCACGCTCGCCTCGTCGCTGATCGTCACACGCTTCCCTCCCCCTCTGTCGTCCAGATAAAGGCTTCCGCCTGAGGCCAGGCTGGACCACACAGAAGCGATAGTCTTCCCATCCGGTGACACGTCGAGGGAATTGACCTGGTAGGCAGGTGGGAAGACAATCGCCTGCCGCAGCGTGGCGTGATCCGCCTTGGCTGCCCCGCAGGCGGCGAGGCAGACCGGGAAAGCAAGGCAGATCAGTCTCACTGTTCCCGCTCTCATTCCTCCCACTCTCATAATTCCCGCCGGAACTCGAAGGCTTGGATGATGGTGGCCTGGTCCGCGTAGTCCAGGTCGCCGCCGACCGGCATCCCGTGGGCGATGCGAGTGACTTTGGTGCCCAAGGGCTTCAGGCGGTGGGCGATGTAGAGGGAAGTCGTGTCGCCCTCCACGGTGGGGTTGGTGGCGAGGATGACCTCCGCCACCGTGGGGTTCCCCTCGGCCACCCGCTGCTCCAAATCTTTGAGGTGCAGCTTGTCCACGCCCACGCCGTCGAGCGGGGAGATGACGCCTTGCAGGACGTGGTAGACGCCCTTGAACTCGCCGGTCTTCTCCATCGCGATCAGGTCGCGCGGCTCGGCCACGACGCACAGGCTGGCGTGGTCTCGGCGCGGGTCCGCGCAGATGTCGCACAACTCACCCTCGGAGTAGTTGTGGCAGAGCCGGCAGAACTTGATGCTGCCTTTGAGGGCCACAAGGGCGTCGGCCAAAGCGCGTGTCTCCTCTTCCGGCAGGCGCATCACATGGAACGCCAGCCGCTGGGCGCTCTTGGGACCGATGCCGGGCAGTTTTTCGAATTCGCTGACCATGCGGGCCAGCGGCTTGGGGTAATAGACGGCCATAGGTGTCGCTTAAAGTCTCGGCTAGAACAGCCCGCCCGGCATCCCGCTGCCCATGCCCGCCGGCATGACGCTCTTCAGCCGCTCCTCGCGCATGGCGTTGGCTTTGTCCACCGCCTCGCGCACGGCCAGCGTCACCAGGTCTTCCAGTGCCTCGACATCTTCGGGGTCTACGACTTCCTTGGCGATCTTGATCGTCACGATCTCCGCCTTGCCCGTCGCCGTCACCCGGACCAGGCCGCCGCCGGACTGGCCCTCGACGCGCGCCTCGTCCAGCTCGGCCTCGACCTTCTGCGCGTCCTCCATCGCCTTCTGCGCCTGCTTCATCAGGTCGCCAAAGCCGCCGGGCATCTTGCCAAAGGGGTTTGCCATTTTGTCTGCTATCCTTTCCCATCGTCGTCTAAAAGCTGTCCGCCGAACACGGCGATGACTTCATCTACAAACGGGCCGGGCCGGGCCGGCGCGGGAGGCGCGGCCTCGCGTGGCTTCGGCGCAAGACTTTGCGCCACCTTGCCGACCGCGCCGCGCGTCGGCAGCGGCTGGCCGTGCATCAGACACTTGATCTTATAAGTCTCCGGCTCAACGCCCAAGGTCCGGTTAATGATCTCCTCGATCATCTTGCGTCCCTTTTCCTTGCTCTGGACGCGGTCGAAAGAGAACTGGTTGTCGAATTCCAGGATGACGGAGTGGTCCTGGAGGGCCACGGGCTTGGCCGCCTTGACGTCCTGAACGCCCGCCGGGCTGCGGCTGCCGATCAGGTTCAACACTTCCTGCCAGGACTTCTGGAGGCGGAGCAGTTCCGGCGGCGCGTCCGCCGCCGGCGCGGGCTTGGGCGGGGCCGGCGCGGGCGTCTCGGCGGCGACCTGCTGGACGCGCATCAGGTCGTCGGCCTGCTCGTGCTGCTCGGGGGAGACAATGACGAGGCTCGGCATCTCTTCGTCCTCGTCCAGCGGCAGCGAGTCCAGTTCGTCATCGCCGGGCAGGAGCGCGTTGGCGCTCAGGTCTTCGTCGTCATCCGGCAGTTCGTCCTGCGCCAGCGGGGGCGGCATGTCATAGGGGATAGCAGGGGAAGCCCCCCCCGCCCCCAATTCTGGGGGAGCCAGAAAGGAAGGCGCAGCAGGGGTAGAGGGCGCAGCGGACGGCACCCCTACGAGGCTATCTGATCTTGCCCCCCCAGAATTGGGGGCGGGGG
>CAXTWM010000291.1:0-6634 GCA_964247915.1 uncultured Armatimonadales bacterium | reverse complement strand
GGCCAAGACGGGGGCGGCGGTCCTGACGGGAGGGCATAATCTGAAACAGCCGTATATCCTCCACACGCCGGGGCCGGTGTGGAAGGGCGGCAACGCCAACGAGGCCGAGCGGCTGGCGTCGTGCTACCGGTCGTGTCTGGAGAAGGCCGAGGAGAAGGGGCTGAGGAGCATCGCGTTCTGCTCGGTCTCGACGGGCATCTACGGCTACCCGCTGGACAAGGCCGCGCCCCTCGCGCTGAACACGGTCCGGGCGTACCTGGACGCGCACCCGGACACGTCGCTGGAGCGCGTCGTCTTCGCCATGTACCAGGCACAGGAGTTCCAGGCGTTCACCCAGGCGTGGGCGGCGATTCAGGGTGAGGCGGCGGGCGAATGAGCGTGTTTGACGGCAAGCGGCTGGGGGCAGGGACGTTCAAGCTGGACGTGGCGCGGATGCGGCGCGGGTGGTACTCGGACAAGTATTTCGACAACATCGTGACCCTGCTGACCGGCCTGGTACGGGAGGGATACACGTTCGCGGGCCACAACGCCGCGCTGGAAGGGCGGGGCGTCCGGCTGGACGACATCCACACGGGCGATATCGAGGTCGAGATGCAGTGGTTCACGCGCCGGCAGCCGTTCTCGGTCGTGGCCGGCGTGGACAAGGCCCTGGCGATGCTCAAAGAATGCACGGGGCACTTTGACGACGCGGGCGAATGGGTTTCCACCTACGAGGACTTGGACGTGACGGCGGTGCAGGACGGGTTCCTAGCCCCCTACGGCGGCGACCCGAACGTGGTGACGCCCGTTCTGAAGGTGCGCGGGCGGTATCGGGACTTCGCGCCGCTGGAAACGCCGACTCTGGGAGCGCTGACGCGGAACACGCGCGTGGCGACCAACGTGTACGAGGTCCTGCACGCGGCGCGGGGCAAGGAAGTGCTGTTCTTCCCGGCCCGGTTCGACGCCCATGAGGTGCAGGCGGGCGACGGGTACGCCTACCACATCGCCGTGCAGCTCTTCAACCAGACGTATGGGCACGCCGTCACGAGTTCGGTGTCTACGGACGAGCAGGGGGACTGGTGGGGCGGCGCGGGCGGCGGGACCGTCGCCCACGCCGCCATCGCCTGCTTTCTGGGGGACACGGCGGAAACGGTCTTGCAGTTCGCCCGCGTTCTGCCGCCGCATGTCCCGCGCATCGCCCTAGTGGACTTCAACAACGACTGCGTGGGCGACAGCCTGCTGACCATGAAAGCCCTGTTCACGCGCTTTATGGAACTGGAAGGGCAGGGCCAGCACGAGGAGGCCCTGAAGTACGTCCTGTACGGCGTCCGCCCCGACACCGCCGGCAGCCTGATTGACAAAAGCATCGAGCCGCTGGGCGACCGCCGGCTGGACAAGGGCGTCAACCCGCGCCTGGTCTACACGCTGCGCCGCGAGATTGACCGGGCTTACGAGAACTGGGACATCCCGTTCCAGTGGCTGGAGCGGGCGAAAGCCTACTGCAAGAACGTCAAGATCACCGTCACGGGCGGGTTCACGCCGCGCAAGATCCGCGAGTTCGAGGAAAATAACGTGCCGGCGGATGTCTACGGCGTCGGCTCGTACCTGTTCAGCAACTCGGTGGAGGACGGCACCAATAACGACTTCACGGCGGACATCGTGCGGGTCAAACTTGGCGGCGAGTGGCACGACCTGGCGAAAGTGGGCCGCCGTGCGGCGGAGAACCCCGCGCTGGAGCCGGTGGCGTGGGGGGAGATATAGGATCACCCCCCAGCCCCCAATTCTGGGGGAGCCAGACGAAGACGGCGGATCAAAAGGGCGAACACAAGGTTCGCCCCTATCCGACGTGTTCGCCCTCTTTCCGTGAATGCCTCTGCCTTGACTTCCCCCCGCCCCTTCGGCTACAATAGCCGCAACACTCTTGACGCCGTTTTCGATGCCGCTCATCACCCGGAGAACCCTGAAATGCTCACGCCGCCCCAGCAAAGGATGCTGTCCCAGCGCGCGCTCCATGCCGCCCCCTCGCCGACCCTGGCAATCACCGCCAAGGCCAACGCCCTCAAAGCGCAGGGCAAGGATGTGATTTCATTCGGCGCGGGCGAGCCGGACTTCGACACTCCCCAGAACGTCAAGGACGCCGCCGTCGCCGCCCTGGCGAAAGGCGACACCAAGTACACGCCGTCGTCGGGCACGGTCGCCCTCAAAGACGCCATCCTCGCCAAGCTGAAGCGCGACAACGGGCTGACCTACTCGCGCAATGAGATCATCGTCTCGTGCGGCGCCAAGCACTCCATTTACAATCTGATGCAGGCGCTGCTCGATCCGGGTGACGAGGTCATCATCCCCGCCCCCTACTGGGTGTCGTACCCCGAACAGGTGAAGCTGGCGGACGGCATTCCCATGATCGTCCCGACCGACGAGGGCACCGGCTTTCTGGCGACGGCGGCGCAGATCGAGGGCTGCATTTCGGACCGGACCAAGCTGGTCGTCATCAACTCGCCCTCCAACCCGACCGGCGCGGTCTACACGCCCCAGGCGCTGCGCGACATCGCCGACCTGTGCGTCGGGCGCGGCCTCTATTTGATGTCGGACGAGATCTACGAGAAGATTCTCTACACGGGCAATGAGTTCGTGTCCCCCGCGTCGTTCGGCGAGGCCGTCAAAGCCATGACCATCACGGTTAACGGCTTCTCCAAGGCGCACGCCATGACCGGCTGGCGGCTGGGCTACGCGGCGGCAGACCTGGACATCGTGGCCGCCATGTCCAAGATACAGGACCAGAGCACGTCCAACCCGACGTCTATTGCCCAGGCGGCGGGTGTCGAGGCGCTGAACGGCCCGCAGGACTCGGTCGAAACCATGCGGCGGGCCTTCCAGGAGCGGCGGGACTACATCGTGTCCGCCCTGAACGACATCCCCGGCGTCCGCTGCCTTAATCCGGGCGGGGCGTTCTACGTCTTCCCCAACGTCTCCGCACTCTACGGCAAAAGCTGGACGCCCGAAGGCGACACGCCGCGCACGGTCGGCAGTTCGGACGACTTGGCCGCCTACCTGCTGGAAGGCTGGGAGGTCGCCGTCATCCCCGGCTCGGGCTTTGGCGCGGACGGCAACATCCGGCTTTCCTACGCGACGTCTATGGAGAACATCGGGCGCGGCGTCGCCCGGATCGCCGAGGCCGTCCAGGCATTGCGATGAACGACGGCGGGGGGGATTTGCGGGCGGAAGCCCAGAAGCGCGGCCTGCCCATCCGGGACATGGCCGCCTTGCGCCAGGCGCTGACCCACAAGTCCCTGGTCCCCGACCGCCCTTTGGAAAGCAACGAGCGCCTGGAGTTCTTGGGCGACTCCGTCCTGGGCCTGGTCGTTGTTGAATACCTGTACGCGCAGTTCCCCGACCGGGGCGAGGGGGAACTGGCACAGGCCAAAGCGCTGATCGTCTGCAAGGACGCGCTGGCCGCCGCCGCCCGCCGGATGGACCTGGCCCCACTCATCCGCCTGGGCCGGACGGAGGAGGCGATGGGGGGCCGCAACCGCGACAGCATCATCGCCGACGCCGTGGAGGCACTGGTCGCCGTGATCTACCGGGAAAGCGGCTACGGCGCGGCCCGCGAGTTCCTGCTGGGCCTCCTCGCCCCGGAGATCGAGGCCGTCGGCAAGAACCGCGACTGGCGCGACCCCAAAACGGTGCTCCAGGAGCGGCGTCAGGCGGAGCACCGTTCGGCCCCGGTGTACCAGGTGACGTCCGAGCGCGGCAAGCCGCACGACAAGATCTTCACCATTGACGTCCTGCTGGACGGCGTGGTCGCCGGGACGGGGACGGGCAAGACCAAGAAAGTGGCCCAGCAGGCGGCGGCGGAAGCGGCGCTGGCTGCCCCGCCCTAAACGGCGGGGCTTTGAGAGTGCAAACCCCCGCCTGCGCGGGCGAAGAGAAATTCCATTTTATGCCCGCGCAGGCGGGGATTTGCTCTTTTACAGCACGGGGGTTCAGCCCCGTGGAACTATCTCCGCCATTCATGGTCGGGTAAGGAGTGCTTGTGCCTCACACGGCGGACATCGGAATCTTCGGCGGCAGCGGCTTTTATGAGTTTGCCGAGGGCGACATCCAGGAAATCAAGGTCGAGACGCCCTACGGCCCGCCGAGCGACACCGTCGCCCTAATGACCGTCGCGGGCCGCCGGGTCGCCTTCCTGCCCCGGCACGGCAAGACCCACTCGCTCCCGCCGCACAAAGTCCCTTACCGGGCCAACCTCTGGGCGCTCAAAAGCCTGGGCGTGACGCGCATCCTCGCCCCCAGCGCCGTCGGGTCGCTTCAGGCTCACATCGCGCCGGGCGATTTTGTGGTCAACGACCAGTTTGTAGACCGGACGAACGGGCGCGCTGACACGTTCTATGACGGCCCGGTCGCCACCCACGTTTCCTCCGCCGACGCCTACTGCCCGCAGCTCCGCGCCCTCGCCATCGCGTCGGCCAAGCAGAACGGCGTCACCGTCCACGAGGCGGGAACGGGTGTCGTCATCCAAGGCCCGCGCTTCTCGTCCAAAGCCGAGAGCCGCTGGTTCACGCGGATGGGGTGGGACGTCGTGACCATGACGCAGTACCCCGAGGTCATCCTCGCCCGCGAATTGGCCCTGTGCTACGTCACCCTGTCCCTCGTCACCGACTATGACGCCGGCCTGGTCGCCGATGTCGCCGCCGTCGAGGCGCACAGCGTCCTGGAAGTCCTGGCGCAGAACACCGCCAACGTCAAAAAGGTACTGAAAACGATGCTGGCCGCCATGCCCGAAGGCCGCGCCTGCCCCTGCGCCGACTCGCTCAAATACGCCCGCATGGGGTAGCCCCCCGGCCCCCAATCCTGGGAGAGTAGGAAAGACAAGCCCTTCCGGTTCCCCCATGATTGGGGGCTAGGGGGCGAAGGAATGAACGCATGAAAGCCCTGCTGCTCGCCGCCGGACGCGGCACCCGCCTCGGCCCGCTGACCGCCAACCAGCCCAAGCCGATGATCCCCATCGGCGGCGTCCCCATGATCGAGCGCATTATGGGGGGCATCGCCGCCCATACGCCCATCCGCGAGTTCGTCCTGATTACGGGCTACAAGGCCGAAGTCTTGCAGGACTACCTCGGCGACGGCTCCGAGTGGGGCTGGCAGATCGAGTACGTCCCCCAGGAAGTCCCGCGCGGGGTGGGGGATGCCGTCAACACCGCCCGCGCCGCGCTGGCCGATGCTCCGTTCCTGATGACCTACGGCGACATCATGCTGGACCCCGTGAATTACGCCCGCTTCGGCGACGCCTACGTCGAGACCGGCACGCGCGAGATCAAAGCCTATGTCGGCCTGAACTGGGTCCAGGACCCCTGGGCCGGCGCGGCGGTCTACCTGGACGAGAACAACATCATCCAGCGCATCCAGGAGAAGCCGCCCAAAGGCACGGCGACGACCCATTGGAACAACGCCGGCCTGTTCATCTTCGACCCGCTCATCTTTGAGTACACCGCCAAGATCGTCCCCTCCGCGCGCGGCGAGTACGAGCTGCCCGACGCCATCACGGCGATGATTAACGACGGCCACCCCGCCAAAGGCATCGCCCTGGAAGGCAAATGGCGCGATGTCGGCACCCCCGAAGACTACGCCGCCATCAACGCCGAGTATGACGCCTCGTAGTAACATCTTTGGTAGATGCTAGAGTAAAAAATGTTCACATTCAAATATCCTAAATCTTTGGCTGTTTTCCAAGCTGGAATCGCCTGTATCCTCGCATTAGGTGCGAATCCACTGCTTAACGCTCAGGTGCCTGCACCACATTTGTACTCAGTCCCGCCGGGCGGCATAGAACAGTTTCCGGTCAGGAATGGACCGGCTACGGACGACTACATTTTTCTGGAAAAATCTTCCGGCATCGGGCAGGCTGTTCCTAACAGCTTTTTGCACTACTCGCTAAAAGATGAACAAAATCACATAGTGTCACTCGCTCCATTAGTCGGCAAGATAGTTGTTCTCGATTTCTGGGGAACCACATGCGGCCCGTGTTTGCGTGCCATGCCGCATCTTGGCAAATTAGCAAGAAAATATCAAGGGCAGAACATCATATTTCTGACAGTCTGCGAGTCGGGAGATGATACCGCTGGCTTCAAGGCAAAGGCTACACAGTTTCACAATCCAGGTCTCAGATTTCTCAGAGACCCGGCGAAAAATAGCCATGGGATGCGGAGTTCCCTGCACTGCGGTGGAATGGGCCAGCCGGCGCAATATATCCTTGACCAAAAAGGAAATCTTGTCGGCGCGTTTCAGGGATATGATGATGTAAAGGACCCTGATATGAATGCGTTATCTGAGTCTCTCAAGATTGTATTGCACTCTACGGCAAACCAAAAATAGTGCGGATGAAGCGTGACCATTTGGCCTTGCAGATACAGAAGTATTTTGAGTCGGACTGTTGCTGGCAACGACCATCATTACTGTCAAGAACAATGTTCCTAAACCAGAACAAAGCTATGCCCGATGAATGATGTTGTCAACATCCTGCGTGTATTTGCCGATTCGTCAAAAGTTAAACTGCTGGCGGCGCTCTGTGACGAGCCTCTGCCGCTGCATACGCTGGCACGGGCGGCGGGAGTGTCGGAAGCCGAGGCCATGCGGCAAATCAGCAGTCTGAAAGAAG
>CAXTWM010000290.1:0-6635 GCA_964247915.1 uncultured Armatimonadales bacterium | reverse complement strand
CGCCTTCGGCGAACCCACTGAGCCGGCCCCCGCCGACCGCGTGGCCGGCATCCTCGCTGCCGACACCGCCGACGACGACACCCAGGACATCCCCACACTCCTGATGGACCGGGCTGATGACTTCGACGGGGCGGACGACGAATAAACACGAAGCGAGACAGCTAAACCGGCGGGCCGTCCGACACGGGAGGTGCATCCTGCCCCTGCCTGCGTCCCGGCCCGCCGCCCTGTTGCCGGGACGCCCCCCCGCTCCTGCGCTCTCCACAGCGACCATGGGCTGTCCGGCCTGGCATTACGACATCAACGCCCTCTCCAATTTCGTCGCCGACGCCCCCGCGTCGTCGGCTTCGACCCGTCGCGCGCCTGGCGGACTATTTGGAAGAAACAAACCCGCATCTGTCGTAGCGGAGCTTGTTAGCCCTATTGGGACTCACCTGTCTCAGAACGCTTAAAGATATTGAAGGGAGCGGGACTTTTGTATAAAGCACAGTTGGGGGTTCTCGCTATGGGTGTTGCCGTTGCCACAGGATCATTTTTAGTCATAGTCCATCCCGCTTGCATCGCGCCGGTGTTTTCGGCCCATCTTAACACAAAGGGAGATGTCTTCGGTGGAGGGAGCGCAGCTTCCAGGGGAGGTAGTATAAGTTTTACGACGAGTGCATTAGCTTTTGGCTCACTTGCGTTTGCAATCGTTTTAGCCGGAACCACTTACCTCGTCGTCAGAATCGGCCGCTCTCTGTCTGCCAGGAATAAGCCTCTTCCACTCGAAGAGGGCCGTGTGTGGCCCCCACCTCCAAAGCCACCAAGATAGCACCTACGGCATATCACGCTGACCGCATCGCTGTTTGAGGTAGCCGAAAGCTTTGACTAGCCTCCTTTTAAGGAGCCATGCAATAGGCGCGGGAGTCATCGCAAGGATAAAGGATATAGGGATTAGGAGATCAATGGATGCGCTTTGTTCGGGCTGTGAACGACCCGTCTGGGAGGCGAAGCGCCAACCGCCCTGCGGGCGGACATTGGTAACAGCCTTTTTCTTTCCGCGCCCGCAGGGCGGCTGGCGTCTGCGCCCCCCAGACCTGCCGTTCACGGCGGGGCTATGTGACATCAATCAGGAGATTTATGGATGCGCTACGGCTACTGGATGCCCGTCTTCGGCGGCTGGCTGCGGAACGTGGAGGACGAGGGCATGGCGGCGACCTGGGAGTACGCCAAGCGGCTGGCCGTCCGCGCCGAGCAGATTGGCTTTGACCTGACGCTGATCGCCGAACTCAACCTCAACGACATCAAGGGCACGGACGCGCCCTGCCTGGATGCCTGGTCCACGGCGGCGGCCCTGGCCGCCGTCACCCGGACGCAGGAATTGATGGTCGCCGTCCGCCCCGCCTACCACGCCCCGGCCCTGCTCGCCAAGCAGGCCGCCAACATTGACAACATCAGCGGGGGCCGGCTCTCGCTGAACGTCGTGTCGTCGTGGTGGGCCGACGAGGCGCGGCAGTACGGGGTGACGTTTGACCAGCACGAAAGCCGCTACGCGCGGACTGAGGAATGGCTGGCGGTCGTCAACGGCCTGTGGACGCAGGAGCGGTTCACGCACCGGGGCGCGTTGTACCAGGTGGAGGACGCCATCCTGTCGCCCAAGCCCGTCGCAAAGCCGCGCCCGGTCGTCTATGCGGGCGGCGAGTCCGAGGCGGCGAAGGAACTCATCGCGCGGACCTGCGACGCTTACGTCATGCACGGCGACCCGCCCGCGCGGGTGGGGGAGAAGATCGCCGACATGCGCGCCCGCCGGGAGCGCCTGGGCCTGCCCCCGATGACCTACGGCGTGGCCGGCTACGCCATCGTCCGGGACACGGAAGCCGAGGCCGAGGCGGAGCGGGCGCGCATCACGGACGTGCAGCAGAACGCGGCGGGCTACGCCAACTACCAGCAGTGGCTTTCGGGGACAAAGCTGGAGCAGCAGGTCTCGCTCGAAGACTATTCCGTCTCCAACCGGGGCCTGCGGTCTGGTCTGGTCGGGACACCCGCGCTGGTGCGCGACCGGGTCGGGCAGTTTGAGGCCGTGGGCGTGGACCTGCTGCTGCTGCAATTCAGCCCGCAGCACGAGGAGATGGAACGGTTCGGGGCGACGGTGATCGGGGGGTAGGGGCGCAATAAAGGGAGAGGGCGAACACGAGGTTCGCCCCTACGGGCGGCGTGGGTGTAGGGGCGGGGTTTCCCCGCCCTCCTATCCTTGTTCTGCTGCTATGGCGTAAAGAACTTCTCCGGCGGCGTCTGGCCCGTGTAGAACTGCTCCAGCCGCAGTGCCTTCTGGTGGCCGTCCATGAACGCCACGTTGGCCCGCTCCCCATGCCGGGCGGCGGGGCGTGCGTCGTACTGGTCGTTCAGGTCCACGTCCGGGGCGGTCATCTTGTACGCGCCGATGACGGGGGTGACGAGATCGCTCGGATTGCCGATTGTCCCCACGCCCAGTTCGCCCAGCATCAGGGTGTCGGACGGCGTCCCGAACGCGGCCAGGGAGAGCGTCGGCTTGGTCGGGTCGTCCGTCAGGTCCACGAACGTCACCTCGTTCAAGCCGTAGGAGTTCGCCTTGTCCGCGCCGTCCGAGGGGCACAGCCGGACCTGGGCGTTGCCGATGAACGGATTCACCATGTCCGGCCACAGGAGCACGCTCCCATCGGCCCGGTTGTAGGCCACCGGCGGAATCAGTTCATCGTAGTCCTGCGTATACATCAGCACCCCCAGCGCGAGCTGCTTCTCGTTGGAGCCGCACGAGGCGCGCCGGGCGTTCTCGCGGACTTTTTGGAAGACGGGGAACAGGATGGCGGCGAGCACCGCGATGACGGCGATGACAACGAGCAGCTCGATTAACGTGAACGCTCGGGCAAAGGCGCGGCGGTGCATAGGCGGCCTCCCAGTAAAACCGACGACAATAACCGGCATATTGTTCGCGTTTCTGGGTATGATGTACCCGACGCAACAAAGGAGGCGGACATGAAAAAAACGCTTTATCTCTTATCGGCCCTCGGCCTGGGCCTGATCTCCGCTGGCTGCGGCAACACCCTCAACGGTGCCAAGCAGGACGCCGCGACCGACACCCAGAAGACCCAGCAGGCGGCGGCGGATGCCGCCCAGACTACTAAAGACGCGGCCCACAAGGCCGGGCAGGCCGTCGAGGCCGTCCCGCAGAACGCCGAGGCCAACGCCGTCCGCGTCCCGGTCAAGACGGCCATTGTCCGCGACCCGGTGCTGGCCGACACGCGCAACCTGATTGATGTCAACGGCAGCGACCACACCATCACCCTGACCGGCCATGTCGCGGACGCCTCGATGGTGCAGCGCGCGGCGGAAGACGCCCAGGTCGCCCTGAAAAAGCATCCCGGCTACAAACTGGTCAATGAGATCACCGTCGGCGCGGGCGGTACGCAGTAGAGCGAGGGTCTGACTGGCCGTGGGGCTGAAGCCCCCGGCTGGGGGGCGCAGACGCCTAGCCCCCGCCTTCGCGTGCACAAAGACACCGTTGTGTCCGCCGTTCTCGTCCCCGCGCAGGCGGGGACTTGGCCGCAGGCCCCCCAGCCGAGGATTTGCAATCCCACGGCACATCACACCTTCGGCTCTGCTGTGACGGCGTAGAAACTATCCATGACCTACCTCCTGCTGCCGGGGCGGCAGATCGTCAATACGCGCTACCAGGAAGAGTACCTGAACCGGATATTGGGCCGCGACCTCGCCGCGCTGCCCGAAATGCTCGGCGCGGCACCCGTTGGCAAGGTGACAGGGCTGGTCTTCGCCGTCACCTCCTGCAACCGGAGCAACAGCCGGTATAACCCGCTGCCGTTTGAGATACGCGCGATCCTAGTCTACGAGTTCGCCCGGCGGCTCAAGGCCGACTTCGGCGTGGTTTTTCACCTGCTGGGCGTCCCGCACTACCCGCCCTCGGGGAAATTCGCCGGTCTGGTGCTCAAAGAGATTGGCGAGCAGACCGAGGGACGGCTGATTTTGACGCCCGCTAATACAGTCGTTTTCTCGTCCACGCCGCCGCTGATTGACGATTATCGCCGTCTCGGCTTCGCCGTCCTGCCCGGCGAGTACGACCCCGAATCGAAGACTTATACCCACCCGACGCCCCACGTCATCGTCCGGCAGATCGGCGAGGAGACGGCCCCGCTCGAAGATGTCCCCCTCAGCAACAGCACGCGGGCCGTGTTCCGCGACTTCCCCGACGCCCTGGCGCAGATACGCCGCCTGTTCCACGACCCGATTCTGACCGAGCAGGGGGACCTGACCGAGACGCGCAACTATGGCACCTACACGCGGGACATGGCCGGGGCGATTGACCTGAAATACGCCGAAATTCAGCCCTTCCTGCGGCCCGGCAAGATCGTGGACGAGGGCTGCGCCGACGGCGCGCTGTTGGAGCGGATCGCGCGGGACTTTCCCGACAGCGACCTGATCGGCGTGGACCTGTCGGCGGAGATGCTGGCGCGTGCCCGCGAGGCCCAGCGCGCGGGCGCGTTCGGCGGCGCGTTCGTTTTCTTCAAGCAGCAGAACCTGATGACGCCCGTCTCGGACGCCCAGGCGGACCGGGCGGACACGATCATCTGCAACTCCACCCTGCACGAGCTGTGGAGCTACGGGGCGGGGGACGAGACGGTCCGCGCGTACCTGCGCGGCAAGCGTCGGCAGCTCCGACCCGGCGGCTGCCTGGTCATCCGAGACGTGGTCGGCCCGGACGACAAGGACCGGCCCGTCTTGCTGGAGTGTCTGCCCGACGACGGCCTAGGCGACGGCGCGGCGGATGTCGCCGCCCTCTCTACCTCGGCTCGCTTCGCTCGCTTCCGCCGTGACTTCCGGCCCGGCGAGGCGCACCCGGACGCCGAAACTGTTACTCAGGATGGCCGGACGCTCTTCCGTCTGCCGCTGGGCTACGCGATGGAGTTCATCGCCAAGATGGACTACACGGACAACTGGCTGTCCGAGATGCACGAGGCGTTCTGTTTCTGGAGCTTCGCCGACTGGACCCGCGAGCTGGCCGACGCGGGCCTGAACGTCCTGCCCGGCTCCCACGCCTACGTCAACGAGTGGCGCGTCGAGCACTCGTTCGGGAAGCGCGTCCGCCTGTACGCTCTGGACGGGACGCCGCTGCCGTTCCCCGTCACGAACATGGTGCTGGCGGCGGAGAAGTGAGGGCCACGGCGCAGGAGGGCGTAATGAATCACACCCCTACGCCCGTTGGGGCGCGATTCATCACGCCCTTTCCTGCCGCTTGCTGCTCCGTCGCGCCCGAAGGAACCACCCATGCGTAACGCCGCGCTCCTTCTCTTCTGTCTGCTTCTGCCCGCGCTCTGCCCCGGAGTGGGCCGCGCGCAGGCGCCCGCCGCGCCGCCCGCTGCCCTCGTCAAGATGGACCGGCCCCTGCTGTTCGCCTACGGGACGTGGGACAAGCGGGCGCGCGTCGGGAGCGGCGTGGCATTCTTAGACGCTGATGGCATGACCCCCAGGGGCGGCGCGGGGGCCAACCTGGATTCGGTTCTGGACCTGCGCCCCCAGGCCGGTGACAGCCCCGCCCTGCGCGTCTCGGTCGGACCGCGCAACACGCTGAAGACGCTGAAGCTGATGCTCGTTGACACGGCGGGCCACACCGGGACGTGGTCGTTCGCCCTCCCGTCTGTCGTTGGCGGTTTTGTCGTCGTCACGCCCGCCGACGGCGCCTCGTTCGCCCGCCCCAACGAGACTGGGAAGACCGGCCCACCGGACCTGTCCCACATCATGCAGTGGCAGTTGCTGGGGGACTGGGGCGGGGACGGGCCGGTGGACGTGCAGGTGAGCGCGATCCTCGCCGTCGCGTCCGATGCATCCATCACGCAGGCGCGGCTGGCGCGAACGCAAAAAGACGCGGAGGCGCGGGCGCAGGCCGCGAAAGACCGGCAGGCGGCGCGCGAGAAGTACGGCAAGATCAGCGCCCTGTCTCCCGTCATCCAGGCCGTCTACGCCGCCGCGCCGGACGTGCTGGCCCTGCAAATCCATTCGGGCAGGATCACGCCCGCCCGCCTGAGCGCGTATGTCCCGCGACCGGGCGACGAGGCGGAGTCCCAGAACGGGGCGACGACCCTGGTGCGCGGGGGGCAGGAGGTCGGGTATCTCATCGGACCGAAGCGCGACGGTTTGGTGACGCCGGAAGGGTTTGCGGGCGACCCGCTGCTCACCCAAGAAGCCGATGATGCGGCGAACTACACGATCACGTCTCGGGACGACTCCGCCTACGCCCAGGCCGTCCGGCCCCTAGCCGTGCATCGCAAGTCGGAGCCGGACGACTGGCAGCAGCCCAAGCGGCCCGGCCTGACCTGGCGGCACGTCGTCTACCTCGCCCTGCCCAGGCCGCTGACGCCGGGCCGGACCTACACCGTCACGATGGAGAACGTCAACGTCCAAAAGCCGACGGTGATGCTGGCGTTCAACCCGGCCCGCGTTTGGAGCGAGTCGGTCCATGTCAACCAGGTCGGGTTCCGGCCCGATGACCCGCGCAAGCGCGCCTTTCTTTCCCTGTGGATGGGCGACGGCGGCGGCTACGCCTTCCCGCCCGGCCTGCCGTTCCGTCTGGTCGCCGAGGCGACCGGGAAGAGCGTCTATGCGGGGCG
>CAXTWM010000289.1:3170-6638 GCA_964247915.1 uncultured Armatimonadales bacterium | reverse complement strand
CCGCGCTGCTCGCCGACGGCGGCGACCCGCACGCGTCGCGGCGCGTCGGCGGCGGGTGGGGCGCGCGCTGCCTCCGACGGGTGCCGGCACCGCCCCCGGCCGGCGCGGGCCGCTGGGCGCGCCAGCGCCGGGGGCCGGCGGGCGGGGGTGGGGTCAACCGAGGCGGGGGAGCAGATCGGTCATGCCGCTGGCTTAGGCCGACTTGTCCGTCTCCACTTGCAGGCGGATCTGGCGCAGGATGTTGGCGACCTTTTCGCACTCCACATCCGACCCGGAGTAGACCACAGACCGTCCCGTCGTGTGGACCTCCATCGCGAACGCCTCGGCCTTCTCCAAGGTGCAGCCGATGGCCTTCTGAAGCTGCTCTTCCACCTGCTCGAACGTGTGGCAGTCGCAGTTGTAGAGGATCACGACATACGGCCCGTCCGAGCCGGGCGGGGTCCGCTGCTCGCGCTCATCCGGCGCTTCCAGGATGCGCTCGCCGGGCAGAACGGCGGGCAAAAGATCAATTCCTTGCGGCATGGTCGGGTTCCTAATACTCGGTGGGAGTTGTAATCCTATTGTACCCTGTTCTGGGGCCTCGTTCAATCCCGTTCCCTCTCGCGCCAAACGCCGTCCGTGTCCAGAATCTCGCAGGGCCGGAACTTGGTCTTGTAGCTCATGCTGGGGCAGCCGGCGACGTAGAAGCCGAAGTAGGCCCAGCGCCGTTCGAGCCGCCGCGCCAGCTCAATCGTGTGCAGCATGGCGAACGTCCCCAGCCCGCGCGCCCGGCAGTCCGGCTCGTGGAAGTGGTAGACGCCGGAAACCACGTTCGGGGTCACGTCCGTCAGCGCGACCGCCCGCAGGGCGTCGCCCTCCCAGACGCTGATCTCGACGGCGGGGAGGGGGTTGCGGACGAACTGGAAGGCGTAGCCCCGCTCCGTCCGGTCGCCGTCCGGCCAGCCTTTATAAGCGGCCTGGGAAGCGTGGTAGCGGCGGTAGAGGTCCAGCCGGGCGGCGTCCACGGTCGGCTGGGCGTAACGCACCGCCAGATCGGCGTTGCGCGCCAGCGTCCGCCGCTGGCTGCGGTCGGGCGTGAACCGGTCGGTGGGGATGCGGAGGGGGCGGCACTCCCGGCAGCCGGCGCAGACGGGGCGGAAGAGCATTGGGCCGAACTTGCGCCAGCCCTGGTTCATCAGGTCCTCGTACTCGGACGGCGACAATTGGCCGACCTGAACGTACTCCTGGGTTGCATCCCGGTCGGGCAGGTAGTGGCACGTCTCGGGGCCGGAGTGGAACTGGTGGAGGATAATCACGGTACGTCATCAGCATTCGCGGAAGAGGGCGGCATTTCCGACGGCAACGGTAAAGTCACATAGCCTTCAGCCCAATGATCCTGGTCTACCGGATAACGATCAATGCAGAAGCCTTGCGGTAGGTCACGAAAGCCCGGCTGAACGCTCAAACGTGTGACAGCTTCTTGTGCCGCTGAATGGCTGGAGTAAACGCCAATCATCTTGACATCTTCCTCTCCGTCCTCATGTTCGTGAACATGCTGTACGACGAAAACATCCATCCCGCTTACTCCGCCAGCCGCGCCTTGTAATCCCGCAGCATGGCCTGGTAGGCGGGCGAGGTCAGGTCGTTGGCCCACATGATGAGGGCGTTCTCGCCGTTGTCGCTGTAGTAGCTCTTGCGGACGGCCACGTCCTCGAAGCCGTACTTGAGGTACAGGTTGTGGGCGACCGTGTTCCGCTCTCGCACCTCCAGGGTCGCCCGGTCCGCGCCGCGCCGCACGCCCTCCTCGGTCAAGTCCAGCAGCAGGCGCTCGCCGATCTTGCGCCCGCGCTGGGCCGGGTCCACGGCGATGGTGGTGATGTGCAGCTCGTCCATGATGACCCACATGCCGGCGTAACCGAGGATGGTGTTGTCCTGCTCGGTGGCGACGGTGTAGTAGGCGGACGGGTTGCCGACTTCGGTGACGTAGGCGCTGGAACTCCACGGCAGCGTGTAGCAGCGGCGCTCCAGGCGGGAGACGTGCTCGATGTCTTCAAGACGCATCGAACGGAGGATCACAGCGGGGGGATGCGGCGGTTCGGAGGTCGGCGGCAGTTCGATCATTAAGCGTGTTTCTACTACTTCATCCGTGTCACGGCGCATCGCTTGCGACCGTGCCCGGTCCTTCCACCCAATGCGCGCCGCCCGCAAAGAACTCGCGCTTCCAGATCGGCACGGTCTCTTTCAGCGTGTCCATCAGCCAGCGGCAGGCGTCAAAGGCCTCCGCCCGGTGCGCGGAGGCGACGGCCACGCCGACGCTGCATTCGCCGATCTCCAGCCGCCCCAGCCGGTGTTGCACGGCGCACCGAATGCCCCAGCGTTGTTCGGCCTCGGCGACCAGCCGGGCCAGGTGCTTCTCGGCCAGCGGCTCGTAGCCCTCGTATTCCAGATAAAGCACCCGAAGGCCGCGCGCGTTGTCCCGGACGTTGCCCGCGAAGGTCACGACAGCCCCATAGCCCGATGCTTCCACCGCGCGGCCCAGCGCGGCCATGTCAATCGGCCCGTGGGTCAGCAAGGGCGGGTCTGCGCCGCCGCTCATCGGCGGCATCCAGGCCACCTCATCGCCCTCGTGAAGAGGCGTCCCGGCGTCGGCGAATTCGGCGTTGACCGCCACACGGACATGATCCAGCAGCGCTCGGAAGCCGGGCGCGCGCCCGGCGAGTTCCTGCGCCGCCGCCTGCACCGTCGCGCCGTCCGGCAGTTCTAGAAACATTTCCCGCGTCCCGGCCACGTCCTGCAAATGGGCGAAGAACAGCATCCGCACCGTCATCATGGAGTTATGATACCCGATTCCCGCTCACAGGATGTACCGGCTCAGGTCTTCGTCTTTGACGATGTTGTCCAGCTTTTCGCGGACGTAGGCGGCGTCAATGCGCTTGCTCTTGTCTTCCAGGTCGGGGGCGTCGAACGAGAGGTCGTCCAGCAGGCGCTCCATGATCGTGTGCAGGCGGCGGGCGCCGATGTTCTCCATCTGGGCGTTGACGTCGGCGGCGACGCGGGCCAGCTCGGCGACCGAGTCGTCGGTGAACTCGACGGTGACGCCCTCGGTCGCGAGCAGGGCGACGTACTGCTTGATGAGCGCGTTGCGCGGCTCGGTCAGGATGCGCTTGAAGTCGTCTTGGGTCAGGCTTTCCAGCTCCACCCGGATCGGCAGGCGGCCCTGAAGCTCCGGGATCAGGTCGGACGGCTTGGACAGGTGGAACGCGCCCGCCGCGATGAACAGCACGAAGTCGGTCTTGACCGGGCCGTATTTGGTCTGAACCGTGCTGCCCTCGATGATCGGCAGGATGTCGCGCTGGACGCCCTCGCGCGAGACGTCCGGCCCGCTCCCGCCGCCCGCCACGCGCCCGGCGATCTTGTCCATCTCGTCCACGAAGATGATGCCGGACTGCTCGGCCCGCGAGACGGCCTCGCGCGTCAACTGGTCCTGGT
>CAXTWM010000289.1:0-3160 GCA_964247915.1 uncultured Armatimonadales bacterium | reverse complement strand
GATGTCGCGCGGGACGCCCGCGCGCGAGACGTCCGGCCCGGTCCCACCCCCGCCCGCGCCGCGCCCGGCGATCTTGTCCATCTCGTCCACGAAGATGATGCCGCTCTGCTCCGCCCGCGCGACCGCCTCGCGCGTCAGCGCGTCCTGGTCAATCAGCGCCCTGGCTTCTTCGGTCGTGAAGTGCTCCCGCGCCTCCCGGATCGTCAGCGTCCGCTTCTTGCGCTTCTTGGGCATCATGGAGCCGAACAGGCCCTGCATGTCCATGCCCATCTCTTCCATGCCGCCCGGCGATGACATCACCTGCATGAACGGCGCGGGGCCGCTTTCCTCCACCTCGATCTCGATGGGGTCGTCGTCCTTAACGCCCGAGGCGATCTGCGCCCGTAGGCGCTCGCGGACGCGGCCTTCCTGTTCCCGGCGACGCTGAGAAACCTCGTCGCCCTCGCCTTCCTGCGCTTCAGGCTCCGGCTCGGCGCCCGCCGCCTGACCCCCCGGCATGATCTGGGCCAGGAAGGCTTCCATCGGGTTCTCGCCACCCCCCGGCTTGGGGATGCGGATGCGCGCCGCCTTCGCCTCCCGGCGCGGCTGCAAGAGGTCCACGATGCGGTCTATGGCCTGCTCCTCGGCCTTCGCGCGCAGGGCGGCCATCTTCTCGCCCTCGACGATTCGGAGCGCGGCCTGGACCAAGTCGCGCACCATCGAGTCCACGTCCCGCCCGACGTAGCCGACTTCGGTGAACTTGGTCGCCTCGACCTTGACGAACGGGGCGTGGGCGAGCGTGGCCAGCCGGCGGGCGATCTCGGTCTTGCCGACGCCGGTGGGGCCGATCATCAGGATGTTCTTGGGGATGACCTCGTCGCGCAGGTCGTCGGCCAGCCGCCGCCGCCGGTAGCGGTTGCGGAGCGCGATGGCGACCGCGCGCTTGGCGGCCTGCTGCCCGACGATGTACTTGTCCAGTTCCGCGACGATCTGGCGCGGCGTCATGTCTTCCATCATTTCTTCCATAAGTGCTAGTATACCCACCCTCAGAACCGCCCGCATCAGGCGGAAGCGCGGCTCACCCGGAAGCGCGACTCACTTTTCGGGCGGCTTGCCGGGAACATAGATCCCCATCAGGCCGGAGTAGACGCGGCTGATCTTTTCGCGGGGGATCGGGTCCGGCAGAACCGTCGCCAGCTCTTGCAGGTTGCCGCCGCCGGTCGGGACCAGCTCGGACAGGTCGCCGCGCGCCGCCGACGGCGTCTCCGGCGGGGCCTTCCGCAGCAGGTGCAGGGCGGCCCGGCCGAGCAGGCGGCTCGGCCCCGGCAGGGCGGCGGCCCGGTGCAGGTCGGCTGAGAACGAGCCGACGTCGGCCGTCCAGATTCCCGCGCTGCCGCCGGTCAGCTTCAGCCAGACCGCGAGCGACGGTCTTTGGGCGTCCGACGCGGCCCGGACCTCTGCGAGTTCGTTCAACTCGGCCATGACCCGGCCCGCGTCCGGCTCCGTCTTCGCCATGTCCCGCGCTTCGCGGTCGTAGGCCAGGGGGGCGTCCAGCCGCGCCGCCGTCTGCGTCGCCCAGGACTGGACGGCGGGCGGCGCCCCCATGCGGCTCAGAAGCCGCCCGGCCTGCGCGTAGGCGACCGCCTGCGTCCGGCGCAGGCCGGGCGTGTCGCGGCTGCGGCGGGCCGTTTCGGCTTTGACAGCCCCATAGTCATCCATCGTTTGGAGCGCCTGAACGGCCTCGACGTAGTCCTGGGCGCGCAGATCGCAGGCCCGCAGGGTGTACCCCAGCGCGAAGATGCGCGACTGTTCCGGCGTCACGGCGGGGGCGTCCTTGGCCCGCGCCGCCCCCGCCGCCAGCCCGAGCAGGAGGCCGGCGGCCAGGGCACGGAGAGCGGAGTTTTTCATAGCTCGTCCACCGTGATGTTGGAGTTGGTATAGATGCAGATGTCGGCGGCGACGCGCAGCGCCTTTTCCGCGATGTCGCGCGCCGACAGGTCCGTGTTCTCGACCAGGGCCTTGGCCGCCGCCTGCGCGTAGGGGCCGCCGCTGCCGATGGCCGCGATGCCGTCGTCGGTTTCGAGCACGTTGCCGTCGCCGGAAACGACAAGCAGGTATTCGGGGTTGGCGACGATCATCAGCGCCTCAAAGCGGCGCAGGACGCGGTCCGACCGCCACTCCTTGGCGAACTCGACGACCGCCCGCTGCAAGTTGCCGTTAGCCGCCTCCAGCTTGGCCTCGAACCTATCGGCTAAGGCCATTGCGTCGGCGGCGCTGCCCGCGAAGCCGGCCAGCACCTTGCCCTGGTACAGACGCCGGATCTTCTTGGCCGTGTTCTTCATCACGGTCTTGTCCAGAGTCACCTGCCCGTCGCCCGCGATGGCGACCCTGCCGTCCTTCTTGACGCCGACGATGGTCGTGGCGTGCATGGTGATGTTCATGGGGTTTCTCCTTCCGTCATTTTCTGGTCCAGCATCGCGGCGATCTGTTCGATACGGGGGATTGCCTCCTCGATGTCTTAAAGCCGGAGCCGATCCTGTCTCATAGTGGGATGGCCTCTTCCAGAACGCGCTCGCGCAGTCGGTCCCGCAGGCCGCGTTCGGTCACGACATCCACGTCCCTGCCGAGCAAGGCACTTAGATCCGACAAGAGGCCGCCGAGGTCGAACAAACTGCGTCCTGCTTCCAAGTCCACCAGGAAATCAATGTCGCTCCGTTCGTCATCCTCGCCGCGCGCGACTGAACCGAAGAGGCGTACATTGTATGCACCGTTCCGGGCAGCGACGCGCATGATCTCAGGGCGTCGTTCGGCAAGAAGTTGTCGTGTCGTCTGATTCATGGCTGGCAGCCTGATTTTACCTTTTTTCTCGGTTCGTTGACACTTCTCCGTGCGGTGGGTATAATCCTACCAGAGTTTGCGGATTTTTTCACAATGTCTGTCACAGCCACACAGCCGCCGAGCGGCGTTGACGTTCTCGACCGGCCCGTGACGGCGGAAGAGAAGGCGCGGTATGTGCGCCGGATGTTCGACGACATCGCGCCGCGCTATGACCTGCTGAACTCGGTGCTCTCGGCGGGCATCCACCACGGCTGGCGCGTTTTCGCGACCCGGTGCGCCTCTTTAGGGGCAGGCGACAGCGTTCTGGACGTCTGTTCCGGGACGGGGGAATGGACGGACGGGC
>CAXTWM010000288.1:0-6655 GCA_964247915.1 uncultured Armatimonadales bacterium | reverse complement strand
CCCCCACCCCCGGCCCCTCCCTCCACCCCGCTACGAAGGCTCTGCGACCAGGGGCTGTACGCCGTGGCCCTGCGTAGCCGAGATGTACGCGGGCTTCTGAGCGCCGTGGCGGGGCGCTGAGGTGGACCTATCCCTGGGGGAGAAGTACGGGGCGCATTTCAAGGCGGGAGTGATGAACCACACTTCTTGTGCTCCAGTCAATGGGTTTGGCCGATAAACAACCTTGCCATCTGTGTCCATCCCGCCACTGCTGCCGTTGACCTTCGTCGCGACGTAATCCGTGACGATATTCGCGGTTTGCCACTGGGGCGGGGCATCGGACTGAGCGCGCACGGGCGTCATGCTCATCGCCGACGCCAAAAGAAGAGCGGACAGGAGTGTCAGAAATCGGGTTTTCATAGAGATTCGGAACCTTTCGTTGCATCTTGATCGGCAAAGATCGTGTCGTCGGACGGGTGGAAAGTCCACCCAATCCCGTACTCTGATTCTGTGCTTTTCCTCCCAAAGCGTTCTTCGCACTTAGGGTGCTCGTACTACCGGGCGGGCCGCTTGACCGAAGAAAGTCCCTCGTCGATTCGCTCAATCCTGAGCGGACCGAAGGCGTAGTAGTTCCAGACTGGGGTGGCGTATAAACCCAAAGGGGCATCGTAGGTCGTCATGTCGCGGCGGGATGTGTGGGCGAAGCGGAACTTTGGGTTGAAGCAGTACATGACCGAACTGATCGGACGCGGCAGATCACCGCCCGCCGTCCTCTCCGTCCCCGTGCAGTCTATTTCCAGCGTATTGCCGTTGTCAATGCTGATAGACGGCCTGCCCGCCCAGGGCTGCGTATCGTGAAGGCCCCACACAAGCAGTGGAGCGCAAAGAGCAGTCACCAGGGCGAGCGTCTTGTGACTTTTGTTCATCTTTCTGTCCTCCTGCCTGCACACGCGGTTCGTTTCGAGGAAGGGCAGGTGTTTTCCTCCTTTGCTTGTCATTCGGCGTCGAAATTCTCATCAACTCATGTTACGCAGGAGGCTCTGACCGGGTCGTGAGACCGGGCCGTGAACGATCCGCCTGGGGGGCTTGCGTAACATCATTACTTAAGAGAGGAAGGCGCATCGCGGCTTGACACCCCGCCCCCAAATTCGGTATACTGGAACAGAATTTACGACCATTGAGGTCGGAGAAAGGGGCGGTGCGAGACCATGTTAAGCCTGTCCAAACGCGCCGATTACGCCCTCCTCGCGCTGTCGCACCTGGCCGTCACCCAGGCCGCCGCCCCGGAGCGGCTGGTCAACACCAAGGAGATCGCCGAACAGTACGAGATTCCGGTCGAGCTGCTGGCGAAGCTCCTGCAATCGCTCGCCAAGAACGGCATCGTCGCCTCCCACCCCGGCCCCACCGGCGGCTACAAGCTGCTTCGCGCGCCCGACGCCATCAGCGTCGCCGAGGTGTTGACGGTCATTGACGGCCCCCTCTCCATCCTGCCCTGCTCCAACGGCCTGGGGCACACCTGCAAGCAGTTCAGCCATTGCACCATCCGCGACCCGCTGGCCGAGATCGAGCGGCGCGTCAAGGCCCTGCTGCAAGAGATCACGCTGGAGGACGTCAGCGGCTCCGGCGCGGCCCCCGCCGACTGGCCGCCGTTCCAGGACTTTTCGAGCCGCCGGTTCGCCGCCGGCCTGCCCCTCGGATGACACCTATGGTCAGCCTGCCCATCTACCTGGACAACAACGCCACGACGCGGACCGACCCGCGCGTCGTCGCGGCCATGCTGCCCTTCTTCGCCGAGGTGTACGGGAACGCCGCCTCGCGCGGGCATTCCTTCGGCTGGGCGGCGGAAGAGGCCGTCGCCCGCGCCCGCGCGCAGGTCGCCGGCCTGATCGGGGCGGACCCGCGCGAGATCGTCTGGACCTCGGGCGCGACCGAATCCGACAACCTTGCCCTCAAAGGCGTCATGGAGCGCTATGCGGACAAGGGTGACCACTTAGTCACCGTCGCCACCGAACACAAGGCGGTTTTAGATGCCGCCAGGCACCTGGAAGCGACGGGCCGCCGCGTCACCTATCTGGGCGTGGACCGCGAAGGCCGCGTAGACCTGGACGCCCTGGAAGACGCGCTCTCCGACCGGACCGTCCTGGTTTCCGTGATGATGGGCAGCAACGAGGTCGGCACACTCCAGCCCGTCGCCGAGATCGGCGCGCTCTGCCGGGCGCGCGGCATCCTGTTCCACACGGACGCGACCCAGTGCGTCGGCAAGATGCCCGTCAGCGTCCAGGACCTGCCCATAGATCTGATGTCCTTCACGGCCCACAAGATGCATGGGCCGAAAGGCGTCGGCGCGCTCTACGTCCGCCGCCGCGCGCCCCGCGTCCGGCTGACCGCCCAGGCCGACGGCGGCGGCCACGAGGGGGGGATGCGGTCGGGGACGCTGAACGTGCCCGGCATCGTCGGCTTCGGCCAGGCGGCCGAAATATGTCAAAACGAACTCGCGTCGGAGCAGGCTCACCTCACCCGTCTGCGGGATCGTCTTATTCAAGGCATACTGGAAGCGGTTGACGGCACGGCCTTGAACGGCCACCCGACCGAGCGCCTGCCGCACAACGCCAGCATCGCGTTTGAGGGCGTCGAGGGCGACGCCCTGATGACCGCCCTGTCCGAAGTCGCCCTGTCTACCGGCTCCGCCTGCTCGTCCGAATCCCTGGAACCGAGTTACGTCCTCCGAGCGTTAGGACTAGGGGACGCGCGGGCCTACTCCTCGCTCCGGTTCGGCGTCTCGCGCTTCACGACCGACGAGGAGATTGACTACGTTTTGGGCAGGCTGCCGGAGGCCGTCACCCACCTGCGGCGGCTCTCCATTCCACCCGCACCTTTCCTGGTGGGGAGCGCCCGCTGACATGGATACCTGCCCGCACTGCCGCCGCAAGCTGCTTTCCCACATCAGCGCCCGCTGCAACTGGTGCGGGGTGGAGATCACGGACGCGGCATATCTGGCGCAGGCCGATGTGGAACGGGCTGCGTTCCGCGCGGAGGACGCGCTGCACTCGCTCCAGTCGCTGACCATCAGACCGGTCGCAGAGCCGTATTCGCGCTATGGTCAGGTAAGCGCGCTGCTCGGCCGGTATACTCTCAGCCAGCAGGATGCCATGTCCGCCCAGCGTATGGATTGCGAAGTCTGGGAACAGGCCCGGCAGGCGGCCGAACTCCATGCACAGCAGCAGAAAGCGGCCCAACAGGCACAGGCCGAAGAAACACCCGCCGCCCAGCCTACCGCCGAGGCGGGCGATCGGTTCGGACATCTGGAACTATAGCCATGAATGAGAAAGAAGTCTGGCCCCCCGCGCCGGGGCCGCAGAACGCCCCTCAGCCGTCCCCGACGGCGGGGATCGTAGTCTGCCCCACCTGCCAGCGGAAACTGCTGACACAGACCAGCCCGCTCTGCAACTGGTGCGGCGCGCAGATAGACAACCCTGAGTATCAGGAGCGGGCCGCCCAGAGCCGCCTGGAGCGCGACCAGCAGGAGCGGGCCGAGTTAGAGTCGGTCATCCAGGAGGAAGCCCAGCACGGCATCCTGGGCCGGCTGAAGCGGCTCGGCAAGCAGAACAAGGCCGCGCCGCCGAAAAACCCGTTGGCATGATAGACCTCTTGCATAGGGGCACAGAGACGTTCCGCGAGAGCGTTATTCTCCCCGCGCAGGCGGGGATTTGGGCGTCCGCGCCCCATAGCCGAGGATTTCAATCCCACGGCCTCTACGCTTTTACATAGCGCCAGTCACTCAGCCCACCCCCTGAAACGAAGAAAGCAGACACTATGCAACAAGACCCGACGGAAGAGCCGCTGAAGAACGTCCCGCTCGAATCCGCCATCCTCGGCCTGCGAATGGCCCTGACGGACGAGGAAGGGGCCGAAGCGCGGCGGGCCTTCCTAGACATCCTGCGCGACAGCATCCTGGCCGTGCCCACCATGAGCGCCGTGCCGACCAACCCGGACGGCTCCATCGCCCCCAACGCCGACATCCAGCTCATCATCGCCACCAACCCCGAGGGCGTCAGCGGCGTCCCCGCGTTCACGCAGCTTGGCATCCTCCGGGCCGCCCTGCCGCAGCTTGAGAACGGGATGTTCCTGTCCGGCGCGCAGCTCGGCGGCATCCTGGCCGGCTCCGAGCACCTGCTGTTCGTGGACGGCCCGGACCTGCACGCCGAGGTCGGGCCGGACGAGATGGCGATGATGGCCCAGACCGCGCAGATGATGGCCCAGATGCAGCAGCAGGCGGCGGGCAGCAACGAGCGCCTGGAAGCGGCCCTGGCCGCTCTGGGGCGTGACGACACGGGCGAGAATCGCGCCGCCGTCATTCAAGCTTTCCTGGAAGAGTTCAGCCGCATCCCCGTGGCGGGCGACTCGGACGAGGACGCCGAATGCATCGTCCTCAGCACCGGCGCCCCCCAGGACACGCCCGAAACGCCCCAGGAGATCGAGCTGTTGACCGAAGACGACGCCCTGCTCTGCTTCACCAGCGAGGCCGCCATGCGCGTCTGGGACACGGCGGGCCGCAGCGCCGTCGTCCTGCCCGGCCCGGTCATCGCCCAGCTCGCCGCCCAGGCCGGCGTCACCACCCTGCTCCTCAACAAAGGCGGCGAGGCCCCGCGCGCCCTGAGACTCGAAGAAGGCCGTATCGAGGTCGTTTAGCCGATAACCCGGCGAAATCGCCCGCCCCGAAACCCGCACGTTTGCCGTGGGGAGTTCGGGGCCAGGCGGCCATAATAGGCTTACTCTTTACCGAAAGCGAGCCTATCCCATGTCTTCCTCCGCCGTCCTCCCCGCCTGCGAAGCCGCCCGCCGCGTCGCCGCCGTCTGCCGCCTTCCCGAAGCCCACACCGTTCAGGCGCAGGTCGCCGCCGCCGTCCCCCACCCCCCGCTC
Source organism: uncultured Armatimonadales bacterium (assembly GCA_964247915.1). Taxonomy (GTDB): domain Bacteria; phylum Armatimonadota; class Armatimonadia; order Armatimonadales; family Capsulimonadaceae; genus JANXMY01. The sequence goes on along the minus strand of CAXTWM010000288.1, from coordinate 1,755 downwards.
GCCGACGTCCTGTGGCTGACCTGGGTGCAGTGGCGCGCGCTGGGCCGCGACCTCGCCGTCCGCGAGACGGGCCTGTCCCCCTGGACCCTGACCGACCGCCTGCGCCAACTGCGCGAGGCAGGCGCCCCCGTCCTGTCCTCCTCCGAGGAGCGCGACTTGATGGCCCGTGGCCGCTTCCACGGCGAATGGAGCTAAACTGCGGGCCAGAGCCGGTTGAAGCTTTTCCGCGCGCAAAGCCTCAAAGCTGGTATGAACCTCCATTGCCCTGTGATCCTCCTGTGGATCGCGCTGCTCGGCAGTCCTCTGTCTGCCGCTCCCTCCCCCCAGCCGCCGCACTACAGAGTCACAGACCTCGGCGTGGAACTGCGGACAGGCGAGAGCGGCCCGGCGGGCATCAATGAGGCCGGCGACATCGCCGGGACTCTGGAAGCCTCCCCGACCTCGGGCGAGCACCGCGCCTTCCTGTTCCACCGGGGCAAGATCACGCTCCTGAGCGGGTTGGACCTGCGGGCCGCCGCCCTCAACAACCATGGGCAGGTGGCGTGCTTCTCCCGCTCCGCCGCCTTCCTCTGGGAGAAGGGGCGGTTGCGCCCCCTGACGCCGCTCCCCAGCCTCTTCGGCGGCTTCGGCGGTCGGGCCGGAGATGTTCACGTCACCGGCCTCAACGACGAGGGACAGGTGATCGGGAACGTGTTCGGCTTGGACGGCGTGTTCCAGCCGTTTCTGTGGCAGGACGGCGGCTTCGCCGGCGGATTCCCGCAACGCAGCGATCAGCTCACGCCGTTTCCGCCTTTCCGCTTTGAGCCGCGCGCCATCAATGACCGGGGGCAGATCGCGGGCTTCACCCACGGCAGCAGAATCTTAGGCCAGTCGGCCACGGGCATTCTCTGGGACGGCGGCAAGGTGCGTGAGACGGCTTCGGGGGCGGCAGTCTTCCCTTACGCGCTCAACAACCGGGGCCAGATGGCGGGCATGATGTACGTTGGGACAAATACCCACGCCTTTTCTTGGGACGGCAGCGGCCCCGTCACCGACCTGGGAACGGCGGGCGGCAGTCGCAGCGAGGCCGCCGCCCTCAACGACCAGGGCCAGATCGTCGGCACGGCAGACATCCAATATGAGGAAACGCATGGGCTGGACAGCGTCCATTGGGGCGGCCCCCAGGCGATCTTGTGGCAGGGCGGTCTTTCCTACAACCTCAACGGCCTCCTCCCCACAGGCAGCGGCTGGATTTTGGAGCGGGCCGTCGCCATCAACGGTCGAGGCTGCATCGTCGCCACCGGCCACCGCAGCCGCGACGGCAGGAGCATGGAAGGACTCACACGGATGTTTCTGCTGACGCCGACCAAGTGACGGACAAACGGGACTCCCGCCTCCTGCGCTCCCTAGCAGGGAGGGGTGGCGAGGCTCAGCGAGCCGGGGTGGGTCTCCGCCGCCTCTCGCGGAATGCCCCCTGAAATATTGGGGGCGTCCCCATTGCATTTTTGCTCACATCGTCGTATAATGGTTTCGGCAGGCCAGAGGCGAAGCGGCAACCACGTTCCGGCGGCGTCTCCCTCTGTCCTTCTGTGTTCCGTCCCGTCAGGAGGTCCGCCGTGAACAGACCGTCACCCTCCCGCCGCGCCCCCCGCCTGTGGGCGGCGCTCGTCCTTCTCGCCGCGCTGCCCGTCAGCGCCCTCGCCCCGCAGCCCGCCCCCCCCCCGCCCCTTGCCCCGCCTGCGGTGCCGCCCCCTGCCCCGGCTCCTGCCCAGCCAA
>CAXTWM010000287.1:0-6658 GCA_964247915.1 uncultured Armatimonadales bacterium | reverse complement strand
TCATCGACTCCGTGCTGGCCGAAACCCTTGAGCGCCGCGCCGTGCTTAACCCTTTCATGTCCCCGCGTACCCCCCGCCAAGAGGCCCGATGCAAACCCAGGTCCCGGATCACATAGGCTTAGCCCCCCCCCCCCACGCGGCCCCCGCCGCGACGCCCTCCTACCACCTGATCCAGAAGGTCACGCTGGGCGGGGAGGGCGGCTGGGACTACCTCACCGTGGACCCCGACGCCCGGCGGCTCTACATCAGCCAGGGGACGCACGTCATGGTGGTCAACGCCGACACCTACAAAGTCGTCGGCGACATCCCGAACACCAATGGAGTCCACGGCATCGCGTTCGCGCCCAAGCTGGGGCGCGGCTTCACCTCCAACGGGCAGGCCAACACGGTCACGATCTTCGACCTCAAGACACTGAAAGCCGTCGGCACCGCCCCGACCGGCGACCGGCCCGACGCCATCCTCTATGACCCCGCGAGCGAGCGCGTGTTCACCTTCAACGGCGGCGGGAACAGCGCGACGGCGGTTGATGCCCGGACGGGCAAGGTCGTCGGGACGATCCCGCTGGGCGGGCGGCCCGAGTTCGCCGCCGCCGACGGCAAGGGCATGGTCTACGACAACCTGGAAGACAAGAGCGAGGTGGTCGGCATCGACGCTAGGACGCTCGCCGTCAAGAACCGCTGGCCCATTTCGCCCGAAGAATCCCCATCCGGGCTGGCGATGGACGCCAAAAGCCGCCGCCTGTTCGCCGTCTGTGACGGCGGAAAGATGGCCGTCGTCAACGCCGACACGGGCGCGGTCGTGGCCGCGCCCGCAATCGGCAACGGCCCGGACGCCGCCGGCTTCGACCCGGCGACGAAGCTGGCCTTCAGCTCCAACGGCCAGGACGGGACGCTGACCGTCGTTCACGAGGACGCGCCCGGCACGTTCCGCGTGGTGCAGACTGTGCCGACCCAGGCCGGGGCGCGGACGATGGCGCTGGACACGAAGACGCACCGCGTCTTCCTAGTCACGGCCACGCCCGGCCCGGCGACTCCCGGCGCGCCGCCGTGGCGCCGGTCCTATGTCCCCGGCACGTTCACCCTGCTGGTCGTAGGCCCCTAGCTCCCGGTCTGAGTCAAAGGGCGGACCTCGTGTTCGCCCTCCCCGCTGCACTCTACCCTTGACAAATTCCGCCTTTTATGATACTCTGCATCGGGCTAGGTTCGCCTGCCGGAAACGCATGAAGGAACGCATCAGCCACACCGTCCCTGCCGACCCAACGGCAGGGTGATCCAGTGGGAGACGGCTGCTGCGATTAAGGAGCACACACGATGCCAGTGGGTAAGATCAAGTGGTTCAGCGACGCCAAGGGCTACGGGTTCATTGACACGGGCCAGGGCAAAGACCTGTTCGTCCACTTCTCCGCCATCCAGCAGGACGGGTACAAGTCGCTGCGCGAGGGGCAGGAAGTCGAGTACGAGGTCGGCGAAGGCCCCAAAGGGCCGCAGGCTGAAAAGGTCGTGCTGAAAGCTGAAAAAGTCGTGCCGCACGTTTAGCCGGGTTTCTGCGCCGGGCGGCGTTTTGGCATGGTTCTTGCTTCTGGCTTCTAGTATGGGCACCGCCGCGCCCCCGACATCGGACGCGCCTGCCCCGAAAACGTTTGGGAAAGAAACATCACCACCATGAACCCTGTCATCCGTCCGGCCCTGACTCGCCCGGCATTCCGCCTTTGGGCCGTTCTGCTGCTTTTCTGGGCCGCCGCCCTCGGCCATCCCGCCGTGGCCCAGTCCACGGCGAGTCCGGGCAACGTCATTGACGTCGGCGCGCGGCTCCACATCACGGTCGCCAACGAGGCCCAGCTCACCGGCGATTATACTGTGGACGCCGACGGCAACATCACGCTGCTTTACATCAATCAGGTCCGTGTCCAGGGCCTGACCCCCGCCCAGGCGGCGGCGGCCATCCGGGGCGAGGCGAAGGCCGACGGCAGGCCCGCCACGGCCCTGTCCCAGTTCTACGTCAGCCCCCAGGTCGTGGTCGTCATCGCGGACGCGGGCGGAATCGGGGTGGACGTGGCCGGCCTGGTCAGCGCGCCCCGCCACTACACCGTCCGCTCCAACGCCCATCTGGACGACGTGATGCAGCAGGCCGTCCCCGCCCTCAACGCCGACCTGAGCCGCGTGGAGATCACGCGCGGCGACACCAAGGCCAAGGAAACGGTGGATTACCGCTCCTACCTGGACAACAAGGCCCCTGCCGGCAACCCCGCCCTCCGCAGCGGCGACGTGATCGTCGTCGGCAACCGCGACCCGCAGCCGATCACGGTCAACGTCCAGGGCCAGGTCGTCAAGCCGGGCCGCTTCCAGGTGCCCCCCACCACGTCCGCCTACGGCGCCCTCCAGGCGGCGGGCGGCCCGACCCTGGCCGCCAACACCGCCGGGATCGTCATCAAGCACTTCGGGACGACGGACACGATCCCCTTCGGATACGCCCAGGCGGGCCAGAATCCGACCGACCCCGCCCTCAACCCGGCCCTGCTGGACGGCGACACGATCATCGTCCCCGCCGCGCCGGTCCTCGCCACCTACACCCTGACCGGGCCGGGCATCCGCAACCCCTCCGAGTACCCGCTGCCGAACGGCCAGCCGGTCTCGCTCGCCGCCGCCATCGGCAAGGCGGGCGGTCTATCGGATCGCGCCAAGATCAAGGAGGTGCAGATCATCCGGTCCAACCCCAAGACCGGGGCGGCCACGACGGTCAAGCTGGACGCCAGCAACCCCGCCGTCCAGGGGAGCTACCTGATCCAGCCGGGCGACAACATCACCATCGGCCAGGGCGGCGTCCCTTCGCGCGTGGACCCCTTCCAAGTCCTGGGCCTCGCCATCGCCGTCTTCAGCATCCTGCACCACTAGCGAGGAAGAACGACCCGCATCCCGTCCCTGAAACGGGGGGAGCAAAAGGCAAGAAAAACTCCGCGCCCTTCCATTGCGAGAAGGCGCGGAGTTACTTGCAGTTAGGGCGGCGGAAAGCCCAACATGACATAGCGCAGAGTGTGGGGATAGGGTACGGGAATCATGATCGGAGGTGTCCAGTGGCAAAAGAACTTGAGCCTGGAGTTACAAAGCGCAAGGGCATAAGCTCTCTATGGGTGGTTGCGATCACCCTCGGGGCGGCGCTTTTGATACCCCCGGTTCTCTACGGCTTTGGGGATCTTTACTTCCACAGCAAAATCGGATGCCAGTTCGGGCCGGGCGGGTCCGTTATGATCAACGCGGCTGCTATGGTGAATGGGACCGGCAACTACAACACTCCTTGCTGGAAGGCGAACGACCGCGAGAACGAAGTCCTGACGTGGCTGTATACGAAGCCGCAGAAGCCCGACCTCGGCCCCGATCTGGAAAAGGGCAGGCCCTTTTACTGGGTACGCGGGCTGCTTCACTAAAGCGGGGCGTCCGGGACTGTGTCAGCCCAGGCATACGGAGGGTGCCGTCTGCTAATGTTTGCAGGCCCTTGATGCTTCGGGGGAGGCGCTACACGTTCGCCAGGGCCGCGCCGTCGGCGTCCTTTTCGGGGGAGGCTGGCGGCGCGCTGTTTTGGGCCGCTTTTTCGGGAACGGTTTCGTGCGGGGCGGCCTCGCGAACGGGGACGCCGAGGCGGCGCGAGGTGTAGGGGCCGTGGAGGCGGCGGCAGAGCTTGGCGATCTCGCGTAGCCGGCCGATCTCGCGCGCCATGTCGATGTGCGCGATGTCCCGGCGGTCCAGGGCGTTGATCAGGCATTCGGCCAGGCGGATCGCGCCCAGCGCGACCACCTCATGGTCGTAATCCACTGTCACATAGAACCGCCCGCGCGGGTCCACGGTCCAGTTCCAGTGCGTCTCGCCCGACAGGGGAGCGCCGACGCCGCGCCGGACCTGGTTCTGGATCTCCATGATCAGGTGCTCGAACAGGTGCGGGATCTCGGTCGCCTGCGCCTCGCGCCCGAAGGAGTGTCCCTCGGCGTTGAAGCAGTGCTGGGCCGCCATCTGCGGCAGCAGCTTGAACAGGATGCGCGGGATGTGCGGGCGGCCTTCCGTGGTGAACGGGGCCGCATCCGGCATCTCGACGACCAGGGTCGCGCGCCCACAGTCGTGAAAAACGATCTCGGTGACTTTCAAGGTATTTTCCGTGCGTTCCGCCTGCCCACACTCTTGACATTTGCCCACGCAGGGGCTATAATAACGCTGGCTCTTGTTCCCTGATAGCTCAATTGGCAGAGCGTTCGGCTGTTAACTGAAATGTTGTAGGTTCGAGTCCTACTCAGGGAGCCATTCCTCTTTCTGGCGGCATTTGCTTTAATCCACCGCATTGTATCACAAGATTTGGCGTTTGTCCAGAACCCGCCTGTTCCCGCTCCCGTCCGCACTTCTTCCCGCTCTTGCCGCCTGCGCTCCCGTCTGCGCCCAGCCGTTCCTCGCTGATGCCGGCGCCGACCGTTCACCATCCCCCGGCTGGAGTATCGGGACATGATCTTCTTTCAGACGGCAGCAACACGAAAGGCGACAGCATGAACGCGGACTGGCTGGTGCGGGTCGGCCCGGTCGTGGGCGCGCTCTTCCTGGCGCGCATCGTCGGCCAGTGGCGCGGCGCGAAGCGGCAGCGGGCGGCGATGACCACGCCGCTGTTCGACGCCGCCCTGCTGGAAGCAGTCTTCCATCCCCGCGCCAAAGACGGTGACGACGCGGCCCTGCTGGCCGAAGTGCGGGACACGCTGGCCCACCTGAACCGTCGAGCCTGGGCCGAAGAGTTCTGGGGCCTGCACGCCCAGATCGCCGCCCTGGACGCCAAACTGGACCCCCCGCAGAAGGCCACCCTGCGCCGCGCCCTGCTGCGCCTGCTGACCGCCAACGACCGCTGGCTCCAGCTTGTTGCCGCCAAGACGGCGGCGGACCTGCGCCTATCCGAAGCCGTCCCGCCCCTGCGGGCGATTCTGGAGATGGGCGACTCCCAGCGGTTCTCCCACAGCAAGGCCGAGTATTCCAGTGCCGACGCCGTAGACCTGCGCTTCCGCTCCGTGCTGGAAGAGGCCCTAGCGACCCTGACAGCCGAGGCGACGCCATGACTGCCGGCAAGAAGTTCGACTACACCCTGGACTACAAAACCCTGGACCTGCGCGCCCACCCCGAACTGTACCGCGTCGGCGTCGGCGAACAGGGCGTCCTGCTCGTCGAGCCGTACAAAAGCGAAATCCTGCCCCACTGGCGCTTCGCCACGCCGGACGCCGCGCGCGAGTCGTCCGAGGCCATCTGGCGACTCTTCCAGCAGTACGGCGAACAAGACGACTTCGTGGGCATGGACATGGCCCGCAAGTTCCTCCAAATGGGAATGACCCGCGCCCGCCGCTACGCCAACCACAAAGGCGGCCACAAGTACGACGGCCCCGTCCCCGAAGACAGGCGCGGCCAGAGCGGCGCCCACGGGCGGCCCGTCCTGCCCTTCGCGCCCGACCCCGTCAAAGCCGAATCGGCGGCCATCTTCCGGGCCAAATGGGAGGAAGCCAAAGCCGACCCCACCTACCTGCGTCTGAGGCAGCGGCACCGGGAGATGTACGAGACGGGATGATCTCCACGGGTTGACAGGCGCGTTGGTTTGGTGTATGCTTGGTGCAGACGTGCCTGTCGAGTAATCGCTCAAGCGACACGGGCAGGCGATGAAAGGAGAGATCAGAAATGAGACGGACGTCGCCGATGTTGAGAAGGGGCGTTTTGTTGGGGGTGGGGCTAGCCCCCATCGCGCTGCTGATGGGGTGCGGGGGAGGCGGCTCGTCGTCGGACACAGCTCCCGTGACCTTCACACAAGCGGGCATTCCATCCACGCACGTCATCACCATCAACGGCCAACAGGTCGAGGCGGATGAAGTGTTGCTTATCATGAAAGACAGCGGCTCGGCCGCCACTGACCAGCAAAATGTCACCGCCCTGGTGAACAAGTACCACCTGGGCCACACCGTCTATGAGATTCCCAGCCTGCGGTCGTATGCTCTGATGACATCAGACACCCAGGACCTCTCAAGCCTCGTGCAGTCCCTCAAATCGGAGCCGACCGTTGAAACGGCAGAGTACAACGGAGTCGGTAGCGCCGTGTCCTCGACAACATCCGCACCCCCACGCCGTCCGGCCTGAGCGAGCGCGATGCCGCGCGCTGGGTCAGCATCACACACAATCATAGCCCCCCTTCCCTTTACGGGAAGGGGGTTCCTGCGCCGGGGGTAGAACTATTTCAGCCGCCCCACCGCCGCCGTGTCCAGCGTCTTGACGCCTTCTTTGGCGCTGATCTTCAGGGCCTTGCCGTTGTCCAGGACGATCAGCACGTTGTCGCCCAGGCTCGTGTAGGCAGCCAGGCGCGGAATCGCTTTCAGCAGGGCGAAGTGGGCGTCGCTGAAGGCCTGCACGACCGTCAGGTCCTTCTGCTTGGCCGCGTCGTAGGCGCTGTCGGTCCAGACGCCGCCTTGCAGGGTGAAGGTCTTCGCGCCCACGGTGCGGACGCGGTCGCCGACGGCTTTGGCCGCGTCCGTGTCGTAGCCGGCTAGGCCATTGGCGACGGAAGCGCGCTTGGCGGCGTGTAGGGTCTGGCTCTGGGTCGTGGCGACCGCCCCGCTGACGGCGGCATACGCCTGGGCCGGTGGCGGGGCCAGGGTGACGC
>CAXTWM010000286.1:0-6662 GCA_964247915.1 uncultured Armatimonadales bacterium | reverse complement strand
CTCCCCCGTGGCCGTGAACGGACGCTGGATCTGCTCCCAGCCGGTCAGGGTCGGCCCGTAGCTCTCCACATCGTCCGTGATGCGCCGCCCCTGCGCGTACCGCTGCCAATCCTCGCCGTACCTGGGGTCCAGCTTCCACGACAGTTCCAGCCAGATCGGCCGCCCCGTCTGCTTCAAGGCCGCTGACCACGCCGCCACGTCGGGCCGGGCGTCTATCTTCCCGTCGGCGTGGTCCGAGCCGGGCGTCACGCCGTCCAGCTTCAGGAAGTCCACGCCCCAGGCGGCAAATTGATCGGCGACCGAGTTGACATAGGCCTGCGCGCCGGGCTGCGCGTAGTCTATCTTATACCCGAAGCCCCAGCCCGTCGCCGGCTGGAACGGCTTGACGACGATGTCCTGGACATGCTGCGTGGACCCCAGGATGGGCGGGTTGACCTTGTAGACGCCCTCCAGGATGCCCGGTATCCAGTAGATGCCCAGCTTCTGCCCGTTCTTGTGGACGTAAGCGGCAACCTCGGCGATACCCCCCGGAAACTTTTTTGCGTCCGGCTTGGGCCGACCGTTGGCGTCGAACCCGTCCGCCCAGCCCGAATCCATGTTGACGTAGACATACCCGTGCGCTTGCAGCGTCTTGTGCAGCGCGTCCGACTGCTGCTTGACGTGCTCCGCCGTCAGCCAGGCCATGCCGCCGTAGCCCGGATACTTGGTCGCCTCCAGGCTCCAACTGCTCCACCCCAGGTACGGCCTCTGCCCCAGCCCGTTGTCCGGCGCGGCGGGGCTGGGCATCGCCCCCGTCAGGCCCAGGGCGAGGGCGGCGAGGGGCATCCGTCTGTTTCGCAGGTTGCTCATGCGCCCATCATAACACAGCGCGGCCCGGCGGTCAAGCCACCCCCTGCCGGGTGAGACGCAGAAAGGCCGCTGCATCAACCGATGCAGCGGCCTGGTAGATAATGCTTAGTACACTACACTCAATTTTTGGCGGTGTCAGTGGCGGCCGGTTTCTCCGGGGCTTGGTGGAACACGATCATGCCGCTCTTGGTCTGGCCCCAGGTCTGGCCGTACAGGGCGGCGAGCTGGTCCAGAACCGCCATCAACGGTTTTTGACGGGCCGAGGCCGAGTGGTGAACCGTCACCCAGCCCTTCTGCGGGGTCCAGGTCTTGTTGGTGTCTGCGGCGAAACTGAGGCCCGTTTTGGACGCCAGCGCCTCCAGGCAGGCGGCTAGGGAGACGTCGTGGAGGTCAAGCGTCACGGGCGCTTGGAGGCGCTGGAAACGGGCGGGGGTCTGCGCGATCTCCTGCCGGGACGCGGCATCCTGGGCGGCTCCGTACCACGGAGTTTGTCTCATTATCTCCGAGGCCGGGACGATCTCATCGGTGTTGTTGGCGGGATCGTTGAACATCGGGAAGGTCAGACCTACCCCGGTGTGGCCGTCAAAAACGTCCACCGAATAGCCGTTCCCCCAATCCTGATGGCTTGTCTGCTGCAAGCGGATCGTGCTGTTTTCAGGCGCGGGTACGTTCACTGGGAAATGTGCCGTCAGGCTGGGGGTAGCTGCCATCAGCATACTCTCGACGGTTTTCTGCATCCTGGAAGGGAGGGAACTAAAAGCAACTCCGTTCTGATGCATGTCCGTCAGCGTGGCCCGCATCGCCGGGGTGCAGTCTGAAAGCTGGGAAAGAAACTGCCGGCCTTGCCGGTACTGCTCGGCCTGGGCTTCGGTGTTCGGGCGGACGCCGTCCCACTGGCTGCGGCGCGGGCGCGGGTGCAGTTCCAGGGTCTTGTCCTGCCGGCGCACCCATTCTAAATCTTGCAGGTGTGCCATGCCGTCCAGGACATCGCGCAGGGGAGCATTGTCGGCGAAGATGCAAAGGGAAGCGTGGATCACCTCGGAGCCGGCGACCGCGAGCCTGACGTGGGTGGTTTTGCTTAACGCTTCGAGAACGTCTGCAATGGTCGTGCTCTGCTTATGCAGCGTCACTTTGACATCCAGCCGTGGATCGTCTGCCAGGGGGTCTTTCACATCCGCCGCTTTTCGGGGGGTCAAGCTATCGGTCTTGGCGCGAGCGCCGGCAGGATTGAGACCGCTGCCTGATGCGCTGGGAGCAGCCTGTGCCGAGGCGACGACGGGCAGGAAAGACAACAACGCCAGGCTGAACAAGCGGGCTACGAAACCAGAACTCATCGGAACACTCACCTTTCCCAACGGGCTTATGCCGGGCAGCCGCCCCAGCCTATCATTGCACACCTCATCCGGTTTGTCAAGCGGTTCCGTGAAACGCTTCGCAGGAAAAATGACGGTCGGTTTTCCGGCCACGCCGGGTATCCTTAACCCAACGACGCTCGCAGAGAGACTGCTGCAAAGGAACGCGACCCATGCCCGAGCCAACGACCACCGCCGAGGAGATGAACCCGTACAAGATCGCCCTGCGGCAGCTCGCCCATGTGGCGGGGATTTTGGGGCTGGATGACAGTATTCATGGCATCTTGCAGAAGCCCAAGCGCGAATTGACCGTCCATTTCCCCGTCAACATGGAAGCGGGCGGGACGCGGATGTTCACGGGCTACCGCGTCCAGCACAACACCAGCCGGGGGCCGGCCAAAGGGGGCCTGCGCTTCCACCCCGAGACGGACATTGACGAGGTGCGCGCCCTGGCGATGTGGATGACCTGGAAGTGCGCCGTCGTCAACATCCCCTTCGGCGGCGCGAAGGGCGGCGTCGTCTGCGACCCCAAAACCCTGACGCGGGCGGAACTCGAAGACCTGACGCGGCGCTACACCACGGAGATCAGCCTCCTCATCGGGCCGAACAGCGACATCCCCGCGCCCGATGTCGGCACCAACGGGCAGATCATGGCCTGGCTGATGGACACCTACTCCATGCACGCCGGGCACACGGTCAACGCCGTCGTGACGGGCAAGCCCCTCTCCATCGGCGGCTCGGAAGGGCGGCTGGACGCGACGGGCCTGGGCGTGGTGCTGATGACGGAAGAGGCGTTCGGGAAGCAGGGCCGGGCGCTGAACGGCGCGGCGGTCGCCATCCAGGGCTTCGGCAACGTCGGCGGCGCGGCGGCCCGGCTGTTCCACAAGCGCGGCGCGCGCATCGTCGCCGTGTCCGACGTGGCGGGTGGCGTCGCCAACCCGCACGGGCTGGACATCCCCGCCCTCGTCGCCCACGTCGCCCGCACCGGGTCCGTGGTCGGCTTCGCCGAGGCCGAGCCGGTCTCCAACGCGGAGATTCTGGAAACCGTGTGTGACGTGCTGGTCCCCGCCGCCTTGCAGGGGCAGATCACCGGCGAGAACGCCGCCCGCGTCCGGGCGGAGATGGTGGTGGAGGGCGCGAACGGGCCGACGACGCCGGACGGCGACGCCATCCTGCATGACCGGGGCATCCTGCTGATCCCCGACGTGCTCGCCAACGCGGGCGGCGTCACGGTGTCCTACTTTGAGTGGGTGCAGGACATCCAATCGTTCTTCTGGAGCGAGGACGAGGTGAACGAGCGCCTGGGCCGCATCCTGAAGCGCGCCTTCGCCGAGGTCTGGGCGGCGGGGGAGGAGCACGCGGTAGACCTGCGGACGGCGGCCTACATCGTCGGCGTGGCCCGCGTGGCCGAGGCGACTTTGACGCGGGGGATCTATCCGTAGGAGGACGGGCGGGGTGGAACCCCAGCCCTGAAGGGCCGGGCTACGCGGATGGGCCGCCCCTTCGGGGCTGTAGAACAGGCCCGCGTTCATCGGCGGCCTTATCCGAAGCCCCGAAGGGGCGGCCCTTCCGAGTAGGCCCGGCCTTTAGGCCGGGTTCACACATAGGGGAGGGGTTACCCCTCCGTCCCGTACAGACGGTCCCCGAAGTCGCCCAGGCCGGGCAGGATGTACTTCCGGTCGTCCAATTCCCGGTCCAGGCCCGCCGTGAAGATGGGCACGTCCGGGTGGGCGGCGTTGAGGTGAGCCACGCCCTCGGGCGCGGCGACGAGGCAGAGCATGAGAACGGGACCCGCGCCCGCCGCCTTCACCGTCGCGATGGCCTGGGCCGCCGAGCCGCCGGTCGCCAGCATCGGGTCCAGAACCAGCGTCGTCCGCCCGTTCATGTGCGGCGGCAGCTTGGCGTAGTAGGACGAGGCCACGGCGGTGGCGTGGTCGCGCTCCAGGCCGATGTAGCCAACCGACACGTCCGGGAAGAACTCGACAATCGGGTCCAGCATCCCCAGCCCCGCCCGCAGGACGGGCACGGCGACCAGCGACTCTTCCAGGACGGGGCTGTCCAGTGTCTCCAGCGGCGTCTCGATGGAACGCGCCCGCAGCCGCAGGGTTTGGGTCGCCTCGATCGCCAGCAGCACGGTGAGCCGCTTGGTGAGCAGGCGGAACAGCGAGGGCTTGGTGGTCCGGTCCCGCAGGTGCGTCAGAAAGTGCCGGGCCAGCGGGTGCTGTAAAACGGTGATGTTCATAGACTAGGAGGGTGGGAACAATTGGGCGAATGTGTCCAGCGTGTCGTTTGAGCCGAGCCGGAACAAACGGCGGCTGCCGGGCATGAGGGCGACGCCCCCGGTCAGATCCACGGCAGCCTGTGCGATGTAGGCGAGGACGTCAACCGTCTCGACGACCAAGTCATTATCACGGGTAAGGTTCCAAATAATCTCGACACGTGCGTCGCTGCCTCGCACTTGTGTTACAATGTCAGCAGGGATGTTGTTTTTCGCAAGATCTTGCGCCATGTCTTCCGACTCTTCCAGGACGTGCGGGCCGCGGGCCAGGTAAACAGCCACCGGCGCCTCATCGTACAGGCCGGCGAAGAAGTTCCAGCCGCTGCCGACGATTTGCCCGCAGAGGCGCCTTTCTCGGAGCAGCCCAGCTAAGTCGCCGACCTCTTTCTGCGCGTCGTTGAAGAGGACATATACACTAACGTCACTGCTCATCATGGTCTCCCTGCTATGAACCTGCTAAACCCTCTGAACCTGCTCTGGGCGCTCCCGCTGCTCGGCGGCATCGTCGCGCTGTGGATGCTGCGCTTGAAGCGCCAGGACGTCCCCGTCTCGTCCCTGTACCTCTGGAACACCCTGCTCCAAGAGACGCAGGCGAACGCCCCGTTCCAGAAGCTGCGGCGGAACCTGCTCCTGTTTCTGCAACTGCTGGCCGCTTTCCTGCTCGTCTTCGCCCTCGCCCGCCCCTTCGTCTACGGGGAAGCGGTGACGGGGCACACCGTCGTCATCATCCTGGACACGTCCGCCTCCATGAACGCCACCGACGTCCGCCCGACGCGGCTCGCCGCGGCCAAAGATGCCGCCGACGGCTTCATTGACCGCGAGATGCGGATCGGCGACGTGGCGACCGTCCTGACGGCGTCGGGCAAGCCCGCCTCCGCCCTCTCGGGCTTCACGGGGGACAAAGGCCGGCTGAAGGCGGCGGTGGACGGCGCGGGCGGGACCGATACGCCCGTGGACATGGCCGCCGCCCTGACCCTGGCGCAGTCGCTGGTCGGGACGCGGCGCGGGGCATTGGTGCGGGTCTTCTCCGACGGCGCGTTTTCCCCGGATGACAACCGCAAGCTGGCCGCCCTGCCGCTCGGAGGCACGGACGTCAGGATGGTCTCGGTCGGCACGACGACGCCGGACAACCTCGGCATCACGCGGCTGGACGGCCGGCGCAACCCGCAGTCGGGCAGCTACCAGGTCTTCGTGCAGGTGCAGGACGGGGGCGGGAGGCCGCACCGGGGCGGCGGGACGCTGACGCTGCTCAAAGACGGCAAACTGGTGGACGCCCGCGCCCTCAGCCTGACGAGCGGGATGCAGTCCGAGACCTTCGACAGCCCCCTGCTCAAAGACGGCGGCGTGGTCACGGCCCGGCTGGACGACGTGAAGGATGATCTCGCGACCGACAACCAGGCCTCGCTGGTCCTGTCCCCGCCCCGGCCCCGCAAAGTCCTGCTGGTGACGCCGGGCAACCCCTTTCTGGAGAGCGGCCTGAACCTCGACCCGGACGTCGTCCTCGAGGAGTGCCAGCCGGACGAGTTTGCGACCCTGGGCAAGAGCGGCGCGGGCTACAGCATGGTGGTCTTCGACGGCGTCCTGCCTGCCAGCCCCCTGCCGCCAGGCAACTACCTCGTCTTCAACGCCCTGAACGGCCAGATGCCCCTGACGGGCACCGACAGCGCCGACAGCCCGACCTTCATTGACGAGAGCCGCACCCACCCCGTCATGCGCTTCGCCGACCTGGAAGGGCTGCACCTGCGGAAAGCCCTGCGGACCCAGACGCAGCCCTGGGGCCAGGCGCTGGCCGAGGCCGACTCGGGGCCGCTGATCGCGGCGGGCGAGCATGGCGGCCTGCGCGTGGTCTCGGTCGCCTTCGACCTGGACGATTCGGACTGGCCCCTGCGCGTCTCGTTCCCCATCTTCCTGACCAACGCCGTGCGCTGGCTGACGGCGGCGGGCGGCCTGGGCGCGAGCCAGGAGGAGACCCCGACCGGCGGCGTCGCCTCCCTCACCCTGCCCCCCGGCGCGTCGAGCGTCACCGTCCAGCGGCCCGACGGCAGCAAGACGGCCCTGGCCGCCCCCGCGACCGGCGGCCTGGTGCTGGTGGATGACACCCGGCAGGCGGGCGTCTACCACGCCAAAGCCGCCAGCGGCCAGGACTTCCCCTTCGCCGTCAACCTGGACTCGCGCGACGAGAG
>CAXTWM010000285.1:0-6671 GCA_964247915.1 uncultured Armatimonadales bacterium | reverse complement strand
CGCCTTCACCCACCCGGACACGGGCGAGGAAGTAATCGTGACCGAAAGCAGCGCCTACGACACGGCGACGCAGATCAACCACATCCGGTGGTTCTGGCGCTACGGGAGCCGGGCCGAGGAAACGGTCTCCGACCTGCCGATGCGGGTATACTTCCCCCAGGAACTCGACGCTCTGCTGTCCCACTCCGGGTTTGTCATCGAGGAGAAGTACGGCGATTACGACCTGTCGCCCTTCACCAACGCATCGCAGAAGCAGTTGATCGTGGCGCGTCCCGGCTAAAGGAACCTCGCTTGCTCATCGAAGGCACCGTGTTTCGCACGCACAGCGGCAACTACTACGTCCAGACCGACGCGGCGGGCGTGGTCGTCTGCAAGCTGCGCGGGACATTGAAAAAAGAGCTGGTCTACTCGACCTCGGGGAGCAATCCGCGCCGGGTGGAGCAGGCCAAAAAGCGCCGCACGACGGACCCGCTGACGGTAGGGGACCGCGTCCGGGTGGACGCCGATCTGGCGCTCATCGTCGAGACACTGCCGCGCCATTCGGAGCTTTCCCGCGACTCGCCTTCGGGGCGGGGGCAGCACACCCTGGTCGCCAACCTGGACCAAGCCTTTTTGTTCATCGCCGCCGCCTCCCCGCCCCCCAACTTCTGGCTGCTCGACCGGTTCCTCGTGCTCGCCGAGGCCGCCGACATCCCCCCGCGCCTGGTCATCAACAAGACCGACCAACTGACGGACGCCGACCGGCCCGCCCTGGAGGCCAGCGTCGCCGTCTACGAGAAGGTCGGCTACCCCGTCTTCTGGGTCAGCGCCAGGACGGGGCAGGGGATAGACGCCGTCCGAGCGGCGCTAGCCGGGCGCATCTCCGCCGTGGCCGGGCCGTCGGGGGTGGGCAAGAGCAGCCTGCTCAACGCGCTCCAGCCCGGCCTGCAACTGAAGACGGGCGACATTGACAACGCCATGCTCAGTGGCCGCCACACGACCACGACGGCGGAACTGCTGCCGCTGGACGGCGGCGGCTGGGTGGCGGACACGCCGGGGCTGCGCCAGGTGGACTTCTGGGAGGTGGACAAGGGGGAAATCCAGTACTGCTACCCCGAGTTCAAACCATTCCTCGGCGAGTGCCGCTTCGCCGGCTGCCGCCACCACACGGAACTCGCCTGCGCCGTCCGCGCCGCCGTGGATGCGGGCGAGATAGACCGCCGCCGCTACGAGAGCTACTTGCAGATGACGGCATGATACAGAAGGTGGCGCATTGAGCCGCAGGCTTCCCCGGAGAACAGCGCACAATGGGATTCCTGTGCCCACTACTTCCAACATGGTGCAATTCAGTGAGAAATCATATTAAACTATGGGTATGGCTTGGCTTTCTACTGCTCATGTTATCCTGCCCCCGTGTAACCGCCTCTCAGAAAGATCACTTGAACGCCGCTCTCCTCGATGCCTGCATACCAAACGTGGACAAGTCACAATCGGAAATAAGCCAGTCGTACACGCCCCCGTCACCTGAAGTGACAGCACATGAACTTCGTTACCTGTTGGCGCGTGGGGCGGACCCGAACTGCCATACAAGGCGCGGATGGACACCTTTGATGGTCGTGATAGACAACTACGCAGGTGCCGAACCTATAAAAGTGCTTCTTTCTCATGGCGCGAACGTAAACCTACGCGATGACGAGGGCGAAACAGCCCTCATGAAACTTTATAAGGACAAACTCTTCGGACGTGCAGACCAGCAATGCGCCGAACTCTTGCTGAGGGCGGGGGCCAAAGTAAATCTTAGGAATAGGCACGGCGAAACGGCCCTCATTCTGGGGGCAGCCGATGATGATGAGCCTGATGCTGAGAAACCTGCTGATCCGTTCAATGGCGCGTGGGTTGAAGGAACGCTTCTAAAGCATGAGGCGCGTGTGAACGTGCGAGCCAGAAATGGACAGACTGCCCTGATGCGTGCTGTTAAAGGCTGGTTCGCGGGGGATGCGGGCTTTTTCGTCCCTTGCCATAACACAACCGCTCTGCTCCTTCGACACGGAGCCGATCCAAACATCAGGGATAGCAAGGGGATGACCGCCCTGATGATCGCTGCCGTTGCTCAAGATGACGTTAGTGCACGCCTGCTGCTCGCACACGGAGCCGACCCAAACCTGCGTAATAAGCAGGGGCGAACAGCCCTGATGCTGGCTGTCACGGCGTATAGTGATTACCTGCCTTATTATGGCACCGATCAAGACGACCCTTCGCCCGTTATCCGTGTGCTGCTACGCGGCAAGGCTGATGTTGGGCTTCGGGATCGGCGCGGGTACACCGCCCTTCGGCTGGCTGAAATTAAACACAACACCAAGGCCCTTGCTCTACTAAGCCATCGGAGAAAACAACGCAAACCGAGGCATCATAAAATTGCCGATGACCACGATCCTGTACGGATATGTCTAAATTCCGTTGCGCTCAGGAGTTAGGCGGCGGTATGCCCGGTCGAACAATTCTTGGCGTTCCAGCGGGAGACGGCACGATGAGCAACCCAGTGATTGTGAGTTGACACGCTCCCCGATGACGCTTATAATGGTAGCATTCTGCGAACCGGGGGAACCCCATGATCCAAACACTGCTTTTGACCGGCGAAAACAACCACGACTGGCGGCGGTCGGCGCCCTTCTGCCGCGACCTTCTGACTCAGTCGGGCTTCGCCGTGGACCTGGCCGAGACGCCCGACGAGGCGCTGGCCGACGCGGCAAGCCTTGACAAATACGGCCTCTTCTTCGTGGACTACCACGGGGCGATGTGGAGCGACCGGGCGAAGGCGAACTTCGAGGCCGCCGTGCGCGCGGGTGCGGGCGTCGTCATCCTGCACGCCTCCAACAACGGCTTCGAGGGCTGGACCGAGTACGAGCGCATGGTCGCGCTGGCCTGGCGGGCGGGGACGGGGCACGGCAAGTTCCACGAGTTCAAGGTCAAGATCACGGACCACGAGCACCCGGTCACACGCGGCGTCGCCGACTTCTCCACTTGGGACGAGCTGTACCACCGGCTCGCTCCGGTGCCGTCGCCCCCCGCCCCGTATCATGTGCTGGCGACCGCCTACTCCGCCCCCGAGACCGGCGGCACGGGGCAGGACGAGCCGATGATGATCGTCCTCAATTATGGCCGGGGGCGCATCTTCCACCAGATTCTGGGCCACGTCTGGCCCGGCGACCCGGCCCAGGACAAAGGCGCCACGATGATCGCGCTGGAAGGCACTGGCTTTCAGACGACGCTGCTGCGCGGCGCGGAGTGGGCCGCGACGGGCGAGGTGACGGAGGGCGGGTCGTGATCATCCGCAGTGACCGTCTGGCGGTGGAGGTCTCGGAGCCGGGGATGGTCTATCGCGGCTCGCGGTTCGACTGGACGGGGACGGTGGTGCAGGTGACGCTGGACGGGCGGCACACGTTCTGCGGGGCCGAGCCGCCGGGCGGGACGGGCGGCGTGGGCCTGCACAACGAGTTCGGGCTGTTCGCGGCCATCGGCTACGACGAGGCCGCGCCTGGTGAGCGGTTCCCCAAGCTGGGCGTCGGGCTGCTGACGCGCCCGGACGACGGCCGGTACCGGTTCGCCCGTCCCCACGAGATCGAGCCGTTCCCGATGACGGCGTCCGCGACGGGCGACTCGGCGGGGTTCACCGTCGAGCCGCGCGAGTGCCGTGGCTACGCGGCCCGGCTGGTCAAGCGCCTGGCGGTCAAGGAGGACACGCTGCGGATCGGCTACGGGTTGGAGAACGTCGGGACGCGGCCCCTGGAAACGCACGAATACGTCCACAACTTCCTGTGCCTGGACGGCCAGCCGGTCGGCCCCGACTACCGCCTGAGCGTCCCCACGGCGAGCCTGGACTGGCTGACGCCGCCGCTCCGGGCGGACGGGGAGCGGATCACCTGGGCACAAACGCCCCATGAGGCGTTCTACGGACGCACGTCGGCGTTTGCCGCCGCCGACCCGTGCTGGGGGCTGTCGGGCGGGGGCCTGGCCGTGCGCGAATGCACCGACCGGCCCTGGATGACGTTCGCGCTGTGGGGCACCGACTCGGTCGTCAGCCCGGAAGCCTTTGTCGCCGTCCGCGTGCCGCCGGGCGGGCGCATGGCGTGGGAGCGGACCTATACGTTCACCAGCGGAGACACCGACTGATGGCCCCCCGAACACCCTTCTGGCGCTTCTGCCTGCTGGCGCTGGCCCTGCTGCTGCCGGCTTCAGGCGGGAAGGCGGGCGGCGTCCGCCCCCTCACCCTGCCGATCATCCCGCCCGTCGCCGGTCCGATGGCTGTAGACGGCGATCTGCGGGACTGGCCCGGCGGGGAGCCGGTCAAAGTTGTGCCCATAGATCCGAATGCGGGCTTCCACGTCCAGACAGGAGGCGGGGCGGCCCTGCGAACCTTGCGGGCCGAGCATTCCGCGGCCCTGCGGCTGTGCTATGATTCGCGCGCGTTGTACGTCGGCATCGAGTGGAAGGGACCGCTGCATGGCAGCCAGGGCGGGGCGGCCACCCTCCACTTTGCCGGGCAGCGGGCGGTCAGTCTTTCATTCCCCTGGAATAATCCCCGCCGTCCCGCGCCCGGCGTTGCGTCTGCGTTCCGGCCTGACGCCGACGGGCGCGGCGGGACGCAGGAGATTCGTGTTCCCTGGGCGCTGCTGACACGGGGCGGCAAGACGCCGGTGGGAGGGGCGCTCTCGTGGATGGCCGACCTGACCTGGCCGGACCTGACGCCCGCCCTGCTCCGCGCGCTGCCCGGCGACGTGCGCTGGCACAACACGGCGGTGACGTACAGCTTCCTCACCGCGCCGGACAAAATAGGCCGCCCCGAAGGCTACCTGCCCGACCCGTCCACCTGGGGCCGCCTCGTCTTCACGGACGTGCCTCAGCCCGGCATCGTTCAATCGTCGCTGATGGCCTCCGGTGCGGCCGCGCTGTCTGCCGCCCGCGCCCCGCGCCCGCCGCGAACGCCGGCGGACTGGCCCGCAGCGGCCTTTGCCCAAGCGGTCTACGCGCCGGGGTATCTGGGGACGCGCTACAGCGCCCGCCTCGCGGCCCGGTATGACGGCGACAGCCTCTACCTCGCCGCCCGCGTCCGCGCCCCCGGCGGGCCGTTCAACACCCAGCCCGAGTCCGCCCGGATGGGCTTCGCGGGCGGCGACTGCCTGCAAGTGCGCCTCAGCGACGGCCCCCACACGGTCAACCTGGCCGGCTGGTACGATTCGGTCTCCCGCCGGCCCGCGCTGGCGGCGGACGGCGGCGAGCTGGCGCACCCGTTCCTGCTGGGGCAGGGCGCGCGCGAGTCGTTTGCGCCGGAGCCGGGGGGCTATTTCCAGCAGATCGTCCTGCCCTGGCGCGCGCTGGGCATGACCGCGCCCCGCGCGGGCGAGACCTGGAAGGCGACGTTCCAGCCCTGGTGGGCGGGGCTGGAGCCGACGTTCACGGCCTATGCGGTCTCGACGCTCCAGCCGCGCGGCGTCTTGTCCTACTCCTACACGATGCCCAAGGAAGGCGACCTGACGCTGGGCGTCTTTGACGCCGGGGGCCGCCTGCTGCGCCCGATCGTGCAGGGCGAACACCGGCCCGCCGGCCGGAACACGGAAAATTGGGACGGCCTGGACGGGTATGGCAAGCCGATCCCCGCCGGTTCCTACCAGATCCGGGCGATCTTTCACCCGACGCTGGGCCTGGACTACGCGATGACGGTGGGCAACCCCGGCAGCCCGCCCTGGCCCACGGCGGATGACAAGGGAGACTGGCTGAGTGACGAGTCAAACCCGCAGGGCGCGGCGACCGACGGCAAGTGGGTCTTCCTGGCCGCGCCCGGCTCCGAAAAAGGCTATTCGATCATCGCCGTGGATGGAAGCGGGCATCGTCAGTGGGGCTTCCAGGAGGACATCTACCCGCGCTGCGTCTCGCTGGCCCTGAGCGGGAACTTCCTTTACGCGCTCTACTCCGGGCCGGAGCTGACTTCGGGCGGCGATTACAACGGCCACAACGCGGTCGAGCGCGCCATCCTGGTCTGCCTGGACAAGCGCACCGGCCGGCCCGCCCGCTTCACCGCGCGTGACCCGGCCCTGAAAGTCGCGACCTGGCCATACCGCGAGGCCGTGACGCCGCTGTGGGAGATGCGAAAGGACAAGACGTTCGACGCCGCCCACTACGGCGGCCAACCGCGCTACTTCAGCACGGACGTCGGCGAGTCCACGGGTGCGCTGGGCGTCGCCGCCACCCCGACCCGCATCTACCTGGCGATGAACTATGACGACAAACTGCTGGTGCTTGACTCGGCCACGGCGCAGAAGGTGGACGAAATCCCCGTCCTCAAACCCGCCGGCCTGCGCGCGCTGCCGGACGGGACGCTGCTCGCCGTCAGCGGCAACTCGGTGGTGCGCGTAGACCCGGCCACGAAGCGGGTCACGCCGCTGGTTGACCATGACCTCGTCGCCCCGCATGACGTGACGACCGACGGGGCCGGCAACGTCTATGTCAGCGACTGGGGCGCGTCGTTCCAGGTCAAAGTCTTTTCGCCGTCGGGGCATCTCCTCCGGTCCGTCGGCACGCCGGGCGGGCGGCCCTGGGTGGGGCCGTGGGGCGCGAACGGGATGCTCGTCCCGCGCGGCCTGGCCGTCACGGACGCGGGCCGGCTGTGGGTGGCCGAGGACGACAACGCGCCCTGC
>CAXTWM010000284.1:0-6690 GCA_964247915.1 uncultured Armatimonadales bacterium | reverse complement strand
ACCTCGACGCGCAAGGCGTTGTCCGACGTGCGGACGGCGCGGACGCCGAAGTCTTCCGTGCCCTCAGGGGAGCCGTGGCGGACGGCGTTGGTGACGGCCTCGGTCACGGCGGTCTGGAAGTCTTCAGTGGCGACCCGGTCGAAGCCCAGGGCGGGCATCCAGTGGCGGACGGCCTGGCGGACCTCGGCGGCACAGTCGGCGCGGCTGGGGAAGCGGAAGCCGAACAGCCTTTCCCCAACGTCATCTTTGCGGGAAAGCAGTTCGCCGAGGGAAAGGCCGACGTCCTCGGCGCTCTCCCCCGGCTCCGCCGCCTGGGAGCGGCGCGCGACCATCAGGGCCATGTCGTCGTGCGGGCGGCCCCCGGTCCACTGCTTCGCCGCCTCTTGCAGACGGGCGGCCAGCGCGCCCGCCCCGGCCTCGGGGGGCGCGGCCTCGATCAGTTCCCGGACGCGGTCCAGTTCCAGCATCTCGCGGGAGCCGGCCATGCGCGCCTCGGTCAAGCCGTCCGTATACAGGACCAGGGAGTCGCCCGGCCCCAGGACATCCACGGCCTGTTGGTAGGCATGGTCGCCGATCCCCAGGATCTGGCCGTTGGCTTCCAGCAGGGCCGAGCCGCCGCCGGCCCGCTTGAGGATCATCGTCTCGTGGCCCGCGCTGGTCCAGGCAAGCCGCCCGGTCGCCGGCTCGAACACGGCATAAAAGAGGGTGACGAAGTGGTCGCCCAGGCCCGACGAATCGCTGCACAGCAGCCGGTTCAGTCGGGTCAGGACCAGGCCGGGGGCGGCGGCCTCGGCCGCGAAGGCGCGCAGGGAGTATTTCACGGTCGCCGTCTGCACGGCGGCGCTCAGGCCCTTCCCCGAGACGTCGGCGATGACCAGGGCGACCCGCCCGTCCGGCAGGCGGAAGGCGTCATAATAGTCGCCCCCGACGTGGGCTTCGTCCAGGCCGGTGCTGTAGTTGGCCCCCATCTCCAAGCCGGGCAGCCGGTCGGGGATGTCGGTCAGGAAGGCGCTCTGGAGCATGTCGGCGACGCGGTGCTCCCGCGCGTACAGCCGGGCGTTCTCCAGGGCCAGGGCGAGGATGTCGGTGACGGCGCTGAGGAAGTCCACTTCGTCCGGCGTCCAGGCGCGGGGCGCGTCGTTCTGATGGACGAGGAACAGCCCGCTGAACTGGCCGCGCAGGAAGACGGGGCAGGAGATAGAGGCGCGGGTGAGGTCCCGCACCCCGGCGTCCAGCGATGCCCGGTCCTGGGTGTAGTCGTGCGAGACGACCGGACGCCCCGCCGTCCACGCCTCCACGGCCTCCGGGGGACAGTCGGCCAGGCGGTAGGAGAACGTCAGGCGCGGCACGCCGGGGGCGGCGTACTGCTGCGGCAGGACTTCCAGCACGTCCCGCGCAGGACTGAGCCGCGCACAACTGCACCGGCTGACCTTCAGGGCGCGTCCGACCTGCTCGGTGACGATCTGGAGGATCTCGTCCATGTCCAGCGTGACGCGCAGCGCCTGGCCGATCTTGTTGATGAGCGCCTCGCGCTCCGCCCGCATCTGCGCCTCTTCAAACAGGCGGGCGTTGTCCAGGGCGGCGGAGACGCGCTGCCCCAGCTCCTCCGCCAGCGCCAGGTCGTCGCCGCCATAGGCCCCGCCGCTCCCCGCCGAGGCGAACGAGAGCGTCCCCAGGACGCGCCCGCGCGCCCAAAGCGGGACGCAGAGGTAGGACCGGAGGCCGAGCGAGCGCAACCGGCTCAGGTGCTCGGAGTCGCGGGCGACCGCGCCCAGCGTGTCTTCGGACACGTCGGGGAGGAGCTGCGGCCGGCCCGTCCGCAGCACATGCCCCACCCCCACGGGGGCGTCCGGGTCGAGGGGGTAAAGCCGCTGCATCTCCACGCCCAGCGCCTCCCGGTCGGGATCGGCATGGGCGGCGGCCACGAGACGGATGGCCCCCGACGGCTCCCGGACGTTGATGGCGCACCAGTCCACCAGCCGGGAGGCGGCGAGCTGGACGACGTTCTTCAGTGTGACCTGCACCTCCAGGGAGGAGGCGAGGATGGCGCCGGCGTCCGCCAGGAACGCCGCCCGCCGCTGCGCCTTTTTGATCTCGGTGATGTCGTGCAGGGTGACGATCGCCAGGGTGGCCTCGCCGGTCCGGCCGCGCGCGGGCGTGCCGCCGAAGGAGGCGGTCAAGGTCCGGCCCGTGTCGCGGCGGCGCAGGCCCACCTCGAAGTCCGAGAACGTCTCGCCGCGCAGGGCGCGCGACAGCGGCCACTCGTCTAGGCGGAGTTCGCGGCCGTCCGGCGTCGTCAGCTCAAACGTGCTCGCGAACTCGCCCAGCGGCCTCCGGACGTCATCCAGGTCGTGGTAGCCGAGCATGGAAAGCGCGGCCGGGTTCATCGCCACGATGTTGCCTGCCAGGTCACTGACGACCAGCCCGTCCGTCATGCTGGTCAGCACGGCCTCCATCTGCCCCTGCTCGGAGGCCAGATGCTCCATCAGACGCCCACGCTCAGACTCGGCCCGCGCCGCCTCCTCCTCCGCCCGGCGGACGCGCACGGCGTTCCGCAGGGTGCGCGCCAGCGCCTCGGGGGTCAGTTTGGCTTTCGGGAGGTAGTCCGCCGCGCCCGCCTTCATCAGCTCCACGGCGACCAGCTCGTCGCCAAGCCCGGTCAGCATGATGATGGGGACGGCGATGCCGCGTGCCCGCGCTTCGCGGAGGATCTCCAGCCCGTCGGCGTCCGGGAGCTGGAAGTCCAGCAGGACCCCGTCGAACGCTTCGGACTCCAGCCGCGCCAGCGCGTCCGCGCCTAGGCTGGCCTCGGCGACCTCGACCTCCAGGTCCGAGGCCCGCAGGGCGCGGCGGGCCGCCCGGCGGTCGAGTTCGTCGTCGTCCACGATCAGTACGCGCAGTGAGTTTAACATGGGGGAGTCGTGTTTCTGCGGCTACGGAAGCTCGCTCAACATCCAGTACTTGTTCAGGGCCGCCATCGTCTCGATGAAGCTGCCCAGGGTGACGGGCTTGAGGATGTAGCCGGCGACGTTGAGCCTGTAGGCGTCCACCTTGTCGCGCTCCTCGCCCGACGTGGTCAGCACGATCACGGGGATGGGACGCAGGCCGGGGTCCGCGCGCAGCTCTTGCAGGAACTCGATGCCGTTCATCTTCGGCATGTTCAGGTCCAGCAGGATGATCCGGCGCTCGCGGGGGTACTCGGGCGGATCGCCGCCCCCGCCGCGCAGCATCCCCAGGGCTTCCAGGCCGTTGCCGGCGACGTACAGGGGGTTCAGGATGTTGTTCTTTTTGAACGCCCGCCGGACGTTCATCACGTCGAGTTCGTCGTCCTCCACCAGCAGAATGTTGAGCATCTGTTGCGACATGGTTTATTTTCCTACTTCGTTTGTCTTCCCGCTCCCCGGTGCGGGGGCCGCTGCGGCCAGGTGAAGCGGAAGGTCGCCCCCCGGCCTTCCTCCGACGTGACGCCGACGGTCCCGCCCTGGCCCTCGACGATCTTTTTGACCAGCGCCAGGCCGACGCCGGTGTTCTCCACCTTGTCCCGCGCTTCCAGCGTCTGGAAGATCATCCACACCTTGTCGTGGTACTTGGGCGCGATGCCCGGCCCGTCGTCTGTGACCGAGAACTCGTACCCCCCTCCGCACGTCCGGACGCCGACGTGGATGTGGCCCTGGGCTTTATCATGGTGCTTGATGGCGTTGCTCAACAGGTTCTGGAAGACCTGCTGCAAGCGGAGCCGCTGCGTGTGGAGCGTGGGCATGTCCGGGTCCAGCGTGACGGCGATGCCCGGCGGCGGGTCCAGCAGGTCTATCACCTCGGTCAGCAGCGCCTTGACGTCCACGGACTCGGGGGCGACCTCGGCGCGGTCAATGCGCGAGTATTGCAGGATGCCCTCGATCATCGCCTCCATGCGGCTCACCCGGCCCCGGAGCATGTCGAACTGGCCGGCGACCTCGGGCGTCATCGCTTCTTCCAGGTCCTCCTCGATCCAGCGCGACAGGTTGGCGATGCCGCGCAGGGGCGCCTTCAGGTCGTGCGAGGTGATGTAGGCGAACTGGTCCAGTTCGGCGTTGCGCCGCTCCAGAGTCCGGGTCAGCCCGTCCAGCTCCTCCACGCGGCGGCGCAGCGCTTCCTCGGCCACGCGGCGGGCGGTGATGTCCTCGTGCGAGACGATGACGCGGGCCGGCCCGCCGCCGGGAAACCGGGTGACGCGCAGGTGGAACCAGCGCTGCTCCGTCGGCGAGTGGCAGGGGTATTCCAGCCCGAACGTCTCCGCCTCGCCCGCCAGGACCGCGCGGATGCCGGCGGCGGCCCCGCCCGCTTCGTCGGCACACTCGCCCGTCGCCGAGTCGCAGACGCGCAGGTAATTCGCCCCCTCGCCCACGGCGTCACTGACCGGCGGGTTCGACGCGGCGAACGCCCGCCAGGCGGCGTTGACCGCCAGAATTCGGCCTTCGCCGTCCAGAATGGCGATGTGCGAGGCCAGGCCGTCCATCGCGGCCCGCCCCAGTTCTTCCTGTGTCATACTCTTCTCAGCCTAGCGGCGTGCCTAGAGCTTCGCCAGGCAGACGCCCAGCAGATCCAGGAAGCGCTCGATCTCGTCCCGCGTCACGCTGAGGTTGGGCCGTGTGCGGATGCTGTCCGCGCCCGCGCCCAGCAGCAGCAGGTCGTGTTCCTGCAACGCGATCTCGGCCAAGCGGCCCCGCGCCGCCGGGTCCGGCAGCGTGAACCCCTGGTACAAGCCCAGGCCGCGCACGTTGCGGAGCAGGCGCGGGAAGCGGCGCTGCAAGGCGCGCAGACCGTCCGCGAGCTGCTCCCCGCCCCGCGCGGCGGCCTGGACCAAGCCCTCTTCCTCCACGACGCGCCACTCCCGGCAGAAGCGGACCATGTCGGCCAGACTCCCGCCCCAGGTGCTGTCCAGGACGCCGATGTCGCCCAGAGGCTCGCGCATGAAGAGCGCGCCCACGGCGAACTTCTTGCCGACGGCCACGGCGTGCGGCGGGTACGGAAGATGGAACTGGTCAATAGCGAACAGGGTTCCCGTCGGCCCCGCCGACGTCTGGACCTCGTCCACGCCCAGGCCGACGTCGTAGTCGTGCGCCAGCCGGGACAGGCCCCGGAACCAGGCGGCCTGGGCGACCCGCTGGCCGCCCGCGCCCTGGATCGGCTCGACGATGATGCCGACGATCTCCTCCCCCATGCGCGCGAGGATGCCCTCGATCAATTCCAGGCTCTGCCGGGTGCGGGCGTCGTTCTCCTCATGGGGCGCGTCGTTGTCCACGGCGGGGAACGGCACCTTGATGTTGCCGGACGCGGCCAGCCCTTGGAAGTCCTGGGTCGCCACCGGGTCCAGGGTCTGGGTCACTTGCAGGGCGTAGACGGTGCGCCCGTGGAACGCCTGGTCGAAGTAAAGAAAGCGGCGCGGGGACGCCTCGCCGGACCGGCCCCCGCGCTTCCCCCGATTGGCGCTGTGGCGGGAGAGCAGGTACTTCAGCATGTTCTCGACGGCTTCCGCGCCCGAGTTGACCGCGTAGACCTCGCGCGTCTCCACCGCCTGCATCGTCTGCGGGGCCAGCCGGTGGAGCAGGCGGTAGTAGTCCAGACACTCGGCGGTCAGGAAGTCGGGGTTGGCGACTTTGTTGTTGGCGGCGCGCGCCAGCCTCTGGAGGTAGCCGGGTTCCTCCAGCCGCGGGTGGTTGTGGCCGATCAGCTTGGAGCCGTAATAGCCCGCCCAGTCGAAGAGCCGCTGCCCGTCCGCCGTCGCCAGGTACATCCCCTCGCAGTGCTCTAAGTCCACGACGAACGGCCACGGGTGGTAGATGACGTAGCGCTGCATCTCCGCGATCATCTCCCGGCTGCGCGGGCCGGGGTAACGGGGTGCGGCTTCCATGCCCTCATTATGCCATATTTTCGCGTCGCTTTTTGCCCCTTCAGGCGGACACGCGATCTGCCGATACTGTCTACCATGAGGACATTCGGCACGAAGCGCAAGACGGACCTTTCCGGGGATGCCGCCCTGGCGGGGCGGCTGGTCATCGTCACCGGGGCGTCCAGCGGGATCGGCTACGGCGCGACGCGGCGGCTGGCGCAGGCGGAGGGCGCGCGCGTGGTCGCCGTGGCCCGCCGCCGCGTCTTCCGGATCGAGGCGCTGGCGGCCCAGGTGCGCGAGCAGACCGGCGAAGAGCGGATCTTCCCGCTGACCACGGACATGGCCGACCGGGCGCAGGCCGAGGCCGTGGTGCGTCAGGTGGAGGAGCGGTTCGGGCGCATGGACGGGTTCGTCCACGCCGTCAACCGCGCCCTCAAGCTGGGCGCGCTGGACGTCAGCGACCATGAGTTCGATCTGACCATGCAGGTGAACGTCAAGAGCGCCCTGTACGGCGTCCAGGCCGTCGCCCCCGCCCTGCGCCGCTTGGGCGCGGGGGGGATCGTGATCTACAACCCCACGCCGCGCGAGACGGCGGAGTTCGTCGCGTCGGAGGCCGTCTACACCGCCGCCGCGCACGCCCTGTCCGCCTTGGCGGCGGGCTGGACGCGGCAGCTCGTCGGGTCCGGCGTCGGCGTCCGCGAGGTCGCGCCGTCCCCCGACGGCGACGGGTCCGAGGCCGCGCCGGTCCGCGCCGGGGCGGCCCACGACGCCCTGCTGATCGCCGCGCTGCGTGAAGCTCTGGCTTCGCCCGCCCCCGTGCC
>CAXTWM010000283.1:0-6698 GCA_964247915.1 uncultured Armatimonadales bacterium | reverse complement strand
GCCCCGATCAATGCGACTCGATACGTCATGGCATTATGATCCTCACCCTTTGCGTCCTGGTGATTATACCCGACCAGCCCGAACGGCCCGTGCTCCCAACGGGCTGTTCGGGTCGCCGTTTTCCCTACCTCGGTTCTGGGGTAACAACCCAGCAGCCTCCGATCCCGGCCCCGGCACGGTCGCGGCGGGGGCGTCAGCGCCGGCGGCGGAACATCCCAACCGTCTCAACAGGTGACGACAGGGACAGGGAAAGGCAGAGACATGGCACACGGACCGAGCGGCCCCATAGAAGTGCCCCCCCGCAGCGTCCACCACTCGCTCCGCTCCCAGCTCGCCTTGGCACTCCTGCCGACGGCCACCATTCTCATCGTCTTCGCCCTTGCGGAAGCCTGGAGCCGCCAGCGACTGCTCTTCACTTCCCTTGCCTCCAGCGCCTTCCTCATTTATCTGGACCCCGAACACCAGACCAACAGCACCCGGACGCTGGTGGTCGCGCAGGGCTGGGCGGCCCTGGTGGGGTTTGCGGCCCACTGGCTGTTTGGCCCCGGCTACTGGGCGGCGGGCGGGGCGATGGTCGTTGCCATCCTCGGCATGATCCTGGCCCGCGCCATGCACCCGCCCGCCGTGTCCACAGCGCTGTCCTTCGCCTTCAGCGCGGGGCAGGGCGGGGGGCTGGCGCTGTTCGGCTTGTGCATCGGGCTGATTGTGCTGCTGGTCGTGCTACAGCGGGCCTCCTTGTGGCTGCTGAGGCGTACCCTGGCGTGGGGAGAGGCGGACGGGGGATGAAATGGGGCGGATGATGGGGACGGCACACATCGGGGCCGAAGACTGGGTGCGCGTGACGGTGCAGTGGCTGCGGCTGGGCGTGGAGTCGCTCGGGGCGCTCATCGTGGGGATGGGCGTGGTCCTCGCCGCCTTGCTGTTCCTGCGGGCGCTGCTGGCGCGCGAGACGGCTGACTTCAACGCCATCCGCCTGACCCTGGCGCGCTACCTCGCCCTGGCGCTGGAGTTCCAGCTCGGTGCCGACATCCTGTCCACCGCCGTTGCGCCGAGTTGGGCGGAGATCGGAAAGCTCGGTGCGATCGCCGTCATCCGCACGACGCTCAACTACTTCCTGTCCAAAGAAATCAAGGAGGAGCGGGCGGGCGAACGGGAGACGGCTGAGAGGACGGTCCAGGCCAAAGCCGCAGGTGGGTGAGGGGGTGGCTCTTCGCCTCCCCCCCTCTGCTACCGTGCGGCCAATGCCTGCCGGTCCTCGGCGCGGGGCGCGTCGCCCGTGCCCTCGTCCTCTTCCTGACCCCACTCGTCCGGCATGGGCATGGACAGGGCGTGCTCGAACTGGGCTTTGTAGAGGTGGTAGTACAGGCCGCGCTTCGCCAGCAGGTCGGTGTGGCTGCCGACCTCTTCAATCCGCCCATCCTTCATCGCGACGATCTTGTCCGCGTGCATGATGGTGGACAGCCGGTGGGCGATGATGAGCGTGGTCCGGCCCACCATCAGGCGGTTCAGGGCGTTCTGGATGAGCTGCTCGCTCTCGGAATCCAAAGCCGAGGTCGCTTCGTCCAGGATCAGGATGCGCGGGTCGCGCAGGAAGGCGCGGGTGATGGCGAGCCGCTGCTTCTGGCCGCCCGAAAGCTTCGTGCCGCGCTCGCCGATCTCGGTCTCGTAGCCGTCCGGCAGGTCCTCGATGAAGCCGTGGGCGTTGGCGGCGACGGCCGCCGCTACCATCTCCTCGTCGGTCGCGCCGGGCCGCCCGTACAGGATGTTCTCCTTGATGGTGCCGGTGAACAGGATGTTGTCCTGGAGCACCATGCCGATGTTGTTCCGCAGGGACTTGACCTTGACGCCGGCGATGTCCTGCCCGTCCACCAGTATCTTGCCGCCGGTGACGTCATAGAAGCGCGGCACCAGGTTGACCAGCGTGGACTTGCCCGCGCCCGAGGGACCGACAAACGCGATGACCTCGCCGGGCTTGATGTCCAGGTTCAGGCCTTTCAAGATCGGCACGTCCGCGTCGTAGCCGAACGAGACGTTCCGCAGCGCGACGCGGCCCTCGATGCGCGGGGGCAGGGCGACGGCGTCCGGCGCGTCCTCGATGTCCGGCGTGATGTCGAAGATGTCGAAGATGCGGTCAATGGCCGCCCCGGCGTTGGCGATGACGGCGGCCATGTCGGTCAGGCGCTGGAGCGGGAAGTAGAACAAGCCCAGCGTCGTCCAGAACGTGATCAACATGCCGGTCGTCATGCGCCCCGCGATGACCTCGTGCGCGCCGAACAGCACGACGGTGATGGGGGCGACGCTGGTGAGCACGTTCGAGGCCGCCATGTTGAGCGCCTGGTAGCGGACCGTCTCCACCTGGCGGTCGAACAGCGAGCGGTGCATCCGGTGGAACAGGCGCGTTTCGCGCTTTTCGCGGGCGAACGCCTGCACCACGGTCGCGCCGGCCACCTTCTCCTGCACCTGCCCCGAAAGCTCGGACAGCCCCTCCTGGACGGCGTGGGAGGCCTTGCGGATGCGCTGGCCGAAGAACCGGACGCTGAACACCCAGAAGGGGAGCACGGCCAGCGAGACGACGGCCATGCGCGGCGAGATGACGAACAGCCAGACGGCGATGCCGATGACGGAGAGCGAGTCCATCCAGAGAAGCGTACAGGCGTTGCCGATGAAGTTCTGCGCCAGGGCGATGTCCGAGGTCAGGCGCGACACGATGCTGCCGGACCGATTGGTCTGGAAGAACGACAGCGACAGCCCCTGGATGTGCTCGTACAGGTCGTTGCGGACCTTGAAGATGACCCGCTGCCCGCCGATGCCGACCAGGAAGCCGCGCAGGAAGACGATAAACCCCGCCAGCAGCAGGATGACGATGACCAGGCCCAGCAGGAAGTTAGCCTGCCCCATCGGCCCGGCGTGCGGCGCGAAGCGGGCCAGCAGATGGTCCAGCACGGGGTACAGCGGGTTGTTCCGCCCGGCGTGGTGGGCCGCCCCGTGCATGATGATGCGGTCAATAACGTAGCCGGTGACGCTCGGCACTAGCGCACCGATGGTGTAGTTGGCGATGCCGAAACAGGTGGCGGTGATGAACAGCGGCAGGTAGGGCGTCAGGTAGGACAGGAACCGGAGCATCGCCTGCCGCTCTTTGCGGCTGTCCCGGACGGTCTCGTCCGCGAGCTGCATCCGCCGCTCGGCGAGCGAGTCGCGTCTTTTGTTCTTTCGATTCGGCTTGCCCGTGTGTGGTCTGCGTAAAGTGGTCTCTTCGGCGGCGGCTTGCATGGATTGGTCTCCTCCATCCAGAGAGCGATTCGGGTGTGACGTCTTCGGGCGCGAACGCCGGTCGCATTGCCATAATTTGTATGACTATTGTGCCACATAGATACCCAAGACTTCAACCCTTTTATATAAAAGTTGTGCGAATCGTGAAAAAAAGTGCAGACAGGAAATAGAGCAAGCGCCGTTGAACAGGAACAAGCATGAAAAAGCGCCTTTCTTTACTCCTCGCCGCGCTGCTCCTGTTCGCCTTGCGCTGCCACGGCGACGGCACGGACCTGACGCAGCGGAAGCTCGTCTGGGTGCATAACATCCCCGTCTTCACCCTCGACCTCCGCAGCCCGCTCCGCAAGACCTACGGCGCGCACTATCCGCTCGCCCTCACCGCCCGGCCCCCGGCGGACCGGGGCGACGAGGTCATCCGCGAAGCCCAGGCCCAGGGCATTGATGGCTTCGCCGTGGACACCTTCACCGGCCTTAGCCAAATCCGCCCGTTCTTCGCCGCCGCCGACCGCAACCACTTCCTGGTGGCCCCCTGCTTCGACCTCGCCGGGCTGGCGGGCCAAGATAAGGAGGCCAAGCTGCGGCTCGCCGTCGAAGCCTACTGCCGGGAGGCCGGTGCCCACCCAAGCTGCGCCCGGCAGAACGGCGCGTTCGTCGTCTTCATGTACGGCAACGCCAACCTTCCCCTCGATGCCTGGACCGACATCCGGGCGACCCTTAAGAGCGAAGGGCTGGCCGTCTTTTGGGTGGGCGACATCAGCGTGAGCTTCGACTGGGTCCGTCCCGGCGTCCCCCCCGACCAGGAGAACATCCGCCGACAGACGCTGGCCTACTTCCCGACCTACGACATGGGGTACTCGTTCGGCGCGATCCCGGACCAGTACTGGGACACGATCCGCCGCGTGTTCGCTGAGGGCCACAAGCCGTTCGCGGGCGGGATGTGGCCGGGCTACTACCGGGGCGTCGTAGGCGGAAAGGTCATCCACCCGTTCGGCAGCGACGCGCTGGGGACCGCGCTCTACCGGGGCTACTGGCGGCGGCAGATCCTCGCCGGCCTGCCCTGGACCGAGGTCGCCACCTGGAACGATTACACCGAGCACACGGACCTCAGCGCCGACACGAGCCTCAGCGTGACGCG
Organism: uncultured Armatimonadales bacterium; assembly: GCA_964247915.1. GTDB lineage: Bacteria > Armatimonadota > Armatimonadia > Armatimonadales > Capsulimonadaceae > JANXMY01. The sequence continues at coordinate 2,293 of CAXTWM010000283.1, read as the reverse complement.
GGGCGAGGTGACCGCCTGGTATGCGGCCCAGTTCAAGGGGCAGCCGCCGCCGTTCCGCGACGCCCGGCTGTACGTCACGACGCCGCAGGCACTCTCGCTGGGCCAGCCCGGCGTCGCCGAAGCCCTCGTGCTGAACCCGACAGACCGGCCCGTCCACGTCACCCTGCGCCTGTTCGACGGCGCGGGCACCCCCTATGGTGCCCCCGTTAGCGGCGTCGCTGCGCCTCACGCCGCCGTCGCCGTCTCGGTCCCGTTGAGGCTGGCCGGCGTGCCCGCCGGGCATTTCCTGCGGGCGCAGGCACGGATGGGCGGCGTGGGGGCAGTGACGCCGAGCGCTCCGGTCCTCGTGTACGACACGGCACCGCCGCCCGGCAACCGCGTCCCCCTGCTGTATTATTCGGTCCCCGCCCGCCACGCGCTGCCGGGGAAGGTCGCGCTGGCGGTTTCGGGCGGCCTGGCGACAGTGACCGCCCCACCCGGCGCGGCCCCGCGCCTTGTGGACCTGCTCCACGACCAGAACCTCGTGAAGACCGTCGGCACCGTCCGTGTCGGCGTCCCCGTCACGCTGGACGAAGACGCGGGCCTGAAGACGACCGACGACAACTACGCGGATGCCGGGGATCACGGCCTCTACGTCGCGCGGGTCATAGACGATCAGGACCGCGTCGGGTTCTCCGATCCGGTCTATGTGCCGGGGGGCGCGTCGTCCACCCCGCCCCCCGGCCACTGAAACGGCCCCGCGTTTTCCTTTCGCGCCCCGGTAGGGTATCATAGCGTCAGACACAAACATGTTTCATCTTAGAAGGCGGGAATGCACCAATGACGGTACTGGTCACGGGAGCCTCCGGGTTTATCGGGCGGCACATATGCGCGGAGCTGGTCAAGGTCGGCCATCCGGTGCGCGGGCTGGCGCGTCAGGTGCCGGTCCGCAAGAACCGGGTCGAGGGCGTTGAGTATATCCGGGGCGTGGATGTGGCCGATGCGCTGACGCTGACGCCGGAAATGTTCAAGGACGTGGACGCCATCATCCACCTCGTCGGCATCATCGCCGAAGTCAAGCGCAGAGGGCAGACCTTCCAGCGGATTCACGTCGAGGGCACGCGCAACGTCGTGGACGAGGCCAAGCGCGCGGGCTTCGACGGCCGCCTCGTCTACATGAGCGCCATCGGGTCCGCCCTGAACGCCCCCGCCGACTACTCGCGCACCAAATATCAGGCGGAGCGCATCGTGATCGGCAGCGAGTTCTCCTATACCGTCTTCCGGCCTTCCCTCGTCATCGGCCCCGACGGCGAGTTCGTCGCGCAGATGAAAGACCTGGTCCTCCACAAAGGCCCGGTCATCCCCGTCCCCGGCCCCGGCTTCAACCTGTTCCAGCCGGTCTGGATAGACGACCTGGTCCAGTGCGTCGCCAAGTCGCTGGTCATGGGCGAGACGATCAACCAGGTCTACGAGATCGGCGGCGCGACCCAGCTCTCGTTCAACGAGCTTCTGAAGGGCTTCGCCAAGTCTCTGGGCAAGCCGAAAAAACGACTGTTCCACGCGCCCCTGCCGCTCATGTATGCGGCGGCGACCGTCCTGGAAAAGATCCTGACCGTGGCCCCCATCACGCGCGACCAGCTCAAAAACCTGGAGCGGGACAACATCACGACCAGTCAGGACATCAAAGAACTCTTCCATGTGAACCCGCTGGGCTTCGACCAGATGCTGGCGAAGATCTACGGGCAGCCCCAGCTAGGATGAGATGAGGGTGCGGCATGAAAATCCTGATCGCCGATGACGACGCCGTCCCCCGCCGGATGCTCCAGGCGACCCTGGAGAAGTGGGATTACGAGGTCGTGGAGGCCCGAGACGGCGAGGAAGCCTGGGAAATCCTGCACGGCGAGGACGCGCCCAAGCTGGCGATCCTGGACTGGCTGATGCCCGGCCTGGACGGGCTGGAACTGTGCCGCCGCATCCGCGCCCTCGCCGACGCCCCCTACCGCTACCTCATCCTGCTGACGGGCCGGGACAGCAAGGCCGACGTGGTGGAGGGGATGCAGGCCGGGGCGGACGACTACCTGACCAAGCCGTTCCACCGGCACGAGTTGGAAGTACGCTTGCGAGCGGGCCGGCGCATCCTGGACCTGCAATCCGCCCTGCTCCAGTCCCTGAGCGAAGTGCGGCGGGCCGAGGAGCAGGTGGCGCAGTCGCGGGCGCGCGAGGTCGAAACCGGCGCGAAGATCCAGCAGACCCTGCTGCTGGGCCATCCCCCGCCCGGCCCCGCCGGCGACTGCGTTTCCGCGCTGACCATCCC
>CAXTWM010000282.1:0-6753 GCA_964247915.1 uncultured Armatimonadales bacterium | reverse complement strand
CGGGGGGACGTTGCTGGGGCTGTTCGGCTCCAAGCTGGCGGCGCTGCCGGAGACCGTACTGCCGCCGCCCCCGCCGCCGCCTGGGTAGCCACCACTCCCACCACCGCCGGGATAACCACCGCCGCCGCCGGAAGCCGAAGCCGTCGCGCCGTCGGCGAACACCATGGTCTTACCAAGATACCACCGATGCTGAACGGTGTCGGGGTAGCCGGGAATCTTGTCCACGGCGACTGAGGTAAACTCGGGCTGCGCGTACATGGCGAAGAGGTAGCGTCCGGCCTGCTGGATGCTGGGCGAGTACGCCTTGATGGTCATGGTCTGGTAGCCCGCACCGGGGGCCATGCCGCTGTAGATAAAGCTGTTCGCGCCTCGGGGGCTTTTGTCCGCCACGGTGCTGACCGTGGCGACCTGCGCGCCGATGTACTTGCGGGCCGCCGCGACGAAGTCCACTTTATCCTGGATCGGCTTCACCTTGGCCGTCGTGCTTGCGGCCAAAGCCGTCAGGGCGTCGTTGGCGTTCTTTGCCTGTTCCGCCGTTTCCGCCTGCTGCGTCAGGTCGGTCAAGCGCGCCTTCATGCTGGCGTACATGAGGAGCGGCAGGACGACACTCAGCACGACGGCCAGGACGGCAAAGGGAAGCAGACGCTTGGTGAAGCGCCTTTGGGTCACATACGAAGGCAGCAGGTTGATTCGAAGCATGGTGATCTCTGGGTGGTATCTTTGGGATGCCCGAGCGGCGGTCTACGGATCAGGAAGCGGGCGGCGCACCGGCCGCCGCGCCGGCGGGCACCTTGGCCGCTTTGGGCGGCTTGGGCTTTTTGGGCAGCGGGTTCGCGCTGAAGACGGCGTCGCGCGCGGCCAGCCCGACGGCGACCGTGAAGACGGGGCCGATGGTCGGCAGGTAGGACGGGTCGAAGTGCTTGGACGTGACCGGGAGGGCGGCCAGGGGGCTGGCGACCGCGACCGGCGCTTGCAGCTCGTTCTGGAGGAAGGCGGCTAGGTTGGTCAGGCCCGCACTGCCGCCGGTCAGCAGCACGCGGTCAATCGAGACCTGCGCGCCCCGGCTGCGATAGTAGTCCAGCGAGCGGCGGATCTCGGACGCCAGCTCGCCCAGCACGGGCGCGATGGCCTCGAAGATGTCGTCGCGCAGCTTGTTCTCGTCCTGCCCGCCGCCCGCGCCGGCCAGGCCAAATCCGGCGTCGTCGGTAGGCGGCATGAAGGCGGGCGGGACGTCGGAGGCCGGGGCTTTGGCGATGTTGAGCGTGCGGCGCCCGACCGGCGGGGCCAGGTCCGGGGCGTCGAAGGAGGCCGCCCCGCCGAACGCCGTGCCGCCCAGCGGCACATCGGAGTCGGTGCGGAAGGCGTCCCCAAAGCCGGGCGCGTTCAGGTCGAACGGGTTGTCGGCGGCATCGTCGTCCAGGTTGAAGTGGTCCTCGTCCTGGAACTGTAGGCCCTCAGACCCTTCCTCGTAGGCGGTGCCGGTGTAGACGGCCATGCGGTCGAGCTGGACGACGGCGTAGTCGCGCTTGACGCGCTCGGCCTGCTCGACCGTGTACTGCATGGCCTCGGCGATGGCCCGCGTCAGGCTGTCGCCGGCCAGGGGGAGGGAGCGCGGGAACGTGAGCTGGCCGCCCTGGAAGATGGCGATGTCGGTGTTGGCCGCGCCGATGTTGACGATGGCGACCGTCTCTTCAAAGCCGCCGTCGGCGAACGCCGGCTCGCCGACCGGGGCCTGGGGGCGGGCGACGGGCCGGCCGTCGGCGAGGTCCAGAACGGCGCGCGAGATCGCCAGCGGCTCGATGTCAATGGCGATGGGGTCCAGGCCGGCCGCGAACAGGGTGTCGATGTAGTTGGAGACCGCGTCTTGCTGGGCGACGGCGAGCAGCACTTCCATGTTGGGGCCGCTGGCGGCTTCGGGCGTGCGCGGGACGAGCGGCTGGTAGTCCAGGACGGTCTCGCTGGGGGCGAACGGGACGTGGCGCTCGACCTCCCACTTCATAGTCTCCTTCAGCTCGGCGTCGGTCATGCGCGGGACTTCGATGATGCGGATGACGACGGCGTTCTGGCCGGTGATGCAGCCGATGGCGCGCTTGACGGTGATGCCGCTTTCGCGCATGAGCTGCTTGATGGCCGTGCCCATGGCGGAGGGATCGGTGATGATGCTGTTCTGGATGACGCCGACGGGAGTCGGGCCGACGCCGAGGGCCGTGATGGTCAGCCCGGTCTTGCCCGGACGCAGCTCGGCGATCTTGATCTGCTGCGACCCAATATCAATGCCAATCAAAGGCCCGGCGGGCATAAGCTACCTCGATCTCGCTTTATTTCGTATTATCTCGTCGGGGCGCGTTGGGAAAGTGCTGGTTCCTGAGACGCGAACGGAAAACGCAAAAGGGGGCGTGGACTCCTCCACGCCCCTTATTCTAACACGTCTCCCCCCGCTTGTCAAGCACCCACACCAGAGGATTTTTCGCGGCATATGGCCCCGCTAGCCGCCGATGGCCTCCAGGAGATACGGGATCGCCTCGGGGGAATGCAGTGCGGCCGTTGACTCCAAAGTGATTGCCCCGATTTCGGCGGCTCTGACACGCATCCGTTTCTCATAAGCGGCAATGGCTGAGTGCGTGTCGGAGAAACCTTCACCGGTCAGGCACTCACTCAGCTCGAGTGCATCCAGCATCGCCATGTTCACACCCTCGCCCGTAAAGGGAGGCATCAGGTGGGCCGCATCGCCGAGCACCGTCAGGTTCGGCAGAGCCTCCCATGTCTGGTCTAAGGGCATATAATACTGGGGGCGCGGCACAAACGGAAGACTCGCGCTCTCAAACAACTCCCGCCACACGCCGTCCCAGCCGGAATACTCCTCCTGAAACCAGGAGAGCACCTGCGCCCCGTCTCCGAAATCTATCCCGCCCGCGCGGCTCCACTGTTCCTCGGTCTTGACGCCGGTATAGAACACTAAACTGCCGTCACCTTTCGAGCTGACGATCAGGCTCTTCTCATCGCCGAAGGCGAATATCTTTCCGCCCTTCAAAAGCCGGTGCATCTTCGGACTCGCCGTTTCCGAATCATGGACCGCGCCTTCCACGACTGTGACCCCGGAGTAGAACGGCTTGATGGGCGTGAGGTATGGGCGAACCTTGGAGTTCGCGCCGTCCGCCGCAATCACGACATCAGCCAGGGCAGAACTGCCGTCCTTGGATTCCAGCCGCCAAAAGCCGTTTTGCGGCGCCAGAGAAACCAAATGGCTGTTCCAAACGACGGTATCGGGCCGCAGCGAGTCCAGCAGAATCTTCTGCAATGGGCCACGATCAATCTCAGGTCGGGAGATTTTTCCGTCCGCACTCCCATGCTCATCCAAGAGAATGCGTGCGTGTTTGTCCATGACGCGCAGCTTCTCCGCGCCCGGACGATAGTTGGCCTGAAACGCTTCCATCAACTCAGCCTGCTGGAGCGCCTTCAAGCCTGACTCGTCGTGCAGGTCCAGGGTCGCGCCCTGCGCTCTGGCCCCGCTGTCTCGGTCCCGCTCGTACACGGCGGCGTCTGCGCCGCTCAGTTGCAAGAGCCTTGCCAGCGTTAATCCGCCCGGACCCCCGCCGACAATGGCGACCTTCTTGTCCTTGAGCGTGCTCATCGTCTTTGCTTCATCTGACGTCGGCTTATGTGACACAGGGGCCGAAGCTGTAAACAGCCCCGGCCCCTGCATCGCGTCAGTTAATAAGCGTTGACGTCCGCCGCGCCGTACTTGGACAGAAGGGCCTCCGCCGTCGCCTGATCCACGTCGCCCGAAGGGACGTTGATCGAGAGGACCGCGCCGCCGCCCGTCACCGTGCCGTGGTAGCGCTCGGCCGCCTCATGGGGAACGCCCTGGTCCTTCAGGTAGCCCGTCGCGCCGCCCGCAAGCGCGCCCGCGCCCGCCGTCAGGGCCGTCGCGCCCAGCGCCGCCGCCAGCGCGCCGCCGCCGAGCACCAGCCCGACGCCCGGTATCGTCAGTGCGGCCAGGCTGGCGAGGATGCCCACGCCCAGGCCGATGCCCGTCCCTTTGACCGCGCCCTCGCCCGCGTCTTCCGGCGTCGTGGTGCTGATGCCGTGCTTTGCCGCCGTTGCGATGTCGCCCTGAGCGGCGGGGGAGTCGGGGGCGCCCTGGTCCAGCGGGTTCAGGTCGCCCGCCACGGCGGTCGTCGGGGCGCTATAGACGCCCGCGCTCCCGACACCGGCCTGCGCCGCGCCGCCGTGGACGGCGGCCTCGTTGCCGGCCATGCCCGCCCGGATGTCGGCAGCGCCCGCGCGCTCTGCGGCGGCGGTGTCATACCCGGCCGCCGTCCCTTCCGCGCCGAACGCGCCCGAGACGGACCCAGCCACGCGGTCCCCGACCTGCGCGAGACGGTCCCCGGCGGACTTGGTCACATCCACGGCGCTGTCGCCGACGTTGCTCGCGCCGCGTCCGACGCCGGCCGCCGCCGAGGTCGCCGTGCCATACTGGGCATCGCCCGCCGCGCCGTACCCCGCGCCCGGCGCGGCCCCGGCCTGCGTCGTGTAAGACTCGCGCGCCTGGCCGTACTGGTCGTTGGCGACCAGGCTGAGGTCTTCCTGACGGACTCCGTAATCGAGCAGGGCGCCCGCCGCCTTCTCCGCCAGCGAGGCGTCCGCGAATGAAGCATACAGGTGTGCCATTTTGATGTTGTCTCCTTTGGATGGTTGTTTGGAAACAGCCGATGGCGAAACTGTACCCGGCGGGCAGGTAGGGCAAACCCCGCCCCGCTCGCGGACGCGCCTTTAGCGCACGGGGGACGGGGACGCATCGTTGCGGCCCAGGGCGCGCTGGAGCTGGGCGTCGGCGGTGTAAAAGTTGTAGATGGCGACCACATACTGGTTCTGCGCCTGGGTCAGCGTCGCCTGGGCAGTGGTGATGTCCAGCACGGTCCCGATGCCTTCCCGGCGGGCCGCCACGGCGGCGTCGTAGTTGACCTGGGCGGAGGTCACGGCCGCCTGGGCGAGACCGGCGGCTTGCAGGTTGGTCGCGCGCGTGTTGTACGCCTGTTCCGTGTCCAGGCGAATCTGCTGACGCACCTGCTCCAACTGGTTGAGGGCGGTGTCGCGCGCGGCCTGGGCGATTCGGACCGCGCCGCGCGCGTTGCCGGCGTCAAAAACGGGGTAGGACCCCGTGATCAGAAACTGTGAGTCCACGCCGCGCGTGCCGACGTCGTTGGTCGCCTGGTACGACAGCACATAGTCGCCGCGCAGCGTCAGGCCCGCGTTGCGCCGCGCCTGCTGGAGCGCCGCGTTCTGGCTCGCGACCGCCGCCTGCTGCTGGCGCAGGTCGGGGCGGCTGCCGTAGGCGGTGGCGAGGGCGGCGTCCAGCGTGAACGCCTGCCCCGCCGCCGGCAGCGGCGGGAGTCGGTCCCCGGCGGCCAGCGGGGCGGGCTGCACGGTGGCGTTTGTGGCGACGCCGAGGGTGTTTTTGAGCGCCGCCGAGTTGAGCTGCACCTGGTTCTGGTCCTGGAGCAGCGTCACCTGCGCGCTCGCCAGGTCCGCCTGCGCCTGGTACACGTCTTTGCCCGCCGCCGTCCCGACCGCGATCTGCGCCTGGGTCACGTCCACCGCCTGCTGGTAGCGCGCCACCTGCGCCTGCGCCACTTTCACGAGGTCTATGGCGAGCAGGAGCTGGTAGTAGTCTTGGGTCACGGCCAGGATCGTCTGCTGGCGCGTGTTGGCGCTGTTGAAGTTCGCGACATCCACCGCCCGACGCGCCTGGGAGTTGGCGGTCTCGCGGGCGCCGCTGTCGAACAGGGTCTGGCTGAGGCCCACGGAGACGCCGCCGCCGCGCACGAAGTTGACCTCGTTGATGGTCTGGCTGCTGACCACCGTAGTCCCCGTCGTGGTTGTCCCCGTCGTCGCTGTCCCCGTTGTGGTAGTACCCGTAGTCCCTGTCGTCGTCCCCGTGCCGGTCGTTCCCGTCCCGGTTCCGGTGGTGCCTGTGCCCGTCCCGGTGGTGCCTGTGCCCGTCCCGGTCGTTCCCGTTCCTGTCGTGGACGTAGACGAGCCGGTGTTGACGCCGAAAAAGCTCTGGCTGCGGTTCTGGTACTGATAGGAGGGCGTCAGGATCGGAAAATACTGTGACTGCGCCTGCTGTTTCTGTCCCCGCGCCTGGGTGACCTGATCGCGGGCAATGTACTGCTGCGGCTGATGGCCCAGGGCGATGGCGATGGCCTGTTGCAGCGTCAGGGGGGACGGCAGCGTCGTGGGTGCGGCGGGCACGACCTGGCAGAATGCGGGGACAGGCAGGGCGGCCCCGGCGGCCAGGGCCAGCGCGGGGAGAAGCAGGCGTGAACACTTCGGTCTTGTCGTGCGCGCGGTCTTCCAGTTCGGCTTCAAATCAGGCATTCGCAAACTCACCCTCAGTCCCTAAGTTTTCTGGCATCATGTTGTCCATTGTCGTGCGAAAGTCCTGCCCACGGGGGCAGGACTTTTTGCTTTGCGCCTTGCGCGACGCCTCACCGCCCCACTGCTACCGGGCGGACGCTGTCAGTGCCCCCCGGAGCTGGGCCATGCGCTGCTTGGAACGCTCCCGCGCGCGCACCATGGGCTGCGTGTCCGGGTTGAGCGGGTTGTAGTCTCGCGGGCTGGGGAACGAGGCCGGGTCGAAGGTGGGCTGTCCCCCAGGGCCGCCGCCGGGTCGCCCGCCGCCGAACCCGCCGCCGCCAGGCCGACCGCCGAAGCCACCGCCAGGACCGCCCCCACCGGGGCCGCCACGCG
>CAXTWM010000281.1:0-6829 GCA_964247915.1 uncultured Armatimonadales bacterium | reverse complement strand
GGCGGGCGTGGGCGACTTGATACAGAATGCGGGGGACGTTCTCGCCGGCAAACGGCGGGCGGCCCGCCAGCATCTCGTAGAGCGTCACCCCCAGCGACCACAGATCCGTACCGGCGCTGCACTCCTCGCCCAGCGTCTGCTCCGGGGCCATGTAGGTGGGCGAGCCGACGATGCTGCCGGCCTGAGTCACCAGGGTATCCTCGTGCCCACGGGCGACGCCGAAGTCCATCAGCTTGACCGCGCCGCCCGGCAACAGCATCACATTGGAAGGTTTGATGTCCCGGTGGACGATGCCCGCTGCATGGACTGCGTCCAGGCCTGCCGCCACCCCGTCCAGAATGGCCGACGTTTCCGCCGGCGGCAGCGGCCCCTCGGCGATGCGCTCCCGCAGTGTCTGCCCCTCCAAAAACTCCATCACGATGAAGTGCTGGCCGTCGTCCTCGCCGATGTCGAAGATGGTAACGATGTTGGGGTGGGACAGACGGGCGATCGCCCGCGCCTCGCGCTTCAAGCGCGCGATCATGGCCGTGCGCTGCTCGGGGGCCAGGGACAGCGGGGCGGAAAGCACTTTCAGCGCGACGCGCCGCCCGATGCGCGTGTCCTCGGCCTCGTACACCATGGACATGCCGCCGCGCCCCGCTTCCCGGAGGATCTGGTAGTGCCCGAGTGTCTGCCCCAGTGTCTGGCTGGAAAATGTCTGCGTTGCCGGCATTGTGTACCTTCTACTGACAAGTACCCAAACGAAGGGCCGGAAAAACAACAAAGGGAGAGAAAGGGCGGAATGAAGGCGGCTACAAACCCCGACTCATCTGGAGGCCCATGCCGGTCCCGTCCGGCGTGATGAACGGCGACAGGATCAGGCCGCGCGGCTGGGACAGCTCCAGGCGGGCGGTGCCGAAGCCCAGGGCGGCCCCGGCCGCGACGTCGCCGACGGTGTGCCGGTGCAGGCGGACGCGCGAGTAGGAGATCAGGGCCGCCCCCAGATACCAGAGCGGGGCCTGGTGCGGGTGCAGGCCCGCCTCGACGGTGGCGACGGAGAAGGCCGCCGTGGCGTGGCCGCTCGGGAAGCTGTCATGGGCGTCCGAGTCGGGCCGCTTCTCATGGACCAGGTTCTTCAGCCCCTCGGACAGAATGACGCTGGTGCCCAGCGCGTCCAGCGCGCGCAGGGAATGGTTCCGGCCGTTGTGCCCGTCCGAAAGCAGGGGCAGGCCGACGCCTGCGGCCAGGAAGACGATGTTGCCCGTGCCCGAAGCAAACTTCGAGGCCGACCGGGCGGGCGAGTCGGCCTGAACGGACGGGGACAGCATGGGAACGAGGAGAACGGCGAAGGCCAGGCCCGCCGGAGCCAGGCTGCGCCTGTGGGCGGCCCGTCTGCGGATAGTTGATTTCATGTGCCCTCATTCGGTGGGGCGGGGGCGGATTCCTGCGTCCCCGTCCGGCTCGCCTACGTCGCCGCCGACGGCTCGACCTTCCCCCCGCGCCCCTCAACCTGGTTGCGGATGGATTCGAGCGCGGCGATCAAGCCCTCCCGGATCGTCCGGTCGCGATCCCCCGTCTGCTCGGCCATGCGCTCGGCCTGGTCGGGCTTGGGCTGGAAGTTCAGGTGTACCGTCACCTCGCACTCGTCCTCGACGCCGTCTATTTCCAGCCAGCCGTCGTAGCGGTTCTCGCCGTCCGACCCCCATTCCACCCGCCCGTTCGGCGCGTCGGTGCGGAAGTAGCCGTCCGAGTCGTACTTGTGGCCCCCCGCCTCGCCCTGCACCCGGACGCGCCCGCCGGGCAGCGCCTCGGCATGGTGGGTCGTGGGCAGGTACTCGGGCAGGCGCGCGACATCGGACACGAAGGCGAAGACGGTTTCGGGGGAAGCCTGGACGGTGAGGGAGTGCTCGTAATCGGGCATGGGAGTGGCCTTTCTAGGGCAGGAAGAAATCTCCGGGAAGCGATGGCCCGTTGTTCCCGCTGCGGGGCGCGGGGTAAACGCGGGGGCAGTCTACCCGCCCCCGTGCTTTTTGCGGTAGTCGCGCGGACTCAGGCCCGTCGCGCGCTTGAAGCGCAGGGTGAAGTAGAACGGGTTCTCGTAGCCGACTTCGGCGGCGACGGCCCCGACCGGGCGCGGGGTCAGCTCCAGCAGCCGGCGCGCGCGGTCCATCCGCTGGCCTTCCAAGAACTGCTGGGGCGTCAGGCCGACCTGGGCGCGGAACAGGTGGGCGAGCCGCGAGACCGACAGGCCGCAGGCGGCGGCCACGGCGTCGGACGTGACCGGCTCGGCCAGGTGCCGGGTCAGGAATTCCATCGCCGCCCGGACCCGGACGTCCATCGGGGAGGGTTCGGACAGCGGGTTCTGCGTGTCGCACCAGAGCAGGCACGCTTCCAGGGCGTTCATCGCGAACGCCTCGCGCCGCCGGGGGGCGGACGGCAGCGCGCCGGTCGCTAGGGCGTGCGCCTCCTCGAAGCGGGCCAGCGCCTTGCGCCGCACCTCACCGTCTTCCAGGTGCAGCCGCATCAGGCCCGGCGCGGCTTCGGGCCAGGCCAGAACGGGCGTCCAGTCCGGGCGCGGGTGGAAGTGGGTCCACAGCAGCTCCCAGCGGCCCGGCTCGGGGGCGACGCCGTAGTCGTGGCGCGTGCCGGGCCGGAACAGGGTCAGGTCGCCCGGCCCGGTCGTGAAGTCACCCCCCGCATGGCCGAAGCGCCCGCCGCCGCTCAGTGTCGCGATCAGCAGCCAGTCGCCTGTCCCGCGCGCCCGCCAGGTCTCGTATCCCGCCGCCTCGTGGAAGTGGCCGGTGACGAGGTGGATGACTTCGGGGTGGCGCTCCTCAATCCTAAAATTGGTCTCCATGATAACAGGATTTTATAGCTTTTCGGCAGGCCGTGTGATGGACAGCGGGCGTGTCGCTGCTGTATAGTATACCCAGCCACCCCGCAAGGAGACCGACCCATGCCCGAAGTTCTGGACCGACCGACCGAAACAACCACCGACCCTGCCGCCGGACTGACGGAAGCGCAGAAGGCGCAGTTCGACCAGGGCGGCTTTCTCGTCCTGCGCGGCCTGTTCTCGCCCGCCGAGGTTTCGGCGATCCGAGACGCCTTCATGGCCGCGAACGCCGACGGCCCCGTGCCCGGATTGTCGTCCATCGGCGAGGGCGTCACCAGCCCGTCCGACCCGCTCGCCTTTTACCCGCGCATGATGAACCCGCACCTCCAGCCCGGCCGCGAGGTCGGCGCCCTCGCCCGTGATTTCCTGCTCGCCCCGCGCCTGGAGCCTATTCTGACGGGGCTGCTGGGCGAGGAGCCGGTGGGGGTCCAGACCATGTTCTACTTCAAGCCCGCCGGGGCGCGCGGCCAGGAGCTGCACCAGGACAACTTCTACCTGCGCGTCAAGCCCGGCACCTGCCTGGCGGCGTGGCTGGCGGTGGACGACGTGGACGCGGGCAATGGGGGCATGAAGGTGGTTCCCGGCTCGCACCGCGAGGAGGTCGCCTGCCCCCAGCGCGCCGACGCGGCGGTCTCGTTCACGACTGACTATGTGCCCGTGCCTGAGGGCATGGAGGCCGTCGGTTGCGACATGAAGGCGGGCGACGTGCTGTTCTTCAACGGGTCGCTCATCCACGGCTCGACCCCGAATACCAGCGCGACCCGCTTCCGTCGTTCCCTGATCGCCCACTACGTCCCGCGCCATTCCCAGGAGCTGTCGCCTTGGTACAAGTCGCCGCTGACCTTCGACGGCGAGGTCGTTTCCATCCCCGAGGCAACCGGCGGCGGCCCCTGCGGCACGCCCCAGGCGGCGATGGGGCCGCATTGACTCTGTTTCACTGAACTCTGCTCCGCAGTCTCCCCCACCATGAACAATCGGGGGAGGCTGTGTGATTGCCTGCTTACAAGCGGTTGGTTTCCCTGTCTGCCTTTCCGGCGATCTCCGCGAAAAAAGTTCCCGAAGCAACCGTATTCTTCCCAGTTTTATACGAAAACGCTTGATAATTTTTTAGGCCGTGTGCTACAATGGCTCCAGTTTCCCCTTTGTTCTCCGGGCAGTGTTGCTCCCTCCCTGAATACCTTCGCCGCTGCGTTGCCGCAGACCGCTCTTTTCTCGTCGGACAGGTCTTTTCAGAAAGGTACTTCACTGCCATGCGCTCTTCTCTCCGCCGCCGGGCTTCCCTCGGCATCGCCTGCGCCGCTCTTGGCGTGGGTTTAATCGCTCTGGCGGGCAATCCCGCCGCCGCCCAGACCACGCTGGTGGCCGACGACATCACCCCCGCCGCAGCCTTCGCGGGCCAAACCGTGACGGGCTTTTCGTTCACCATCGGCAACAACAACGCCGTAGCCGTTACCGTCTCTCCGACCGTCTATTTCTTTGACTCCAGCGGCCCGAACGGCGGGCCGGGGACCCTGATCGGCGGCACCGCGTTCAACCCGATCACCGAGGCGGCCAACGCGGTCGGTCTCTTCACCTACAATCCTGGCACCGCCCGGTTCACCCTGCCGACGGCGGGGGGATCTTTCTGGGCGGGCATGACGTTCAGCAGCACCACCGCCACCACGGCCCAGCTCAACCAGGTCGGCCAGGGGATTTTCGGCACCCCCACGGTCGGCAGCAGCCAGGATCTTGCCTTTCAGTCCACTTCCCCGATCAGCCCCACGACGGTCACAAACAACCCGGCCGGTGGTTTCTTTAATTTCAGCGGATCGCCCGTGGCGAACTTCGGGTTCCGATTCCTGGTCGGCACGAACACCGCCTACGACAACACGACCAACTTCAGTGGCTTTCTCTTCCCGAACGGCGGCGCACTTCCTCCGGCGGTGCCGGAAGCGTCCACGACCGTGAGCCTCGGCCTGCTGCTCGCCCTGGGCATGGGCGGGCTGATCGTGGCCTCCAAGCGCAAGAAGGCCGGCGTCCAGGCGTAAGCACGGGACCCACCCCGGCTCGCTAAGTCTCGCCACCCCTCCCTGTTAAGGAGGGGATAGAACACACCCGGAAAAGGCCCCGCTTGCAGAAAGCGGGGCCTTTTTCCGTCAGAAGAGGGAGCGCACGACGCCGCCGTCCACTCGCAGGGCGGCCCCGTTTGTGGCCGAGGCCAGGGGGCTGCACAGGTAGGCGACGAGCGGGGCGACCTCTTCGGGGGCGGCGAACCGTTTCAGCAGGGAGGACGGGCGGGCGGTCTGGAAGAACTCCGCCTCCATCGCCTCCTCGCTGACGCCCCGCGCCTGGGCCATCTGCTGGACGAACGTGCCGACTCCTTCCGAGCGCGTCGGGCCGGGCAGGACCGAGTTGACGGTGATGCCCGTGCCCGCCGTGGTCTCGGCCAGCCCGCGCGCCAGGGCGACCTGGGCGGTTTTGGTGACGCCGTAGTGGATCATCTCGGCGGGGATGTTGACGGCGGACTCGCTGGAAATGAAGACGATGCGGCCCCAGTCCCGCTCCCGCATGGCGGGCAGGTACAGCCGGCTCAGGCGGACGCCGCTGAGGACGTTGGTCTCGAAGAACCGCAGCCAGTCGTCATCGGGGATGTCCGGGAAGTCCTTCGGCTCGAACACGCCCAGGTTGTTGACCAGGATGTCCACGGCGGGCACGGACGCGGCCAGTCGGGCGACGCCCTCCGCCGTGCTCAGGTCGGCGGCGACGCCGGACACGTCCGCCCCGCCGGCCTCCTGAATGCGCGCCACGGCGGCCTCGACGCGGGCCGAGGTGCGCCCGTTGACGACCACGCCGGCCCCCTCGCGCGCCAGGCGCTCGGCGATGGCGTAGCCGATGCCCGCCGTGGAGCCGGTGACGAGGGCCGTTTTTCCGTTTAACTGTAGGTCCATCGGTGTTCTCCTGATTGTTGAGGCGAACACAAGGTTCGCCTCTACCGTGTCGGGCTGTAGAGCGCGAACCTTGTGTTCGCCCGCTCCTTCGTGTTCGCCCGCTCCCTAGCGTGCCCCTAAAACGCCCGCGCGTACTGGACGGGCGGCGGCAGCTTGTCCTTCTGGCCCAGCTCCTGGGCGGCGTGCAGGGGCCAGTGCGGGTCGCGCAGCGAGGCCCGCGCCAGCAGGACCAGGTCGGCCCGCTCGTTGCGGATGATCTCGTCGGCCTGCGCGGGCGCGGTGATCATCCCGACGGCGGCGGTCGCGATGCCCGCCTCGCGCCGGACGGTTTCGGCGAACGGCACCTGGTAGCCCGCGCCGACGGGGATGCGGGCGTGCGGGACGTTGCCGCCGCTGGAGCAGTCAATCAGGTCCACGCCCTCGCCCTTCAAGCGGCGCGACAGCTCGACCGTTTCTTCGAGCGTCCAGCCGCCCTCCGTCCAGTCGGTGCAGGAGAAGCGGACCGTCAGCGGCTTGCGCTCCGGCCAGGCCGCGCGCACGGCGCGGGTCGTTTCCACCGTGAAGCGGATTCGGCCCTCGAACCCGCCCCCGTACTCATCGCTGCGCGCGTTGGACAGGGGCGACAGGAACTCGTGCAGGAGGTAGCCGTGCGCCGCGTGCAGCTCCAGCCAGTCGAAGCCCGCCGCGTCCGAGCGCCGGGCCGAGTCGGCGAAGGCCCGGATGACCTCGGCGATCTCGGCGGCGGTCAGTTCCCTGGGCGTCCGGTAGCCCTCGGCGAAGGGTTGCGCGCTCGGCCCGACCGGCTCCCAGCCGCCCTCGGCGTCGGGGACGCCCGCCTGCCCCCGCCCTTCCTCCCAGGGCCGGTAGGTGCTGCCTTTGCGGCCCGCGTGGGCGAGCTGGATGCCGGCGACGGCGCCCTGCGAGGCAATGAAACGGGTGATCGGCGCCCCCGCTTACGCGTGGGGGGGCCGCCAGATCCCCGCGTGCAGGGGCGACCTACGCCCCCGCCGCTCGCCCGCCGCCCCCACCG
>CAXTWM010000280.1:0-6838 GCA_964247915.1 uncultured Armatimonadales bacterium | reverse complement strand
CCTGCACGAGATTCCGGTGGGCGTTGACACGTCCAAGACAGGGGAACGGGGCAAGGCCGGGCACGGCACCGCCCTCGGGAAGCGGCAGGACGCGGTCGCCGAGATCCACGACGTTGGTGGGGAAGACGCGCGAGAGCATCGCCATCGCGCCGCCGACGGTCGGGTCCTTGGGCGGGTACTTCGACTTGCCGGTGATGTAGGGCAGTTCCAGCGGGTGGGCGTAGACGGGGACGTTCCAGAGGTCCGACAGGGCAGGGGCGGAGCCGACGTGGTCGGTGTGGCCGTGGGTCAGCAGGATGGCCTCGGGCCGCGCGCTTTCGCCGTAGCGCGCCCGCGCCGCCGCCCCGATGCGCCCGGCCATGCCGGGCGTCCCGGCGTCCACCAGCACCCAGGGGCGGCCCGGCGCCCCGACAAAGTAGACGTTCTCGATGGACAGCGGCAGCGCTGCGACGTTGGGGGCGATCTCCTGCATGATCTATCCTTCTTTGTTCAGGCTTTGTTCAGGCGGCTCAGGTAATCGGCGACGACGTGGACCAGGTGTTCCGGGCTGAACGGCTTGGTGATGTACTCGTCCACGCCGATCTCGACGCCCTTGCGGATGTCCTCCTCCTGGGCTTTGGCCGAAAGCATGATGATCGGCAGGGCCGCCGTGGCCGGGTCGGCCCGGACCAGCCGCGCCACCTCGTAGCCGTCAATGCGGGGCATCATGATGTCCAGCAGGACCAGGTCGGGGGCGTGGGCGCGGATCTTTTCCAGCGCCTCCTCGCCGTTGACGGCGACCAGCATCTCGTGGCCCTGCCGGGCCAGGATGAACTCCATCAGCCGCACGATGGTCGGCTCGTCGTCCACCACCAGTATTCTGTACGCCATGTCTTCTTCCTCGGTGCCCGCGTCGTCTGCCGTCATTATACCCGAACGGCATGGGCATCCGGGGCGGGGGGCGCCTAATCGCCGTGCGGGGGTTCGTTCCCGCCGACCAGCTCAAACCAGGTGCTGCGCCCGACGATTCCGTCGGCGGTGTGGCCGGTCCGCGCTTGCAGCTTCCGCACGGCGTCCTTCATCCGGGGGCCGAAGACGCCATCCACGGCCACGCCGTAGCCGTCGTTCCGCAGCTCGACCTGGGCGGCCTTGACGGCGGGGCCGTGGCTGCCCAGCCTGACCGGGACCAGGAGGCCCTCCCAGGTGGCGTCGTTAGTCTTGCCGGAGGCGACGAGCCGGTGGGCGGCCTGGAACTGCCGCAGCGCCTGCTCGGTGGCCCGCCCGAAGACGCCATCGGCGGACAGGGGGAAGCCGTGCGCCAGCAGGAGGTATTGGACCGCGCGGGCGTTGACGTCCCGGTCGCCCCGCGCCGAGACGGGCCACGCCCGCAGGGGCGCGGCCTGGGCCGCGAGGGGCGGGGCCGTGAGCAGGCCGAAGGCGACGAGTGCCGCGAGGGGCGTCTGGGGGAACCGAGCGCGCATGGGATTCTCCTGGAAGGCGTGTGATCTGGGGGCATTATAGACGGGCGCCGCCCATTTGTCAACGGGTGTGCCGGCAGGTTTGCTGGCCGGGCGGACACGGTATAATGGCCCTGACGCTTGTATCCCAAGAAGCGTTTTAGAACCGAGGCTGCTTTATGAATAAGGACGTGCAGGGGCTGATCTACGGCGCGAGCATCGTGTCCATCATCACGGCGATCTACATGTACGCGACGGGCAAGAAGGACACGGGCATTTTCATCGGCCTGTGGGCGCCGACGTTCCTGTCGCTAGGGACGTTCTACAACACCGAGAACCGGGTGGCGAAGGACGAGAGCGCGTCGTAGACGGCGCGCGGCGGGACGGGAACAAAGGCAAGAGCAAAATACGCAGGGGCGGCCACGAGGCCGCCCCTTATTACGTTACCGGGGTCATGCCTCCCCCTGGGCCGTAATCATCTCCCATTGCAGGAAGTGCAGGTACACGCGCCCCATCGGGCAGGCGGGGTGGTCGGCGGTGTACGCCTCCGCCCATTCCAGCTCGCGGGCCAGCATCAGGAAGTTTTCTTCCGCCGCCGTCCACAGCGTTTCCGCCCCGTCCTCGTCTATCCGTTCGTCATGCACCGCCCTGTTCCCCCATCCCGCCGCAGTCTTGGGGCCATTATAAACCATCGGCGGGCCGCCTTCAACAGCAAAAGTACGGGTTTTCGCGGGATTGGGGAAATCAGCGGCAGGCAGAACAACGGTCCGGCCTCCTGCGCGGAGACCGGGCCGCCGTTCCTGTGTCATGGTGCCTAACGGCAGTTCTTCAACTCCTCCTGCGCCGCCGCGACCACTTTGTCATCGCCCAGCGCCGCCGCCTTCTCGTAAGCCGCTTTGGCTCCTTTCTTTTCCATAAAGTCTAGCTGCTTCCCAAGATAGAAATAGGTGATCGGCGAGTCGGGATAAAGCCGGACCGCCTCCTGCGCTTGCGGCAGAGCGTCCTCACTGCCGAAGGCCCTTTCCTCGTTGGAGATGGCGACGCGGGCCATCGCTTGCAGGCGGCGGGGGGTGTAAGAAACCGCGTCAGGGCTGGCATCGAACCCCGGCAGCAGGACCTTTAGATAAGGCTTGCCCCCGTTGGTGTCGGCATCCCGATAGTTCAGCAGATAAGCCGCCCTGCCGTAAACCGCCAGCGCCTCCTGCTTCTGCCCCGCCTTGTCGAGCAGCAACACGAATTCCATCAGCCGAACAACATCGTTCGTGTCGTAGCCGTCGCCTGGGACCAGTCCATGATGACGTGGGTTGGTGGTGTAGATGGCCTTGCGGTAGTAGCCGAGAGCGCCAGCCGTGTCCCCGGCAGCGTCGGCCTCCTTGCCCAAGCCGTATAGGGCGTTATCGTTGCCCGGCCATAGGGCGAGTGCCTGCCGGTAGTGGGCGTCCGCCTGCGCCCAGTCGCCGCGCGCGGCGTCCGCATCTCCCTTGTCGGCGAGGTCGGAGCTGTCACTCAGCCGCCGCATCCCGTTGCTGGCGTCTGCATCTGCTCCGGGGTGAGGTCAGGTAGCCCGCCCCCCTGGGTCCGGGCCGCACGGGTCGCATCCGCCCGCGCCGGCAGAGCCGCCGGGTGGTGCCTGGCAGTAGCATGGGCATGCTTAACGGCGTGATGAGCTTTGCGGGTCTTGGAAGCCAGAGCCGCCTGAGCCAAGACTGCACCGCCCAACAGAGAGACAGCGAGAACCACCGGGGGAAGTGTGGTGCAAATCTTCATGTGTACAGATGCTTCCTGCACTCGGAGCGGGCCGCGTCTACTTCACGGCGCATCAGGCGGGCTTGTCGGCAGTTTTCTCCAGGTCCTTCAACGCCTCCTCGGCGGCTTTCTTGAGGTCGCCCTTGCCTAGCAGGATGGCCTTCTGTAAGGCTGCCTTTGCCTGCTGGATGCTGCCCATCTTCGCCCGCTCCTTCGCGTCCAGGTTCCGCCAGCCGAAGCCGTAGTAGTAGTTCGCCAGGTCGGAGTCCGGTGCCAGTTGTAGGGCCTTGCTGAACTCGGCCATCATCTCCTTGTACTGGTCTTCGCCTGCCCAATCACTCGCCCCTTCGTATGTCAGACCCTTGGCGATGTGGATAGCCACCGCCAGCGCCGCCGGTTCCGGCACGTCGGGCGAGAAGTGGCTGTTGGCCCGCAGCGAGTCTTTCTCAGAGAACTGGGCTATGGCCTGGTTGTAGACGGTGGCGGCCTGACCCCACTGGCCGGATTTCAGCAGCAGCAGGGCGTAGGGCAGAAGAACGCGAGTGTATTGAGCATCCTCATCCACTACCATCACATGGTACATCTGGTACGCTTCCTGAGTTTTTCCCTCTGCATCCAATGCCGCTGCCAGCACTTCTTCACCTTCGGCGCTGTCTTTATCCAAAGCCAGCGCCTGCCGAGCCTCTTTCTCCGCCTGGGCATAACGGCCTGCGTGCAGGGAGGATGCGGCGTCGTGAGTCAATGATGCCGCTTTCTCACTGATCGCCTGCTGTTCGGGCGTGAGCTGTATGGGGTTGGTAGGCTGGGCCAGGGCGGCGGGCGCGACGCTCAGGCACAAAGCCAGGGCCGCATAGACTGTTTGTAATTTCATGGATGCTTTCTCCCTGATCGACGAGGGCCGCATAGGGCCGCAGTACGGCCAGATCTTTCAGGGCGAATCCTCGGACGATCTTGCTGTCTAACTTTCTTCCGCCAAGACAGGCGGCACGAGCAGCAGAGAAAGCAGTACGGTACAGAAAGTGATTGTCTTCATGGTTGTTGCCTTTCCGATGGGTTGGAGGACGGGCTTCTTCCATGACTTCACATCAGCGGAGCGGTGCAACGGCGCGATCTGACTTCTTGTTTCGGTCGCATCGGCCACAGTGTACGGCATATGTATCTCCCTGTCAAGCCTCTGTGTGGAATAACTTTGTGAAATAGCGGATGATTGCCCGCGCAGGCGGGCAGCGGGCGTCCGCGCCCCTCAGCGAGGGGGTTACCCCAATAAAACCTTCAGCCCCTCGCTCTTTCATCTCTTTTTCATCTCCGTCCGGTACATAGTCTCTGCAAACATCACTCCTGCCACGGCGCGGATGGAGCGTGGGAAGGAGACGGCGAAAAATGCGGAAACGAACGCCTGGGCCGGCGCCCTGGGCGAGCCGCATTCGGAACTTCACCGGAGCGGCATTTGTTATCTTGGATAAGAGCAGTGAACAATGTCGCGCGGCTGTGGAACAATGGGAACATTGCCGAAGTCGGGGACGTATTGGGAGGGGAGGACGCAGACCATGGCAGAAGTGGCCGAGGCCGCACCGGGACAGTTAGGGATCATCGCGCGTGAGCAGCCGGGCCGCCGGGCGGAGTTCGACCGCCTCGTCGAGCGCTACCACAAGCAGGCCTACAACATCGCCTACCGCATGACGGGCAACCACGCCGATGCCGAAGATCTGACGCAGGAGGCGTTCGTGCGCGCCTTCCGGTTCTTCGGCAACTACCGCCGCGACTGGCCCTTTGACAACTGGCTCTACAAGATCATGTCCAACCTGTTCGTGGACGATCTGCGGCGGCGCCCGAAGGCGCACTTGCAGTCGCTGGACCAGCCGCTGGACCTGAGCGGCGGCGGGGACGTGTATCTGGAGATCCCGGACGCCGGGGCGAACCCGGAGCGGATGGTGATGTCGCACGAGCTGGACGAGCACATCCAGCGCGCCCTGAACGGCCTGCCCAACGACTTCCGCATGACCGTCGTGCTGGCGGACATCGAGGGCCTGTCTTACGAGGAGATCAGCGTCGCCATGAACTGTTCCCTGGGGACGGTCCGGTCGCGCCTGCACCGAGGCCGCAAGCTGCTGCGGACCAAGATCGCGGCCTTCGAGCGCGAGGGGATGCTGCCCGCCGGCAGCGCGTAGCGAGCCGCGATGTTCAGCCGACCAAAACTTAGGATGCCACGACTCAGGATGCCAGGAGTACGCCGACACTTGAACTGCCACCGCGCCCGACAACTCATCTCGCCGTTTCTCGACCAGCAGCTCACCGGGCGGGAGATGCTGGCCTTGCAGGAGCACTTTGCCGAGTGCGCGTCGTGCGAGGCCGAGCGGCGCTCGATCCGTCAGGTCAAAACCCTGCTGCGCTCGCTGCACCAGCCGCGCCCCCACCCCGACCTCCCCGGCGCGATCTCCGTGCGGCTGGCCGAAGCGGATCAGCCGCTGTGGCGCGCCGTGTCGCTGACCGTCGCGCCCTCCTGGCCCCCGCGCCCGCAGCGCGGGCGGCGCCTGGCGACCGCGCTGGCCCTGTCCTGCCTGACCGTGCTTTCCTTCGCGGCGGCCTGCTTCGCCCCCGCCTCGCGCAGCGGCGCGCTGACTGCGTCCGGCTTTCTCCTCCCGGCGGGGCCGCCCTCGATGCCGCCGATGCTGGGGGAGACCGGCCCCGCGCTGCTTTCCGCCACGCCTCGGAGCGACTTTTGGGGCATGACCGAGGCCGACGCGCAGCGGCGTGAGAGGCTGTTCGTCGGCCAGGACGAGGCCCCGGCGTCCCCGGAGATGCGGCTGTCGCCGCTCCCCTATGAGTCGTCGCCCGGCTATGGGCAGGGCGCGGCCACGTTCGCCGCCTACCGGACCCGCTAGAGTTCAGTCAGAGTCCAAGCCCGCCCGCAGTAGACCCGCGCCCCCAGCGCTTTTTCCAGAAAGAACACCCGACCATGCTCGCGTCCCGCCCGCGCCTCCGGCGCCCTTTCGTGCTGCTGCCGCTGCTGGCCGGGCCGAAGAGTCCGGGGGCGACGACGGGCACCCTCCCCAGCCCCACCACCCCGAATCAGAAGTCGCTGCTGATCCAGATGCAGGATGCGTTCACCAACATCGCCCAGACGGTCGAGCCGACCGTCGTCAACATCAAGGCGGAGCGGCTGCGCGGGACGGACGGTGCGGACGGCGGAGGCGACGGGACGACCCCGCCGCCGACCCGAAGGCGGCGGGGCGCCGCGCCGGGCGGCCCCGGCCAGCCGTTCCCCACCCCGCGCCGGTCCGAGGCGACCGGGTCCGGGGTCATCGTGCGCGCGGACGGCTACATCCTGACCAACGACCATGTGGTGGAGGGGGCGGACGGCGGGGTCGTGACGGTGACGATGGCCGACGGGCGCGAGTACCAGGGGAAGGTGTACGCCGACTTCAAGAGCGACCTGGCTGTCGTCAAGATCGACCCCGGCGCGACGCCGCTCCCCGTCGCGGGCTTCGCCGACTCCGCTGCGGTCCGTCCGGGCCAGTGGGCGGTCGCCGTCGGCAGTCCGTTCGACTTGCAGAACACCATGACGGTGGGCGTCATCAGCGCCGTGGGCCGCCACCAGAGCATCGGCGGCGAGTCATCGGCCCGCTACTACCCGGACCTGCTCCAGACCGACGCCG
>CAXTWM010000279.1:0-6862 GCA_964247915.1 uncultured Armatimonadales bacterium | reverse complement strand
AATCTGCATGGGGCAGTATACCCCGTTTGGCGCGGCCTCGTTCAAAGGTCGGGTTCTCCATTCGGTGCATCCGTGCAGGCGGGCGGGCACTGGCCTGTTCGGCGGCCCCGTCCCCGATTCCTGCCGCGCCAAACGGGGTATACTGCCCCATGCAGATTTTGATCGCGTTTCTTCTGGTGCTGGGCGGGGTGGGGCTGACATTGCAGGCCGCCGTGAACACGCGGCTGCGCGAGGCGGTCGGCTCCCCCGTCCTGGGCGCCTTGATCTCCTTCCTGGTCGGGGCGATCCCGCTGGCCGTGGCCGCCTCGGCGGGGCTGCTGGGGCGCGGGCGGCTGACGGGCCTGGGCGGCAGCCCGTGGTGGATGTGGATCGGCGGCCTGTTCGGGGCGTTCTACGTCACCCTGGCGGTCGTCGGCGTGCCGCGCGTCGGGGCCGCCGTGGTCGTCGCCTGCGCCGTGGGCGGCCAGCTCGCCGCCGCCCTCGTGCTGGACTCGTTCGGCTGGCTCGGCGTCCCCCGCGCGCCCCTCAACGTTTGGCGCGTTCTGGGCGTCCTTTTGGTGTTCGCTGGCGTGCTGCTCGTCCAGCACAAGAAGTAACGCCGCGCCGCGAAACTTCGTATACACCTAGGCCGCCCGACGCGGGCGCGGCCAAGAGGTATCCCGTTTGCAGTATGTGTTGATCGCCCTCATCGCCCTGTCAGGCGTGGGCTTGCCGATCCAGGACGCGCTGAACGCGCAGCTACGTTCCGCCATCAAGTCGCCGATGCTTGGCGCGCTGGTCTCGTTTGTCGTCGGGGCGACTCTGCTCGGCATTTTAACAGCCTTCGGCGTGCTGGGGCACGGGAAGCCGTCGGAACTCGCCAGGACGCACTGGTGGATCTGGCTGGGGGGCGGCCTGCTCGGCGCGTTCGCCGTCACCGTTGGTCTGATCGGCATCCCCAAGGTCAGCGCGGGCATCGTCATCGCTGCCACCGTCTTCGGCCAGCTCATGGCCGCCGTCGTCATTGACCACTTCGGCTGGCTCGGCGTCCCCCGCGTCCCCCTGAATCCCTGGCGCATCGCCGGCGCCCTGGGCCTGTTCGTCAGCGTCCTGCTGATGCAGAAGAAGTAGAAGACAGCCATGACAGTCCCGCTCCTAGACGACCCCGTGCAAAGGCTGCTGGCCCGGCTCTCCTCCGGCGCGACGCGCGTCTTGGTCGCGCTGGCGGGGGTGCCGGGGTCGGGCAAGAGCACACTGGCGGCGCGTCTGGCCGCCGAGGTGAACGCCGCGCTGGGGCCGGGGACGATGGTTGCCCTAGGGATGGACGGCTTCCATCTGACTCAGAACGAACTGCGGCGGCTGCCGGACCCGGAGGTCGCGTTCGCCCGGCGCGGCGCCCCGTGGACGTTCGACGCGCCCGCGCTCGTTGCCCGTTTACATGATCTGCGGGACGCGGCGGGGCGTGAGGCGGTTCCGTGGCCGGACTTCCGGCACGAGATCGGCGATCCGGTCGAGGGCGCGTGGGCCGTCGGGCCGGAAACCCGCCTGGTCCTGGTGGAAGGGCTGTACCTGCTGCACGCCGCCGACGGCTGGGAGGCGCTCGGCCCGCTGTGGGACGAGCGCTGGTATCTGGACACGCCCCTGGAGGTCGCGCTGGAGCGCCTGGCCGACCGGCATATGCGGGCGTGGGGCCTGACGCGCGCTGAGGCCGAGCGTCGGATCGGCGCCAACGACCGCCTCAACGCCGAGATCGTCGCACGCACCCGCGACGCCGCCGACTGGCGGCTGGCAGACTCGCTTTGATGCGCCTGCGAAGAAGAGGAGAAAGACAATGCGGATTAACAAGTGGGCCTGTTCAGTGATGCTGGCTCTGTGCCTGCCGGCGGGCCGCCTCGCGGCCTCGCCGCCGACACCCGCCCATGTGCCGGCCCTGCTCCCTGCGGGCTTTCTGAGCGCGCGCGGCAGCCAGATCGTCGGCCCGGACGGCCGGCCCGTCCGCATCGCCAGCGTCGGGGTGGCCGGTCTGGACATCATCGGCGGGCGGCTGGAACTGGTCGGGCCGTTTAAAGGCATCGAAGGCCATGTCGCGGCCATGAAGGCGCGGGGCTTCAACTGTGCGCGTGTGGACTGGATCAATAAGACCCTGGACGACCCCGCCGCGATGGCGCAACTGGATGAATTCGTTGCGGCCTGCGGCAAGGTCGGCCTCAAGGTGATCTTCAACAACCACAACAACGAGGCCACGTCCGCGCATTGGAACAACGCCGCCCAGCAGTCCAACGGCCTGTGGTTCGACACGGGGCCGGGCACCGACGGCACGGACGGGGCTGGCGACAAGGGGACGGTCAGCGCGGCGAAGTTCGAGCAGGACTGGGTGACGTTTGCCCGGCACTGGGCGGGCAACCGGACGGTGATCGGTTTCGACCTCCGCAACGAGCCGTGCGCCCACACGTCCACCCCGGCGCTCTGGGGCGGGGGCGGCCCGACCGACATCCATGCGATGTACCAGAGCGTCGGCAACGCGGTCCTCGCGGTCAACCCCGACGCGCTGATCATCTGCGAGTCGGTCATCAACTACAAGATCGGCGCGTATGAGGGGGACCTGTCGGTCGCCCGCGCCCTGCCGGTCGTGCTGAGCCGCCCGGCCAAGCTGGTCTACTCCGTCCACGAGTACCCCAAGGAGATCGGCGGCTATCCCGGCCCCGAGTCCGGGGCGGGGTACATCGCCCGCATGAACAAGACCTGGGGCTGGCTCGTGACCGAGAACGTCGCGCCGGTCTGGATCGGCGAGATGGGGTCTTCGATGAAGGCCGAGGGCAGCAGGGCGTGGGGCCAGACCCTGCTCTCCTATATGAACGGCCAGGCCCCCGGCGGCCCGGTGTTCAAGGGCAGGCAGCAAGGCATCAGCGGCGACTGGTGGCTCTGGGGAGACCTGTCCGACCAGATCCCGAACGGGTGCCTCGCCGCCGACGGCAGTCTGCGCCCCGAACAGGCGCCCTTTATCGCCTTGATGCTGCCCCGCCGCTGAGTCGCCTGGGCATGGAACTGGAAACGAGCCGCCCCTCCTCTTCCATGCCCCTTCTTAATCCCGCAGCCCCGTCAGGCCCGTGGCCCGGTCGCCGGTCGTATCCGCCGTGCTCGTCGGCTGCGCCGTGTCGTCCGCCGTCAGGCCGCCGCCCGCCGGGGCGACGTCGTTCATGTCGCTGCCCGGCGGCATCTCGGGCACGGCGTCCCCCACGGTCACGCCCCCGCCCGGCAGGGCCTCCGGGTCGCCCAGGCCCGGCAGGTCCGCGTCTTTGATGATGTCTCCCTTTGCCATTGTTCTTTCCTCCTCGTGTTCTGTCCGCAGGATACCGCCCCCGCGCCGGTCGCCAAACCCGCCGGGGTATCAGAACCCGCCAGGAACGGGTAAAAAGGAGCATCTGAATTGAAGGAGGCCGCACTGATGGCAGACAGCCGCACGAACCCGATGGACATGGACCAGGTAGGCGACGACACCGTGGACGCCGAAATACGCGGGGAGCAGGAGTCGCTGAAGATGGACGAGGGCGGGACGCCGCCCCTGCCTGGCTCGCTGGACGTGATGGACCCGGCCACGGCCCCCACCGAGGACAACCGCAGCGACCCCGGCCTGACGCGCGGCAGCCGCGACCCGGACGCGGCGGACAGCGTGGAGAACGACGGCCGCCCCGAAAGCCAGCGCGGCGATACGCCGTATGACGCGCAGGGAACGATGGGGTCGGGGGGGGAGTGAGAACCCATCCGACTCACAAGTCCGCCACCCTCCCCAAAGGGGAGGGCATTAAAGCCATCGGAAGAAGCCCCTGCCTCTGGACAAGAGGCAGGGGCTTTTGATCTCTCCCAAAGCCCTCCCCTAATAGGGGAGGGGTTTCTACCCCCACGGGAACGGCGGCGCGGGGATCGTGTGGTCGGGCGAGATCTGGTGCGAGACCGCGTTCAGCAGCACGAAGAAGACCGCGATGCCGAACTCGCCCAGGACGAGTCCCAGGAAGAACGGGCGGGCCTGGCCGTAGACCTTCATGCCGCCGTAGCGCAAAATCACGGACTTGAACAGCCACGCCAGCAGGCACGGGAACCAAAACTGGATCGTGCTCCACGACCCCGAAAGCGCGTACCCCAGCGGGTGCAGCGGCCACCAGAAGAAGGCCGTCCGCATGACCGTCAGGAAGACCGTCATCGCGACCCCCACGCCGAAAAAGGTCGGCATCTGCCACGAGGCCCCGTTGGGCAGCAGCGCGTTCCCCTTGAAATACTGCGCGTAGTCGGTCAGGGTCAGGCCGGGGCTGCCCTGCTCCATCCAAGCGTCCATGTGCCCGTTCGCGCCCAGATGGTAAGGCAGGTAAATGTTCAGCGGCACGGCCACGGCAAAGGCGATGACGACCCCGAGCGCCAGCGCGCCCGCGAACGCGCCCCGGCGGACGTGCGTCCCGTCCGAAATCCGGGCGGCGTCCAGCATCCCCGTCAGCAGCAGCCCGCGCTGGTCACGCAGGAACAGGTTGTCGAAGAAGGCCAGCGCCGTCAGGTTCGAGCCGCCGAGCGGATGGAGCGGCGCGACCATGCGAATCAGGTCCACGGGCCGGAACGTCGTTTCGGTCATCAGCATCCCCGCCTCGGCCGTCGAGCGGGCCATGACCACGGCGACGACGAAGATACAGACGATCAGCTCAAAGAGGGCCAGCCAGAGCGACATGCCGTTGACGCACAGCCAGCCAGCCGAGGCGAGGATGCTGCCGAGCAGGCCCCAGACTGCCACCCGGTACGGCAGCAGCTCGTCGGCGTCGTCCGCCCTTTCCCGCCCCAGGGCGGCGGCCCAGACTCGGCGCAGGTGCGGGCGGGCGACCCAGAAGAAGTAGCCGGAGAGGACGAAGTAGGCCCCGACCGTCTGGTAGCCGATGAACAGCGCGGGCGGGTAGGCGGGCATTCCGGGCGTCGGCTGGTTGTAGGCGACCATCAGGACGTGCTCGACGCGCGACAGCAGGAAAAAGAACCAGATCGAGAACAGGACGTCGGTCGGCAGCAGGAAGAAAAAGCCGATGGCCGCGAACGACAGGATGAACATGACGCTCCACGCCACCGAGTTCCAGGGCGGGGAGGTCACATAGTCGCTCAGGCTCCACTGGATCGTGACATCGGGGACGGACGGGTAGACCTGGTGCAGCCACTTGACCGTGTAGACGGCGACCGGCAGCAGCGCGCCGAGCCACATCAGCCGGTTGCGGAAGAACGCGGGCTTGTCCTGGTCCCCGGCGATCTCCAGCGGGAGCTGGGCCAGCGGGAAGGCCAGCTTCTCCCCATCCACCCACTGCCGCCGCAGGATGGCCGTCAGGCACAGGAAGGCGAACAAGACGAGGAAAGACAGCAGCCCCCAGTTCAGGACCGGCGCCAGCCACAAACCCCACGGCAGGCTCTCGCCCGGATGCAGCTTCTTGTAGTAGCCGTCGGTCACGGGCTGGGCGCTCGCGTCCGCCGTGTCATAGGGCACCAGGCCGGGGTGCAGGAACCGGTCGTACAGGCCGTGCCAGCCGTTCGTGTTGTCGGCGGCGTAATGGGGATAAACCAGGGCCGGGATCATCTTCTCCACCAGGCCGTGCGAGGCGGTCATGGCCCCCACCAGGCACATGCAGTAGATGACCAGCAGGTCCGACGAGGTCAGGTCCCAGCGCCGGGCCATCCGCGCGACGCCCCGGCTCAGGGCGACGACCAGCAGCAGCATCCCGAGAGCTGCGGGCGGGAACTGCAAGTACCCGATCTTGATGGTCTGGAGCACCATCTCCGCCCACGTCACCAGGAAGGCCGTCGCCGCCGCTCCCAGCGCGCCCACCAGCAGCGCGCGGGCGCGCGGCCCGCCCTTGGGGGCCTCCTCGCGCCGGGGCGCCCCGCCCGCTGCCCCCTCCATCACTTCCGTTTCCGTTCGCGCCATTGTTCCCGCCGTTTCCTGTAGTCTGTGGTTCCCGAACAACCCCCCTGCCCCCAACCCTGGGGGAGTAAGAAAGGAAGGCCCTCCTCTCCGGTTCCCCCAGAATTGGGGGTTAGGGGGCCTCTGCTGACATGCCCCTAAGGCTTCAGGTGGCGGGTGAGCCACTCAACGGTCATCGCGCCGTAGGTCTGCGGGTCGCCTGGGTTCAGGAACCCGTGCCCCTGGTGGTATATCACGGCCAGCGTCGTCTCGACGCCCGCCGCGCGCAAGGCATCGGCCATCCGCTCGGACTGGTCGGGGCGTACCAAGGGGTCGTCCGTGCCGGTGATGATGAGCGTCGGGGCGGACTTCGCATCCACCGAGAACAGCGGCGAGGCCGCGCGTGCCAGGGCCGGGACATCCTGCGGCGCTCCGCCCAGTAGGTCGCGCATCACCCCGACGACATAGCGCTCCCCGTCGGTTTGGGGCGTGGCCGGCGTCGCGCTCGTCAAGTCCGTCGGCCCGTAGAAGTCCACGACGCATTGGACGCGGCTGCTCCGGCCCGCCGCCGGGGCGTCGTGCGTCCCCAAAATCAACGCCAGGTGCCCGCCCGCCGAATCGCCCAGGGCACCTAATCGGGCGGGGTCAAGCCCGTACTCCCCCGCGTGGGCGCGCATCCAGCGCGCGGCCTGCTGCACGTCGTCCGCCTGCGCCGGGTAGCGGGCGGCGGGGGTCAGCCGGTAGTTGACCGAGAACGCGACGAACCCCCGTGCGGCCAGCGCCCGGCCCAGCGGGGCGTAAAAGCCCTTGTTCCCGGCCTGCCAGCCCCCGCCGTGGATCAGCTCCACGCCGGGGCGCGGCCCGGCAAAGCCCGTGGGCAGGTACACATCCATCGTCTGCGCCGGGTCCGTGCCGTAGGGCAGATGCGCCAGGACGCGCGGCCTGCCGTCGGGGGCAGCCGCCGGG
>CAXTWM010000278.1:0-6870 GCA_964247915.1 uncultured Armatimonadales bacterium | reverse complement strand
CTTTCGCACCGCGCCCTGCTCCTCGCGCTGGGCCTCAGCGCCGCCGCCCTCATCCCGCTGGCCGTCCTGCGCCCCGGCGCTCGCGCCCAGGCCGCCGTGCCCGCCGCTGCTTCCCATCACTTGACGACGATGACTGTGACGCCCGCCACCCCTGCCGCCTTTGCGTCAGGTGTCCCTGTTCAGTTCGCAGGTGTCGGCAACCCCCAGACGCTGAAGTGGTGGAGCAGGAACGGAGCGCCCCTGGTCCGGCCTGTCTACGGCATCTCGCCGTTCTTGTCTTCGGGCGAGCTTCCCGCCCCTCGCCAGCGCCAAGTTCAACTGGCCTTCCGCCTGCCCCCGGCCGCGCAGGACGTGACGGTCCGGTACGCGCTGACCGGCAGCCTGAACTCCTCTTCAGGCGGTTCCTGGCCCTCCAAGATCGAAGACCATGACCGGCAGACCGAGGCGCAGCTCAACGCGCAGACCAACGGGGCGCGCGTCGTGACGGCGACCTTCCCCGCGTCCGTCTCCAAAACCGATGTCCGGGTCGGCGTTGCCTCCGGCCCCTGGAAGGTCATTGGGATCGCTCGCCGCGATGTCCCGGAGCAGATCGAAGGTCTCAGTATCAATCTCAGGAACGCTTTGTACATCGTCAGTCGGCCCGCCGAGACGAAAGAAGGCGCCGTGGTGACGGTCTCCGTGAACACCGCCGCCGGCTCCCCCGCCGAAGACCTCCGCCTTATCGCCGTGGACGTACAGGACCATCAACTCCTGCCCGTTGCCATTGGCGACAGCAGCATCGGCGCGCTGGACCAGATCACCGCCCGCTTCGCCCTGCCGCCCGCCCAGATCCGCGAGCTGCGCCTGGAAAGCCGTCCGTTCCGCTACGTCGAATTCAAAAATGTGGCCCTGCGGCCCCTCCAGTAGCCGCGTCTCGTCAGGAGAGCGACCATGAGACGTAAACTCACGCCGTCCCAACTTGCCCTATGGGCCGCGCTGCCGATGGCGCACACGCCGCGCATTGAAGGGAGACTGACCATGATCCTGGACACCACCCGCCCCCGCCGCGCGCTTTCGCGCCGCATTCTGCTGGCCGCGCTCGGCGTCGGGGCCGCCGCCCTCGTGCCGCTGGCGGTGCTCCGGCCCGCCGCGCGGGCGCAAGCCGCCCCGCCGCTCGCCGCAAATCGGCCTGTGGCGAAGCGGCACATATCAGAGGCGACGGCGCGGGTGTCTGCGGTTTCCGCCGTCGCCGGCGAATTCGATGCGATGCGGCTTGAAAGCGAAGCGCGCTCGCTCACGCCATCAGCGGTGACAAATCTGGAGCGGCAGATCGCTGCGCGTCCCGATGACTATGCGGCTCACATCCGGCTGCTCGGCTACTACGGGGCAGGCAGGTTCCGGTCAGCCGCAAGCCGGACGGCGTATGACCGGCAGGTGTTCTGGCTCATCCGCACTCACCCGGAGTCGGTGCTGTCCGGTACGCCTGAGACGATGGTGCTTAAACGCGACGACCCGGCTGGCTTTGAAGAGGGCAAAACCCTCTGGCTGGCACAGGTCGCCGCGCATCCGACGAACACCCTGATCCTGGGCAAAGCCGCCGACTACTGTGTGCTCTCCGACAACGGAACGGCGGAACGACTGCTGCGACAGGCGGCAGCGTTGGAGCCGAAGAACCCGCAATGGCCTGACGAGCTGGGAGGACTTTATCAGTTGCAGGGCACACGGCGCGGGCTATCCAGTCAAGAGCAACGCCTGTGGGCACGGAAAGCCCTAGCCGAGTGGGATTTTGCCGCCACCCTTCCGGTCGGCGCGGCACCCCGGCACGCCACGTCGGCGGTTCTGGCGAAGACGGCCTTTGCGGCGGGCGACTATGACAGAGCCAGACGCTATGCCACGGCACTCTTGCGGCGCGGCGACGCCCATGAGGCGAACATGGTGTTGGGCCGCCTGGCCCTGCGCGACGGCGACACCGCTGGGGCGGAGGCGCACCTGCTGGCGATGGGCCGCGTCTCCGGCTCCCCTTCCCTGGACACGTTCGGCCCCAACATGCAGCTCGCCAAGGACCTGCTGGACCGGGGTGATCGCCAGCCTGTCTTGGTCTATTTTGACGAGTGCGCCAGGTTCTGGACGTTCGATCACGGGGCAAAGCTGAAGCAATGGAGGGCACTGGTGCGGGAAGGGAAGACGCCGGACTTCGGGGGCAACCTCGTCTACTGAACGCCGTCGAAAGTGAGGAGCGAAAAGGGAAGAAAAGCGGGGCCACGACCGGCCCCGCTTTTCTCTGTGTCCGCTTTGGGACTGCTTTGTGACCTCACTCGCTTGATCGGGAGCGGGCGGGCGGCTTTTCCCCGACCTGTAACCTCCTATATCCTTGACATTTTCGCCGAAATCCCCTAGAATGAGTGTGTAAGGACATGAACGCCGCACAGGGTACGATTCAGGACGGGTGGGGGCGGTCGGGCAGGGCGGCGCGAAAGGTCGGCGAGGGATGTTGGCACTGCTCATTTTGGGGTTGACGCTGGCTTGTCAGGTGGCCGCCATCGTCCTGGCGGTCAGCCTGTACCGGCGCTACGGGCGACGGAAGTCGTGGCTGCTGCTGGCCGCCGCCTTGGTCGTGGTCGCCTCGCAGAGCGCGTGGGCGATCCGGCGCGACTTCGGCCACGGCCTGAGCCGGGGGCTGGGGCTGGCCCACTCCGCCCAGCTCGCCCGCCCGGACTCGCACGCGCTCACCGCGCTGCTGCTCTCCGTCCTGCTGGTCTGGGGCCTGGGTATGGTCGGGCGCATCGTCGGCGAGAGCGCCCGGTCGGAGAAGGAGCTGACCGACGAGAAGCGCCACCTCGCCATGCTGGTGGACCGGCGCGTCGCCGACCTCGAAGCGGAGGTGACGGAGCGGACGCGGGCCGAGGAAGCCTTGCGCGAGGACACGGACCGGTTCAGCGCCATCATCTCCACCCAGCGCGACATCGCCACGGCGGCCCTGGACATGACCGCCGTGCTGAACCTGATCGTCGCCCGGACGATGGAGTTGACCCACGCTTCCGGCGCGGTCATCGAGCTGGCCGAAGGGCAAGAGATGGTCTACCGGGCCGCCTCGGGCCGCGCCGCGCCCTATGTGGGCTTAAGGACCCCGATGGCCCATTCGCTGTCCGGCGAGTGCGTCCGGTCGGGCCAGCTCCTCAAGTGCGACGACGCCGAGCGGGACCCGCGCGTGGACCTGACCGAGTGCCGCCGCGTCGGGGCGCGCTCCATGATCGTCGTGCCGCTCTTCTACACGCGCAAGGTGGTCGGCGTCCTGCAAGTGCTGTCCCCGGAGCTGTACGCCTTCGGCCCCGTGGACGTGCATACCCTGGAGCTGATGGCCGGGCTGATCGGGGCGGCCATGAGCCACACGGCGGAGTTCGAGGCCCGCCAGTCCGCCCTGAACCGCCTGCAAGGCGCCCTGGGGGAGCTTCAAGTCGCCAAGGAAACGGCGGAAGCGGCGACGCGGGCCAAGTCCGAGTTCCTGGCGAACATGAGCCACGAGATACGGACGCCGATGAACGGCATCATCGGCATGACGGAACTGGCTTTGGACACGGACCTGGACCCGGAGCAGCACGAATACCTGACCCTGGTAAAGTCGTCGGCGGACTCGCTGCTGACGCTGATCAACGACATTTTAGATTTCTCCAAGATCGAGGCTGGCAAGCTGGACCTGGAGCCGATCCCGTTCGACCTGCGCGACTCGCTGGGCGAGACGGTCAAGACGCTGGCCCTGCGCGCCCACGCCAAGGGGCTGGAGCTGTTCGCCGACATCCACCGGGACGTGCCCCCAGTCCTGATCGGCGATCCGGGGCGCCTGCGCCAGATTCTGGTCAACCTGACCGGCAACGCCATCAAGTTCACCGAGGCGGGCGAGGTCGTGGTGGGCGTCGCCGTCGAGTCGCAGACCGAGGAGTCGGCGCTGCTGCACTTCTCGGTGCGGGACACGGGCATCGGCATCCCGCCGGACCGCCAGCAGAAGATCTTCGAGGCGTTCTCGCAGGCGGACAGCTCGACCACGCGCAAGTACGGCGGGACGGGCCTGGGGCTGTCCATCTCGACCCGCCTGGTGGCCCTGATGGGCGGGCGCATCTGGATCGAGAGCGAGGAAGGCCAGGGCAGCGTCTTCCACTTCACCGCCCGCATGGGCATCGGGGCGGCCCTGCTGCCGGACCCGAACTACGACATTGACCTTTCGGGGCTGCCCGTGCTGGTGGTGGACGACAACGCCACCAACCGGCGCATCCTCCAGGAACTCCTGACGCAGTGGGGCATGACGCCGACCCTGGTGGAAGGCGGCCAGGCCGCCCTGGACGCCATGACGCGGGCGTCGGAGCAGGGCCGCCCGTTCTCCCTGGTCCTGCTGGACGCCATGATGCCCGAGATGGACGGCTTCATGCTGGCCGAGCGCATCCAGGACCACCCGGAACTCACCCGGTCGGTTTTGATGATGCTGTCGTCGGCGGGCCAGCCGGGCGACACGGCCCACTGCCGCGAGCTGGGCCTGTCGGCCTACCTGACGAAGCCCTTCAAGCAGTCCGAGCTGCTGGACCTGATCGTGACGACGCTGGACGGGCGCGGGAATATGGCCCCCACAGCAGACCGGCCTGGGGAAGAAGGGCGGGGGGACCCCGCCCCTACACCGTTGCCCGCAGGGGCGGGGTCCCCCCGCCCTCCGGTTTCTTCGTCTTCCCCGGCCCCTCAGGGCCTGGGGAATGGCGGCCTCCGCCTCCTGCTGGCCGAGGACAACGCCGTCAACCAGCGGCTGGCCGTGCGGGTTTTGGAGAAGCAGGGGCACACCATCACCGTCGCCGCTAATGGCAAGCAGGCGCTGGCGACCTGGGAGCGGGCCAACGCGGCGGGGACGCCCTTCGACCTGATCCTCATGGACATCCAGATGCCCGAGATGGACGGCTTCGAGGCGACCCGACTCCTGCGCGCGCGTGAAGGGGAGCCGGGGCGTGACGGCCAAAACGGGTCGGCGGGGGAGGGGCCGGTTGAGCACGTCCCGATCGTCGCGATGACCGCCCACGCCATGAAGGGCGACCGGGAGCGCTGCCTCCAGTCGGGCATGGACGATTACGTCTCCAAGCCGCTCCAGGTGGACAAGCTGATCGGGGTGCTCAAGCGGCTGGCGCCGGCCCCCCGGACGGCGGCACGGCCTGTCAGCGTTGGTGCCGGCTTCGGAACCCCTCCCCTGTTAGGGGAGGGTCTTCAGAAATCGCCGGAGCTTTCGCCTCCTCTCCAAAGCCCTCCCCTAACAGGGGAGGGTGGCGAGCCTCAGCGAGCCGGGAGGGGTTCGGACAGGAAGGGTTCCGAGGCTGAAGAGCTGGCAGACGATTCCGAACCCGCCCTGCCCGTCTTCGACGCCGCCGCCGCCCTGGAGCGCGTGGACGACGACCGCGAGCTGCTGGTCGAGATTCTGGAACTGTTCCGCGAACAGGCCGTCGCCAGCCGCGCCCAGATCGAGGACGCCCTCGCCCGGCGCGACGGACCCGCCCTGGAGCGGGCCGCCCACTCGCTGAAAGGGGCGGCCAGCAATATCAGCGCCGAGCAGGTGCGCGAAGCCGGCCTGCGGCTGGAACACGCCGGGCGCGAGGGCGACTGGGACACGGCCCCCGCCGCCTGGGCGGACTTGGGCCAGGCGCTGCCGCGCCTGGACGCCGCCCTGGCGGAGTTTGAGAACGGTTAGCACACTGAAACACGGTATGAGAATGAGGAACGAGGAGGTCTACACCCGATGAGAATACTGATTGCGGACGACGACGCCATCACGCGGCGGCTCCTGGAGACGATCTTAACCAAGTGGGGCTACCAAGTGCAGATCGCGCAGGACGGCGACGAAGCCTGGGCCGCGCTGCAAGGGGAGGGGGCGCCCAAGCTCGCCATCCTGGACTGGATGATGCCCGGCCTGGACGGCGTCGAGATCTGCCGCCGCGCCCGGCAGCGCCTGGACGCGCCCTACGTCTACATGATGCTGCTGACCTCCAAGATTCGCAAGGAGGACATCATCGAGGGCATGGACGCCGGGGCGGACGACTACCTCACCAAGCCCTTCAACCGGCACGAACTGGAAGTGCGCCTGCGGGCGGGCCTGCGGATTCTGGACTTGCAGGAGGCCCTGATGGCGTCCGGCGACGAGCTGGCGCTGGGGCGGGCGCGCGAGAACGAATCCGCCGTCCGCATCCGGCAGACGCTGCTGCTGGCCGAGCCGCCCGCCATGCAGCCCGGCCTAGAGATCGCTGCCGCCACCCTCCCCGGCTCCGAGCAGGAGGGCGACTTCTACGACTTCTTCCCCCACGCCGCGCGCGGGGACAAAGGCGAAACGCTGGACGTGGTGGTCGGCGAGGTGCTGGGGCGCGGCCTGCCCGCCGCGCTGATCGCCGCCGCCACCAAGAACCACTTCCTGCGCGTCCTGCACCGGGCCTCCCAGGGCCAGGGCGGCGTGCCGACCCCCGCCGAGGTGGTCACGCAGGTGCATGACGCCGTTGGGGGCCAGTTTCTGGGCCAGAAGAGCTTTGAGACCCTGTGCTACGCCCGGTTCGACGTCGGGGCGAGGCGCCTGGAGTATGTGGACTGCGGGCACACGCCCACGGCCTACTATTCGGCCCAGGCGAAGACCTGCCGGATGCTGCGCGGGGACAACATGCCCCTGGGCTTCGGCCAGCACGAGACCTACCGCCAGCTCGGCCTGCCGTTCGCGCCGGGCGACCTGTTCGTGTTCTACTCCGAGGGAGTCACGACCGCCAAAGGCGCGGAGGGCGCGGAGTACGGCCCGGCCCGCCTGGCCGACCTGATCGTCGCCCATGCCGACGGCCCGCCCGCCGACCTGATCGCCCGCCTGCACGCCGACGTGGAGGCGTTCGCCCC
>CAXTWM010000277.1:0-6890 GCA_964247915.1 uncultured Armatimonadales bacterium | reverse complement strand
CCCGCGCGGCCTCGATGGCCGCGTTCAGCGCCAGCAGATTGGTCTGGGATGCGATGCGGCTGATCGTCTCGGCGAACGCGCCGATCTCGCCCGAGCTGCGGCTGAGGCGTTCCGCCCCGGCCGCCACCGCCCTGACGGCGGCCCGTGTGGCGTCCGAGGCCGCCCGCACCGTGCCCACGGCTTCCGTGGCGGCGGCGCGCGCCTGCCCCGAAGCGGCGGCCTGTTCGGCGCTCGCGGCGGCGACCTGCGCCGTCCGGTCGCCCAGCGCATCCACGGCCCGCGCCATCTCCTGGATGAGCAGCGCCTGGGACCGCGTCTCGTCCGCCAGTCGCCCCGCCATCCCGGCCATCGCGTCCATCTCCTCGGTCGCCTGGGCGGTCTGGCGGGCCTGCTCCGCCGCCCCCTGTGACACCCCGACGATCGCCGTCTGGACGAATTCGCTCCTTTGCTTGACTTCGCCCGTCTCCCGCGCCGCCCGGCGCGCGTCGGCCTCGATCTTCCGGCCCTCGCCCTTGGCGTCGTTGATCCGGCCCCGCAGCCGCTCCAGCAGGCCGTCGAGAGCCTCGGCCGTGGATGACAGCGGGGAGCCGGCGGGCCAGGCCAGGCGGGCCGTGAGGTCGTCCCCGGTCAGCCGCCCGTCGGCCAGCGCCTGTGTCAGACGGCCGAGTTCTTCCGCCTGCCGCCATTCCTGCCGCATCCGGGCCGCCAGAAACATCAGAAGACTCGCCTCGAACACGACAAAGCCGGCATGAATCACCGTCAGCGTCCAGGCTCCGACGGCGTCGGACGAGTAGATGTAGACCGGCATGTGCAGCGTCTGGAGGAGCGTGAAGGCGCCGTGGTGGAGGGCGATGGCCGCCGCCGCCGATGCGATGGCCCGCCAGTCCCGATAGGCCAGCAGGAAGGCCAGGGCGCAGAAGACGTGGAAATGGGCTTCCGTCAGGCCGTGGGTCTGCTGGACGAACAGCGCCGAGAAGACCATCAGCGCCGCGCCGACGGTGCAGCGGACGAGGACCGTGCCAGGCCGCAGCCGTGCGAGCAGGGTGACGACGAGGGCCGCCGGCAGGCCGATGGCGAGCGCCTGATCCCACGTCTGATACCAAAGTGAAAGGAGGAGGGAGGCCGCGAGGTGCGCCCAGAGAAGCCCGACGAAAAGCCGGTCGGTCCGTTTCTCGGCATCAGCGACCGTAAAAATGCGGGGGGAGTTTTGAACCATGACGCGCTTTCCAGGAACAAAGGTGGGCAGCGCTTGAAGCTGTGACTTCAGAGGTGCCGCGCCCTTCCTGTATCATCGGGATGCGCCCCGGTAAAAATTAGGTCGCCTCGGTCAGGGGATGGCGGACAGGGGCTGCCTGTGCGGCGCGGGGAGCGCCATCCGCTGCGCGAGCCGGGCGCTGCGGTCGGCGGGGAGGGCGGCGAGGACCTGGCCGGCCTTTTTCTCATCGAGCTGTGCCAGGGACTGGATCACGTCCGGGTCGGGCAGCTTGCCGAAGATGCGGGCGAGGTCGTCGGCGGACATGGTGGCGTAGATCGCGCCGAGCTTGGCGGCGCTGTCCGAGGATGAAGCGGGGGGAGCGCTGCCGTCCGGGGGCGACTGCTTCTGTGCTTCAAACGCGGTGCGGTCTTTCTCCAATTGCGCCTGATCGGCGGCGAGCTTCTTCTTCTGGGCGTCGAGCGCCTGCTGTTCGGGGCTGGGGGCCGCGCTCGGGGCGGCGGTGTGACCGGGCTTTTTGGCTTTGGCGAGGTGGAGCTTGGTCAGCGCGGAGGCCAGGGCGGGGGACTTGTCGGCCATCTTCTGGATGGGGAGGACGCCGAAAAAGGCCAGGCCGTAGAGGACGCCGAGCAGGGCGACGATGCCCACAAGTCCGATCACCGCTTTCATGGCAGGTTAGCCCTTCTCCATCGCGGCCCGGACGCGGCGGATGTAGTTCTGAGTTTCGGTAAACGGCGGCACGCCGCCGTACTTACGGACGTTGCCCGGCCCGGCATTATAGCCGGCCAGGGCGAGGTCGAGGTTGCCCCCATACTGCTTCATCAGGCCGGCGAGCTGCTTGGTGCCCGCCGCGATGTTCTGCTCCGGGTCGAACGGGTCGGCGATGCCGGCCTCCTTGACGTTGGCGGGCATGAGCTGCATCAGCCCCATCGCGCCCGCCCGCGAGACGCAGTGCGGGTTGCCGTCCGACTCGGTCTTGATGACGGCGCGGACCAGTGCCGGCTCCAGACCGTTCTGGGCAGCGTACTTCTGGATGATCCCGTCCACGCCCGCCGAGGCCGTGTGCGGCAGGGGGACGACGTCCGCCGTTCCCGGCGCGACGGGCAGGGGCGGCAAGGGGCCGAGCGAGGCGGGCGGCGCGGGGACGGACGAGCCTTCCGGCAGCCGCGTCGGGCCGGTGATCGGCGGCAGCGCCTGCGCCGTCGTCAGCGCCTTCGCGAACGTCGGGGCCTTCGCCAGCGTCGGGGCGGCGTCCGGGGCCGTCGGGGCGACCGGGGCTACGGGAGCGGCGGTCGGTCCGCTGAGGGCGGCGATGCGCTCCTGAATGGCGCTGATCCGGGCGGTGATGCGGCTGATCTCGTCGGTCATGGTTGTTCCTTTTCCCCTGCCTGTTGTTCTTCCTGCGCGCGCTGCTGGAAGTTGAAGCGCGCCGTCGCCAGTTCGTCCATCACGCCCTGCTCGGCGCGCAGGGCGGTCTTCTGGTGGGCCAGGTGGTGCCGGTCCCGGACGCTGGTCAGCGCCTGCCGGTCCCGCGCGGTGCCGACCAGGTGCAGCTTGTGCGCCTCGCACGAGGTCGTCAGCTCGCGCAGGTAAGCCTCCTGTTCGGTGAGGGACTGCGTGATGACCTGCATGTAGTCCTGATAGAGCCGCGTCTCGAAGGCGTCGAACGCCCCGGCCCGGCGGCGGCAGAGTTCGTCCAGCAGCGCCTGCCGCACCTCGCGCATCTCGCCCAGGAGACGCTCGGCGCGGGCCACGGCAGCCTGCGACTCGGCGAAGGTCTGTTTCGCCAGGGTTTCGCGGCGCTCGCGCTGTTCCAGCACCGACTGCAAGCGGAACTTAAACTT
The DNA here is from genome assembly GCA_964247915.1 of uncultured Armatimonadales bacterium. Taxonomy (GTDB): domain Bacteria; phylum Armatimonadota; class Armatimonadia; order Armatimonadales; family Capsulimonadaceae; genus JANXMY01. Next base: position 3,833 of record CAXTWM010000277.1, on the reverse strand, counting down.
CATCGGCGAAAATGCTTTCTAACGCTCCGATGGTCGTGTCCATCGCGGACTGCTCGTGGACTCCCTGCCGCAGAAAGGCCCGCACCGGCTCGATCAGCCGGCGGGCGGCGTCAATGCGCGGGTTGCTGCCCTCGGCATACGCGCCGATGTTGATCAGGTCCTCGGCCTCTTTGAACGTCGCCAGCGTCTCGCGCAGGCGCGACGCGGACGCCCGCTGGGCGGGCGAAGTGACCTGGGACATGACGCGGGACACGCTGCGGCCCACCTCGATGGCGGGGTAGTGTCCCCGCGCGGCCAGGTCGCGCGAGAGCCAGATGTGGCCGTCCAGAATCCCGCGCACGGTGTCCGCGATCGGCTCGTTCTCGTCGTCGCCTTCCACCAGAACGGTATAAAGCGCCGTGATCGTGCCTTTGTCACTCGTCCCCGACCGCTCCAGAATCTTGGGCAGCAGGGCGAAGACGCTGGGCGGGTAGCCGCGCGTGGCGGGCGGCTCGCCGACGGCCAGCCCGACCTCGCGCTGGGCCATCGCCAGCCGCGTCACCGAGTCCATCATCAGGAGGACGTCCCGGCCCTGGTCCCGGAAATACTCGGCGACGGCCGTGGCGACGAGCGGGGCCTTCAGTCGAACGAGCGGCGGCTTGTCCCCGGTCGCGATCACCAGGACCGACCGGCGCAGGCCTTCTTCACCCAGGTCGTTCTCGATGAACTCGCGGACCTCCCGCCCGCGCTCGCCGACCAGGCAGATGACGTTCACGTCCGTCGTGGTGTTGCGGGCGATCATGCCCAGGACGGTGCTTTTGCCGACGCCCGACCCGGCGAAGATGCCCATGCGCTGGCCCTTGCCCAGTGTCAGCAGGCCGTCAATCGCCCGGATGCCCAGCCCGACCGGCTCCGTGATGCGCCGCCGCGTCATCGCGTCCGGCGGCGCGGCGAAGATCGGGTACTGCCTCGCCCCCGGCCCGTGGAGCGCCCCCCCGCCGTCGGCGGGCTGGCCCAGGCCGTCCAGGACGCGCCCCAGCAGGAAATCCCCCACCGTGACCTGCTGCATGTGCCCGGTCGCCACGACCTCGGAGCCGGGCTTGATGCCCGCCATCTCGCCCAGCGGCATCAGCAGCAGGTGGTTGGCCCTGAACCCGACCACTTCGGCTTTCACGGTCGGCGCGCCGCGCCCGCCGTGCCGAATCTCGCACAGTTCGCCGACCTGGGCGGCGGGTCCGATGCTCTCGACGACCAGCCCGATGACCTGCGTGACCAGCCCGTTGGCCCGGACCGTGTCCAGCCGGCTGACGATGGCGCGGTACTTGGAGAGGTCAATGGGGGGAGCCTCCGCCCCTACGTCGGCATTACGGACTGCCTCATCCATTCTCACCCACCCCCAGCGCGCGGGCGACTTCGGAAAACTGCGTCTCGATCTTGGCGTCAATCGTGCCCGCGTTCGTCTCGATCACGCAGCCGCCCCCGCCAACGCGGCGGTCGTCCACGATTTCCAGGTGCCGCAGGCCGTCCATCATCTCCATCAAATCCTGGCGCATCTCCTTGACGCGGGGGGCGTCCGCGACCGAAACGCGGACGCGGACGTTGTCTTTGTCCGTGATGCGCCGGACGGCGTTGGCGATGAGGGCGCGGACGACCTCGGGGTTCTGCGTCACCTCGGTTTTGACCACCTGCCGGGCGATGTCCAGGGCCAGCGCGACCATTTCCGGCTCCTGCCGCGCCCACAACGTGGCGCGCGCCTCGGCGATCTGGGCGACCATGCCGTCCACCTCGGCCCGCAGCGCCTCCTGACGCGCGGCCCAGGCCGCCCGCCCCTCGGCCTCCACGGCGGCGCGCGCCTCCGTCCGCCCCTGGTGGTGGCCCTCCTGCCAGGCCGCCTCGCGCAGCGCCTCGGCCTGAACTTGCGCGTCGTCCAGAAGCCCGGCGGCCTCGGCGCGGGCCTGGGCCAGAACGGCGTCCGCCTCGGCCCGGAGCGCGTCGGGGTCCGGGCCTGCCGGCGGGGGCGCTTCGGCGGGCGCGTCGCTCATTCTCCGTTGGACGGGCGGCGGCTCGGTCAGAGGTTCCAGGAGATGTAGCCAGGGCGTCAGGGTCGGCATCTCAGGCGATCATGTCCTCGCCGCCGCCGCGCGCGACGATGATCTCGCCGGCCTCCTCCAGCTTGCGGATGATGCCCACGATGCGCTGCTGGCTTTCCTCGACCGACTTCAGGCGCACCGGCCCCATGAACTCCATTTCCTCCTTCATCATGGCCGCCGCGCGCTCGGACATGTTCTTGAAGATGCGTGCCTGCGTGTTCTCGCCGACGCCCTTGAGCGCGACGCTCAGCTCCTTCGTATCCACTTCCTTCAGCACCATCTGGATCGCGCGGTCGTCGAGCATGATGATGTCTTCGAAGACGAACATGTTCTTTTTGACCTCGTCGGCGATCTCCGGGTTGTTCTCGGACAGCGATTCCAAAATCGTTTTCTCGGTCGAGCGGTCCACATAGTTCAGCACTTCAACGAGCGCCTTGACGCCGCCCGCGTGGCTGAAGTCGGTGGTGACGACCGAGGAGAGCTTCTTTTGGAGCACGTTCTCGACCTCGCGGATGACTTCGGGCGGGGTCTTGTCCAGGGTCGCTAAGCGCCGGGCGACCTCGGCGCGCAGGTCCTGCGGCAGCCCGGACAGGATGGCGGCGGCCTGCGAGGGCTGTAGGTAGGCGATGATCAGGGCGACGGTCTGTGGGTGCTCGTTCTGGATGAACGTCGTGATCTGCGAGGCGTCCGCTTTCTTCAGGAAGTCGAACGGCATCACCTGGAGGGCCTGCATGACTCGGCCCACGATCAGGGCGGCCTTCTCCTCGCCGAAGGCGCTCATCAGCATCTCGCGGGCGGCGTCCATGCCGCCTTCGGCGATGAACTCCTGCGCGACGCACAGCTCATGGAACTCCTCCACGACGGCTTCGCGCAGGGCCGAGGGGACGCGCCCCATGCGGGCGACCTCGACGCTCAGGCCCTCGATCTCGTCCTGCGTCATGTGCTGGAAGATCTGGGAGGCGGTCTCGGGGCCGAGCGCGACCAGCAGGATGGCGGCCTTTTTGCGGTTGGTGAGGGGCTGCGGACGTATCGCCATGGTATTTGCCTTAAGGAACCTTCACGTCATCGGCCATCCAGCCTTTGAGCAGCAGGGACACGCTCTCGGGGTGGGCGTTGATCATGGTGCGGATGCTCTCCATCTTGAGGTCCTGCTGCTCCTCGATGGAGGGGACGCGCGCCCGGCGGCGCGGGCGGCCTTCGGGGTCCGGCATCTCGGCCAGCACATCCTCGACGGTCAGCGGGCGCTCTTCCAGGACGTGCTCCATGCCGCGCTCCGTCCCCCGGACGCCGCCCTCGCCCATGATGGCCGCCATCTCGGCGTCCGGCATCGGGTCCAGGAGGCCGATGTTGGCGCCCCCGCCGGCCAGCGCGAGCTGCGGCCCGTCGGCCCGTCGGCCCGTGGAGCGGGTCAGCAGGATCAGCAGGACGACGGCGACGGCGCAGACGGCGAGGGCGCGGGCGATGTTGCCCCAGAGCGCCTGCGAGGCCAGCGCCTGCGCCTGGCTCGCCTCGGCCTTCTGCGCGCTCATGTCGAAGGGGATTTGGTTGACGGTGACGAGCCGGGTGGCGTCGCCGGGGAACGCGCCGACGGCGGCGGCGATGGAGGTCTTCAGCGTCGCGACGGCTTCCGGGGAGACGCTGGTGTCCACGAGAGCGGCAACGGAGAGTTTCTTGAGGTCGCCCGGCGCCACCTGGGTCTGGGTGTCGGTGACGTCGTTCTCGTAGTTGGTGACGGTGTCGCCCGTCGAATACTTACCCCCGCCC
>CAXTWM010000276.1:0-6932 GCA_964247915.1 uncultured Armatimonadales bacterium | reverse complement strand
GTGCTGGTGGAGGACGCGCCCGCCATTGGGCCGCCGGTTCCGTCGGGCGCGTCCTCCACCAGCACATCCTGGGCCGTGACCCGGATGGGCGCTTCCGGGGCGACCAGGCCGTCACCCGCTACGAACTCGCCGTCGCCCTGGACCGTTTCGTCCGCTACATCGAGGCCGGGCGCAAGCCGCTCCACGCGCAGACATTCCCTGCCGCCGCAAAGGCCCCTCCTGCCGCCGCAAAGGCCCCTCCTGCCGCCCGGCAGGCGTTAAAGCACCTCGTCTCCAACGGCTTCCTGCCTGCCACCTCCCCGCTCGTCACCCAGAATGGCCGCAAAGCCGTCACCGCCCAAGAGCTGACGGACGCGCTCGCCGCCGTCACGATCCGGCTGTCGGACCGGGCGGAAGCGCCGTCTAAAGAATAGACCTCTTGCATAAGTCCTCAGCCTCCTTCCCCGGATTGAAATCCCCGGATTGAAATCCGGGTCTTTGATAGTGCATCCGTCCGCCTGCGCGGACTATAGACCTGCTAAAGACCTGCTCAGTACCTGCCCCCAAGCCCCGTCCTTTAGTCCTTACTCTCGGACGGATGCACTGCTAAAGCCCTGGAAGTCATTCCAGGGGACTTAGGCAAGAGGTCTAATGAGGCAGGAGCGAGAAAAGGGCGAGCACATCTTGTGCTCGCCCTTTTTGTGTCTCCGTTACGCTTACACACCTGCCGCCTTCTCCGTCAGCCGCAGGACGATGGGCTGTTTGCGGAGGGCGACGATCTTCTCGTGCTGGGCTTTGGCGGCGGCGTAGTCGCCGGGGGCGATGAGGCCGGGGTGGGAGGAGACGAGCAGCTTGACGGTCAGTTTGTCGCCGTCGAGCGTGACCGTCTCGTCGAAGTCGCCCAGGGCGGTCTTTTCGTGAATCTCGTCGGGTTTGTCTTCCAGGGTGTAGCCAGGGGGCAGCGTGATGATCTGGTCGTCCTCGGCCTGCGCCGTCTGGCTCTGGTAGATGGGGAACCTCCGGTCGGCGCGGTCGAAAGGGGCGCCGGTCATGTCCTGGCCGTTGAGGATGAGCAGATGCCCGGTCTTGATGGCCCAGAGCGGGGCGTGGAACGTCAGGTCGAACACGACGGGCTGGTCGCGGTCGGCCAGCGGGCTGAGCGTGTAGTTGGACAGGGTGGCGTTGGGGCTGATGCGGCTGACCATGTTCTGGAAGCCGGGCTTTACCTGCGCGTCCTGGAGGCCCCGGAACTGGACCCGCGCGCCCAGGCCGTTGTCGCCGTCCATGTGGATCGTCGTGTGGCAGTCCGCGCTGCCGTCGGGATGCAGGGCCACCTCAGTGAGCGTCGTTTCGCGGTTGTCCGAGGGCGTCCCGGTCGGGATCGTCTCGAACGTGCCCGCCCCGTCGCGGACCACGAAGGCGTCCACGCCCCGGTCGCCGCCGGGGATCTGGCCGAAGGGGCACATCTCCGCCGTCGAGTCGAACCAGTACGGCTTGCCGTCAATGTCGGCGCGGACGATGGCGTGGTTGAAGAAGTAGGGGGCGGCGAGGTTGTCATGCACCGGCTCCGTCCGCCCCGCGCCCAGCAGGACCGGCCAGGCGGTCTTGATGCCCGCCTCGTGGAGCATGGTGACGAGGAGGGTCGCCATGTCCTTGCAGTCGCCGTAGCGGTTGCGGCAGACCTCGGCGGCGGGGTGGGGCTGGAAGGCGGACAGGCCCAGCTCCAGGGCGACGTAGCGGGTCCGGCCCTCGACCCAGTAGTAGATGGCCTTGGCCTTCTCGGTGTCGGACGTCTTGCCCGCCGTCAGCGCTTTCACCGTGTCCTTGATCTCGGGCGAGGCGGCCATCTGGCCCGACGCCAGCCCCTGATACCAGCGGGCGATGTTCTGCCAGGAGGGGATCGTGGACAGCTCCAGGGTGGGCAGGAAGGTGGAGGCGGGCGGCATCATCGGCTCCGGCACCAGGGGGGCCAGGTTCTCCATCCGCCAGACATAGGTCTTCCGGGCGCCGTCTTTGGACAGCGTCTGCGTCGCGGTCATGCCGAACGTGTTGCGCGGCAGGGTCTGGATCTTCATGGCCGCGGGCGCGCTCAGGGTCATCTGGCTGAACTTGACCGGGTCCACGCCGTCACGGAACGTCCACTGCTCGCTGTACTGGCCGGGCAGGTACGACTTGGTGGTGGTGCGGGTGTAGACGTAGTCAATGATGACGCCGTCCTCGACGCCGGGCATGGAGATGCCGATGTCTTTGGCGTCGTCGTACATGGCGAACTCGGAGAACGGCGCGGTCTGGTGGATGTCCCCGCCGCCCGCCGTCAGGACGGTGCCGTCGGGCTTGATGGTGCGGGCATGGAGGCCCGTGATCTTCTCGTTGGCCTCGTTGAACGGGATGGACAGCTCGGCCTTGTCGTGGCCGCGCTGGTTGAAGATCTTGAACGTCTCGTGCGTCACGTCCACGCTGGTCCCGTCGGCGTTCAGCTTGGTGACGCTCTCGTCGCGCAGGGTGATGGCGGAGGCGTCCGGGAAGGCGGCGGCGGCGGGCGCGGAGTGGATCAGGGTGGCGGCGGATACGTCGAAGTCCGGCGCGGGCACGGCGGCCTGGGCGGCGATCGGCGCGAGGAGGCAGGCGAGCGAGACGGAAAACGCGAGAGCAGGCCGGTTAGGCATGGGAAGTCCTTTCAGGGAAACCGCAGGGTCATCCTAATCATACGGCAGAAGACGAGACGATGTTACGGAAAGTTCGTATCGCGTTTGGGAGAGCGCAAAGCGTCGGCAGTTCGTTTCTGCAAATCCGTGTCCACTGCTCTCGGCCCACTCGGTCGCCGCCCGGCCATGAACGACCGGGCCGACAAGAGCGCAAAAGTGATCGCACATTTTGATGCGGCCTTTTGATCCGGCCTTGAAAGGCACAAAGCCCCTCCGGGGCTGAGAGAAATGCTGGGTTACGGTTGCACGATTACTTGACAGGAGCGCGCAGCCTTTCCAGGGCTAGAACCGTGAAGACCGACCGGGAGGTTCGTTTTCGCACTTTTTGTGTTCACTTTTTTGGTCCCTTCCCGCGCTTGTCTTCCCGGACACTCCCTCCGTGTCTCCTGTGTACTACTATCTGTCTACTATTATACCTGAGAAAGACGTGGAAACCCGCCCCTCTCCGTTAAGGAGGGGTGTAAGGCCGGGCCCCGGTGCTGGGTGCAGGGCGCTTGAGGCGGTTGAAGAATTCAACGAGAGAAGAAAGGCTGGTAATCGCCACCAGACATACAATGCTGATAATGAAGATGAGTGCGCTTATCGGAAAAAGATCGTTGATAATCAGGCCGCTCAGAACACCTCGTGGGTTGAGAACTTGGAGGCGGCAGAGGGTTTTGTAGAGGTAGGCCGTCGCCGTCAGAAGGGTGACGAGCAGGAAGCCTCCTCCCAGGAAAAGGGACTGCGGCGCGATCTCTCCGAGGTGCGGTTGTGCTCCTGCCGACCATCTCTCTCTGCGAAACCATAGGATCGTGACGAGGGAGTTCAATCCCGAACAGAGCAGCCCAATCAGAAACAGCTTCGCGAAGAGCGGTGTGTGCGTCACGCAGAAGTGCAGCCAGGCCGGTTGCGGGGAGGACGACAGCGGCCATCTACGCGACAGACGCACGGCAAAACCAAAGAGTAGGAAGATGAGGAACGTGACGGTCGGGATTATCAACAGCCCTAATGGGACCCAGAAGCTCCTTTCGCGTGGCCTGCCTCTGCTCTCCGTCTGTTGTAGTTCCTGTATCATCTGCATCCCTCACCTTGATTTGTACTAACCGGGTGGCCGGGGCGGCGGAGGCCAAACGCCGTGCGGTGCGTCATCCGTTCTGTCATAAGGCGTTTCAGCCGCCTTAACCGCCTGCTTGTAACGGTGATACAGGCGACACCGCCAGAGGAGGGCGAGACTGACCGCGACGAGCGCGGCGAACGGCTCCAGCCTCTTCACGCTCCATACGCTCCATCCCGAGGCGAGGAAGTCCGCAACGCACATGATTGCGAATATGCAGTCAGCGCAGACAATTCCTATCGTGATCAAGATCAATGATCCAAGATCGCCAAGCCTCGGGTTTAGCTGCTGCATTTTTGACCTTCTTTAATGAGCAGAGGCGGGTAAGTCTATCTGAATATCGGCTGACTCGAGAAGTTGTCTATTCTCCACCCCTGCGCCGTCTTCACCCAATGCTGTATCCAGTAGTAGCTGCCGCTCATGTCGCCGTCTTTCCCCGTCCCTTGGAACCTCTCCTCGACCAGAGCCGCTGCCGTGGTCGGCTTGACGAAGAACTTGTTGACCGTGAGGAAATAGCGGGGGTACTCCTTCAACATCCCATGAATCTGGCCGGTCAGCTTCAGGGAGGCTTGATGGCTCAGAACCTTGCCGTTATCGGTGAAGTTGAAACCAGGCGCCAGAAGGGACCGGAACGCCGCCTCGTCGTGACCTCTCAGGGCGTCGAGATAGGGATCGTACAAGTCCCGCACCGGGCCGGATACCGGGGGAGTGCCGAGGTCTGTGCCCAGCGCGGTCGTGTTGATCGTCAGGGGAGTGTCAGGCGGTGAACCGAACGAGTGCGTCATAATAGGGGTAGGCCCTTTGATTTCCGGCGGCCTTTGATCGCTCGCCTCCAACATCCACCCCTGCGGCGTTTTCCGCCAAGTCTGCGTCCAGTACCGCGTTGTCGTGACCGTCGTTTCAGGGTCTAGCTTCCGGCCCACCGTTTCTGCCGTCAGGGCAACGGCGGTGTCCTTTGTGAGCGTCACTTTCGGGATGTTGACATGGAAAACGCCCCCCTGCAAGCCCTTCAAGGGCTGTTCCAGCGCCGCAAACGCCTCTTTGCCCTGGTAGGTTTTACCATCAAGGCGCAGCGTGAAATCCGGCTGGGCGACCTTCTGAAGCCCGGCCACGCCACGCTGCTTGATGGCAGACGCATAAACGGAGTATGCCGAGGTCACGAACTTTCGGACGGCGGGCCGGCCGTTATTGCCCAAGAAGAGGGATGCGGCGGTCGCATGTGGGGCATTTCCGGCCAGGGCGAGCCAGAGCATCAGGGGCAGGAGAGATTTTGCTTGCATCAGTTTTTCGCTTTCAGGAACCGGACGTGGCACTTTGCGATAGGGGTAGGTGGATGACCCCGGAGGTGCCGACCATGACGAGGTAGCGTGAGGCGGGCGGAGGATGACCAAAAATGGACAGCCGCCGCGAGTGTCACAACACTGTCACAGACCGGCGTGAGGGTTCCAGATTATAGCAGGGGCGGGGGTGGCTGTCAAGGGGACGGGGCCAGAGAAGGAAATGAGGGTAGGCACGGGAGAGAGGGCAGGCACGGGGGCCTGCCCCTACACCCCGGTTGCGCGTAGGGGCAACCCACCGTGGGTGCCCCCCATAGGCGCAGGTCAATGGCCGCCTCCGCCGCCGGGGGGGGCTTGCTTGGGCTTGCGGAGCAGGAACACGGCGGGGAACGCAAAGACAAAGGAGATGCCGAGCAACAGAAACGCATCGTTGTAGGACATGGTGGAGGCCTGCGCCATCACGGCGCCGTTGAGTATCCGCAAGGCCCCCATGTGGGCGTCCGTCGCGCTGCTCCCGTTTGCGATCAGTCGTGCGGTCGCTCCCGCGATCCGCTGGTTATAGAGCGGGTCCCCGGCGTAAAGATTGGACACCAGGTTGACCCGATGATAGGCCCCCATGTTGTAGATGTAAGTGTTCAGGAACGCGATCCCGAACGAGCCGCCGAGCTGGCGGGCCAGGTTGATCAAACCGGATGCCTGTTGAACTTCCTGGATTTTCAGCGACGCGAACACGACGCCGTTCAGCGTCGAAAATAGGAAGCCGAGGCCGAAGCCGCGGACGATCAGCGCGAGGCGTGTGTCGGGTTCGCCCGAGGCCGTGCTGAGGTGTCCGAGCTGCCACATGGAGACCATGAAGATCGCCATCCCGGAGATGATCAGCAGCCGGGGGTCCACGGGGCGGCCCGGCAGGCTGTTGATCCGGCCGCAAAGCATGGCCGCCGCGGCCGTCGCCAGGCCGCCCGGCAGGAGCACCAGCCCCGTCGCGGTCGGCGAGAACTGGAGGACGTTCTGGGTGAACTGCGGGAAGATGAACAGGCCGCCGTACAGGCCGAAGCCCAGCACCAGGAACAGCACCAGCCCGGCCGACAGGTCCCTGTTCTTCAGCACCCGGAAGTCCACGACCGGCGCCTTGTTGCGCGGCGACAGCTCCCACGCCAGCATCGCGGACAGGCTCACGGCCGCAAGGATGGCGAGGCGGGTGATCGCCACGCTGTCGAACCAGTCGTCGCGCTGGCCTTCCTCCAGGACATACTGCAAGGAGCCGAGGCCCACCGTCAGGAGGCCGATGCCGGCCAGGTCAATCTTGCCCGCCTTCGCGCCGCCCGGCGCGTCATGCAGGTAGTTCCCGACCAGGAACGCCGACACGAGGCCGATGGGGATATTGACGAAGAACACCCAGGGCCAGTTGTAGTTGTCGGTGATATAACCGCCGACCAGCGGCCCCAGGGTCGGGGCGACGACGATGCCGAGGATGAAGATCGTCTGGACCAGGCCCTGCTGCTCTTTGGGGAAGATCTGCCGCAGGGTCGCCTGGGCCGTGGACAGGAGGGCCGCCCCGCCGGCCCCTTGCAGGATGCGCCAGAGGACAAGCTCGATCAGCGTCTTGGACGTGCCGCAGAAGAACGAGGCGACGATGAACAGCAGGATGGAAAAGACGAGGTAGCGCTTGCGCCCGAATCGCTGTCCCAGCCAGGCGGTCATCGGCAGGACAATGACGTTGGACAGGATATAGCCGGTGGAGACCCAGGCGATCTCGTCAATCGTCGCGTTGAGGTTGCCGGCCATCTGGGGCAGGGCGACGTTGATGATCGTCGTGTCCAGCACCTCCATGATGGCCGCCGTGATCAGCCCGATTAGGATGATCCAACGGTACGGGTC